>JBOGZQ010000219.1:0-5863 GCA_050697375.1 Gaiellaceae bacterium | reverse complement strand
TAACGAGCGCGATCCGCACTCGTCGAGTCTAGTGCGAGAGCTCGAGCAGCATCTCGTGGGGAGGAAGCGACCGGCCCGAGCGAATCTCGAAGCTCATAGCGCCTCTGCCCGAGACCTCGACCTCTTGCGGCGTCGAAGAACGTGGTCGATCGCGAAGATGATCGACACGACAACCGTCCCGTAGATGAAAGGGACGGCGAAGACGATCGCTGCGGTCGAGCTGTCGCTCGTGGCGGCTCCGACATAGGCGAGCGCGGTGAGTGTGGCGAGGACGACCCAACCGAGGACGGTTGCGACTCGGCCCATCCCGCCCACGACCATCGCCGCGAGGCCGGCGAACGGAATCGCGAGGTCGAGGTTGTCGAGGGCGCCATGGAAGGCGTACTGGTAGCGCAACTGCCACCAGTACATGACGAAGCAGAACGCGATGCCGAGTAGCAGGACGGCCGCCGCTGCGACCGCCCTCTCTCGCTTCGGCATCGGTCTCTCCTACGCCTTCGCCTTGTCCTTGCCCTTGACCTTGCGGCGGTTCCTGCGGATGAACTCCTCGGTCAGCTCGTAGGCCTCGTCGTCGACGATCTGCTTCGGCGGCGACTTCATGAGGTACGAGCTCGGCCCGATGAGTGCGCCCGCGACGTTGTTGTTGAGCGCGAGCTTCGCCAACCGGACGGCGTCGATGACGATGCCGGCCGAGTTGGGCGAGTCCCAGACCTCGAGCTTGAGCTCGACGTTGAGCGGTACGTCGCCGAACGACGAGCCCTCCATCCGGATAGAGGCCCACTTGCGGTCGGTCAGCCACGGCACGTAGTCGGACGGGCCGACGTGGACGTTCCCCGGGCCGAGGTCGTAGTCGAGCATCGACGTGACCGCGTTCGTCTTCGAGATCTTCTTCGACTCGAGCCGCTCCCTCTCGAGCATGTTGAGGAAGTCGGAGTTGCCGCCGACGTTCAGCTGCATCGTCTTGTCGAGATGGACGCCGCGCTCGCGGAAGAGCGAGGTGAGGACGCGGTGCGTGATGGTGGCGCCGACCTGCGACTTGATGTCGTCGCCGATGATCGGCAAGCCCTTCTCCTCGAACCGCTTGCCCCAGTAGTCCTCGCGAGCGATGAAGACGGGCATGCAGTTCACCATCGCGCAGCCGGCCTCGAGGATCTGCTCGACGTACCACTTCGTTGCCATCTCAGATCCGACCGGGAGGTAGTTGACGACGACGTCGGTGTTCGTCGACTTGAGGATCCCGACGATGTCGGCGGTCTCGCCCGGCGCCTTCTCGACGACCTGGGAGAGGTACTTGCCGATGCCGTCGTGCGTCATGCCGCGCGAGACGGTGACGCCCGTCTTCGGCACGTCGGCGAACTTGATCGTGTCGTTCGGATGCGCCCACATCGCGTCGGACAGGTCTTCGCCGACCTTGCCCTTGACGACGTCGAATGCAGCCGTGAACTCGATGTCGCTGATGTGGTACCCGCCGAGGTTCACGTGCATGAGGCCGGGGACGAACTGGTCGTCCGGCGCGTCCTTGTAGTACTGGACTCCCTGGAGCAGGGAGTTGGCGCAGTTGCCGACGCCGATGAGGGCGACGCGCACCTTGCCGTTCGAGTCAGACATTCGTTCCTCCGGAGTTCAATTGTTTTCTGACGTGCAGGATGCGTTGGAGAACCGTGAGCCAGGCGGTCACCGCGAGCAGGAGGATCGCCCACTCGAGGATCCCCCACGGCGCGAGGACGAGCCCCGCAGTGATGACGACGACCCTCTCGGCCCGCGAGCCGAGCCCGACGTCGCCGCGCAGGCCGAGCGACTCCGCCTTCGCCCGCGCGTATGGGACGAGGAAGGAGCCGGCGACGGCGGCGACGGTGAAGACGACCGCCGTCTCGTTGCCCGACCGTGCGAACACGAGGGCGATCGCGGCCAACATCGCGCCCTCGCCGACGCGGTCGGTGGTCGAGTCGAGGAACGCCCCGAACGGCGTCGTCTTCCCGCCTGCTCTCGCGAGCGCGCCGTCGAGGACGTCGAGCACCGAGCCGACGACGAACACGAGGGCGGCGAGCCAGTAGAAGAGCAGCTTGTCCCGGTCTTCGAACGGGACGAGCACCGCCGCGGCGAGGCAGAGCGAGACGCCCATCGTCGTGAGTGCATTCGGGGTCACGCGCGTGCGCGCAAGACCGCTCACGGATCGGCGTGCGAGGGAGCGCGCGCCCGTCGTGTAGCTCTCCTTGACGCGGCTCGGAGCGGATTCCAATCGCAAACTTGCTATGCCGCGACTATAGCAGGTTTGCGATGAGGGCTCGGGCGCGATAGGCCCGGGAGACGGCCCAGAGGGAGAAGAGTGCGACCCCGATCCCGGCGATGACGTCGAGGAGGAAGTGGTTGGCCGTCGCGAGGACGCAGAACCAGACCCAGGCCGGCCACAGCGCCCAGATCGCCTTCGTCCACCAGCGGCGGCAGAGGGAGACGAGGAAGACCCCGACGATGAGGGCGTCGGCGGCGTGCAGGCTCGGCATGGCCGCATAGGGGTTCGCAAGGGCCGCGAGGGCGCCGTTCGAGTGGTTGACGCCGTTCTGGAAGTACGTCGTGAACATCCACGGCGGGGCCGTCGGCCACACGACGTAGCCGACGAGGCCGATGACGTTCGCAAAGAGGACGGTGTTCCGGAACCGGGCGAACCGCTCGTGGTGCCGGACATAGACGTAGAGGAGCGCAAGCCCGACGACGGTGAACTCGGAGTTCCAGTACGTCCACGCGGCGACGGTCAGGAGCCAGTGCGAGGAGTTGACGAGCTGCTGCGTCGTCGTCTCGACGAGGTTGTGCGTCGTCCGCTGCTCGAAGGTGAGCACGCGCCAGCCGTTCCAGAAGGCCTGAGCCGGGTTCCGGTCGGCGAGGCTGCGCACGCCCAGGTAGGCGAAGTAGAAGCCGAACCAGATCGAGAGCTGTCGCCCGAAATCGGTCCATCCGCGCGGCAAGACGCGCCGCCCTGCTGCGACGACTGTGGTCACACAGGGATTCTAGACGGGACGTGGCTTTCTAAGCCACAGGTTTTTAGAGGATTTTCGCGGAAACTGCGCTCAGAGGACCTTCGAAAGGAAGCTTTTCGTCCGCTCGTGGCGGGGGTTCACGAGGATCTCGCCGGGCTTCCCGGTCTCGACCACGACGCCGCCGTCCATGAAGACGACGGTGTCGGCCACCTCGCGGGCGAAGCCGATTTCGTGCGTGACGACGACCATCGTCATCCCGTCGTTCGCGAGGGCGCGCATGGCGTCGAGCACCTCGCCGACGAGCTCGGGGTCGAGCGCCGAGGTGGGCTCGTCGAAGAGCATCAGCTTGGGGTTCATCGCGAGAGCCCGCGCGATCGCGACTCGCTGCTGTTGCCCTCCGGACAGCTGAGCCGGATAGCTGTCGTACTTGTCGCCCAGGCCGACGCGGTCGAGAAGCGTCCTCGCGGCGGCTGCCGCGTGGCTCTTCGAAACCTTCTTCACGCGGACAGGCGCCTCGACGACGTTCTCGAGGGCGGTCATGTGGCCGAAGAGGTTGAAGCGCTGGAAGACCATTCCGATCTCCGCGCGCTTGCTGCAGACCTCGCGATCGTGGAGCTCGTACAGCTTGTCGCCCGCCTGCCGGTAGCCGACGAGTTCGCCGTCGACCCACAGGCGTCCCGCATTGATCTTCTCGAGATGGTTGATGCAGCGGATGAACGTCGTCTTTCCCGATCCGGACGGACCGAGGATGCACATGACCTCGCCCGGCTCGACCTCGAGCGTGATCCCCTTCAGCACTTCGAGCCGGCCGAAGCTCTTGTGCACGGCCTCCGCTTTGACCATCGCGCTCATCGGCGCACGAAGGGGACGTCGATCAGGTTGCGCCACCACGAGAGCAGCACGCTCTCGGTCTGGTTTCGCGAGAGGCCACGTCCGAAGTAGCGCTCGACGTGGTACTGGCCGAACGAGAGCACCGTCGTGACGACGAGATACCAGATGCTCGCGACGATGAGGAGCTGGATGACCTGGTAGGTCCGTGCGTAGATGATCTGCGCGGCGTAGAGGAGCTCGGTGACGGCGATCACGCTGACGAGCGACGTCGTCTTCAGCATCGAGATCGTCTCGTTGCCGGTCGGCGGGATGATGACGCGCATCGCCTGCGGCAGGACGATGCGGCGCATCGTGAGCAGCCGCGTCATGCCGAGCGCCGAAGCCGCCTCACTCTGTCCCTCGTCGACGGAGATGATCCCGGCTCGCACGATCTCCGACATGTACGCGGCCTCGTTCAGGCCGAGGGCCAGCATGCCGGCCACGAACGGCGTGATGTGCGACGCGACGTCCACGTGGGTGAACTGCGGCCCCAGCGGGATCCCGACCGCGAAATGCGGATAGAGGGCGCCGATGAAGTTCCAGAAGATGATCTGGACGAGTACCGGCGTGCCGCGGAAGAACCAGATGTAGACCCAGCTCGCGCCGGAGACGAGTGGGTTCGGCGACAGCCGCATGACGGCGAGGACGACGCCGAGCGCGATGCCGATCGCCATCGAGATCGCCGTCAGCTCGAGCGTGAGCACGAGCCCGTGCAGGATCTGGCTCGAGGTGAAGTACTGCCGGACGACCGACCACTGAAAGCGCTTGTTCGTCGCCATCGAGACGGCGATCGCATAGATGCCGAACAGGATGACGAGGGCCGCCAACCAGCGGCCCGGGTGACGGACCGGGATCGCCCGGGTCTCGGCGGGCGGGACCGCCGAAGCGGCCCCGCCCGAGGTCACATCAGCTCGTTGCGCCGTTGATCTTCGGGTTCGAGATGGCGCCGTCCTGGAGGCCCCACTTCGCCAGGATCGACTTGTACTTGCCGTCCGAGATCAGCAGCTTCACGGCGGCGAGGACCGGCTTGGCCATCCCGTTGGCCTTCGGGATCGCGATCCCGTACGGCGCCGTGCCGTACGACTTCCCGGTCAGCTTGAACTGGCCGTGCGACTGCTTGACGATGTACGCCGCGACCGGCGAGTCCGCCATACCGATCTGCGCCTTGCCGCTCGCGATCGCGAGGTTCGCCGCGTTCTGATCCGGGAAGGCGGACACCTTCACGGCCTTCTTGCCGGCCTTCCTGCACTTCGCGCTCTGCGCGGTCGCGTCGGCCTGCTCGGTCGTCCCGTTCTCGACCGACACCGTGAGGCCGCACAACGAGGCGAGCCCGGTGACGGACGTGCCGCCGGAAGCCTTCGTGTAGAAGGACGTGCCGGCGGAGAAGTACGTGACGAAATCGACGACTTTCTGGCGGGCTTTCGTGTCCGTGAACGACGACATGCCGAGGTCGTACTTGCCCGACTGGAGCCCCGGGATGATCGTGTCGAAGGTCGCATTCACGACCTTGAGCTTCAGCCCGAGGACGTCGCCGATGGCCGCGGCCAGGTCGGCGTCGACGCCGACGACCGTCTTCCCGTTCTTCGCGACGAACTCCATCGGCGCGTAGGTCGCGTCGGAGGCGACCGTCAGGGTTCCCTTGGACGCGATCGCCTTCGGTACCTCCGCGGCGATCTTCGGGTTCTTCGCGGCAGATGCGGGTGCCGCAACGATCGCTAAAACCGCCAAGGCCAGGAGCCCGGCGACGATGCTCTTCCCTCTCATGCCCTTCCTTTCGACTGTTTCCGGCCTGTTACGGAGCAGACTACGCCGGATCAACCGCCGATGTACGACATCTCCACCTTCGGGAGAGAGGCCGTCTCGGACGTGCGCAGCTCGGAGTAACGGTCGGTGCGCTTCGTCCAGATGCCGCGGAGCGTCTCGGCCAGCTCCTCGTCGGTCGCGCCGGCGCGGAGCGGCGCACGCAGGTCGTGGCCCTTGAGGGCGAAGAGGCACGTGTACAGGCTGCCCTCGGCCGAGAG
>JBOGZQ010000218.1:0-4855 GCA_050697375.1 Gaiellaceae bacterium | reverse complement strand
GCGACCGCCAGCGGGCCGATCTACTCGCTCCAAGGTGGGAGCGGCGTCGTGTTCGGCGGCACCCGCTACGTCCCCGTCGGCGATTCCGCCGGCGTGTCCACACAACTCCTGTCCATCTCGGCCAAGGACGGGACGGTAGGCCGCGACCTCAACCTCGCCGGCGGATGGGGGCTGCCGACGACGCCGGCAGGGACGGAGGGCCTGTCCCGCAACGGCCGCACGATCGTCCTCGCCTCCCTGCAAAGCGGATTCAGCTCGCCGAGCTCATTCCTCGTCGTCGACCGCCGCACCATGCGCATCGAGCGCACGATCACGCTGCACGGCTACTTCGCCTACGACGCGCTTTCCCCGGACGCTTCGAGGCTGTTCCTCGTGCAATACATCCACGGAGCCCAGAACGACCTCGACCACTACGTCGTACGCGCGTACGACCTGAAGACGGGCCGGCTGCAACCGGGCCGCATCGCCGACCGGACGCAAAAGAGCTGGGTGATGCAGGGATACCCGGTGACGCGCACGTGGAGCCCCGGCGGACGCTGGGCCTACACGCTGTACCAGAATCCGGGGGACGGATACCCGTTCATCCACGCGCTCGACACAGTGCGCGGCGTCGCGCACTGCATCGGGATCCCACTCACGAACCAGAACGGGATCTACAACCTCGTCCTTTCGCTGCACGGCCGCACGCTGTCGGTGCACTGGCGCAGCGGACGGCCGTTCGTGAACGTGAACACGTCGACGTGGGCAGTGACCCCGGCGCACCGCTCCCCGTTCCCATGGCTCTGGCTCGCGATCGGCGTTAGCCTCCTCGCGTGCCTTTCGATCACGTTCTCGTGGTTGGCGCGGGGCAGATGGGCGGCGGCATCGCCCAGGTGGTGGCCGCGTCGGGCCGCCGGGTCAGCCTCTACGACAGCGTCCCCGGCGCCGTCGAGCGCGGCCTCGGCGCGATAGAGAAGAGCCTCGCTCGCCTCCAGGTCGATCCGGCCGAGGTGCTCGGTCGGATCGCCCCCGCCGAAGATCTCGTCCCAGCCGACCTCATGATCGAGGCGGTCGTCGAGGATGCAGCCGTGAAGGAGGACGTCTTCCGCCGGGCGGATGCCGCCCTCCCCCCAGAAGCGATCCTCGCGTCGAACACCTCCTCGATCCCGATCTCGACGCTCGCCGCCGCCACGCGCCGCCCCGACCGGGTCATCGGCATGCACTTCTTCAATCCGGTCCCGGTCCTGAAGCTCGTCGAGGTGATCCGCGGCCGCGAGACGTCCGACGCGACCGCCGCCGCGATCGTCGAGCTCGCGCGCGAGCTCGGCAAGACCCCGGCGGAGGCCCGCGACGTTCCCGGCTTCGTCTCCAACCGGATCCTCATGCCGTTCATCAACGAAGCCGTCTATGCCCTCCAGGATGGCGTCGCCGGGGCGGAGGCGATCGACACGGTCGCGACCCTCGGCTTCGCGCACCCGATGGGGCCGCTCGCCCTCGCCGACCTGATCGGACTGGACACGTGCGTCGCGATCATGGAGGTCCTCCGCGAGGGCCTCGGCGACCCGAAGTACGCACCCTGCCCGCTCCTGCACGAGTACGTGCAGGTGGGCCGCCTCGGCCGGAAAGCCGGCCGGGGCTTCTACGAGTACGCATAACCCGTTCGGGGGACTCATCGCCGGCGCCCGGGTTGCCGACAGGCAAGGCGGGGGAATGAGAATCCTGCTGGTCGACGACGAGCCCGCCCTGCGCGAGCTCCTCCGCGTCACCCTCGAGAGCGCAGAGGTGGCGGTGGACGAAGCGGGGTCCGCACGGGAGGCCGAAGAGCGGATCGGCGCGGCAAGGCCGGACATCGTCGTGCTCGACGTCCGCATGCCCGGCGAATCGGGCGCGGATCTCTGCCGTCGCCTGAAGACGGCAACGGAGACGCGCACACTTCCCGTCGTCCTGCTGACCGGCTCCGAGCTCGAGGATGACGCGGGCGCGGACGCACTCGTGCGCAAGCCGTTCAGCCCGCTCGAGCTGCTCGCCGTCGTCGACCGCCTCACCACGAACGGCACGCGGGTGCCCACCATGCATCCGCGTGCCGTCGAACGCGGCGACGAGGAGGAGCTCCTCCTCTACGCGCGCGATCTGCGGCACATGCTCGGCGTCGAGCGCCGGCAGCGCGCAATGCTCGAGAGCTCGTATCTCGAGACGGTCACGGCGCTCGCGACCGCGCTCGAGTGGAAAGACACCGACACGCACGACCACTCGCAGCGCGTCGTCCGCTACGCGCTCGATCTCCTCGCGGCGATGGATCCCGAGTTCGCCCACCGCGACCGCGGCATCGAGTACGGCTTCCTCCTGCACGACGTCGGCAAGATCGGGATCCCCGATGACATCCTCCAGAAGGCAGGCCCGCTCACCCAGACGGAGCGGCGGCGGATGCAGAAGCACACGCTGCTCGGCGAGGAGATGCTCTCCGGCGTCGCGCTCCTCCGCGGCGAAGGGATCCATGTCGTCCGCTCGCACCACGAGCGCTGGGACGGCCGCGGCTATCCGGACCGGCTGCGCGGCGACGAGACGCCGCTCGCCGCGCGCGTGTTCGCGGTCGCGGACGCGCTCGACGCGATGACGAGCGACCGGCCGTACCGCCGCGCGCTCCGATGGGACGCGGCGCGCAAGGAGATCTTCGCCGAGTCGGGGAAGCAGTTCGACCCGGTGGTCGTCGAGGCGTTCCACGACTGCGAGCCGCAGCTCGTCGCCGCGTATCGCGAGACCGCCGCCGCGTAATCAGATTCACTCGAACGAGGGCTGCCTATGGCCCTGTCGGGGGTTGCGCTCCTGGCTGCGCCGAACCAAGGTGAGCTCGTAAATCTGCGGCGCTCGGCCGGCGGCGGTCGAGCATGGAAGGAGACATCGAGTGTTGAAGGCGGCGTTCATTTCGTGTGCGGCTGTGGCGGCGGCGATGGTGGCGGCATCGGGCGCGGCGGCGGCGAACAGCCCCGTGCCGGTTCCCGGCACGGCAAGCTGCCAGGGCCACCTGATCGCTATTTCGAACCATGCCAGCGGCCATGGCCCCGGCTACTACCTCGGCAGCAGCACCCATGCCGAGATCGTCGCGTACGTCGAGTCGTACTGCGGCTGACAGCGAAGGTCTTTCCGAATCCTGAAGGGCCCCGACCGGGGCCCTTCGGCTTTACGCTACCCCCAGTTGACTTCGAGCTCGGCCCGGAGCAGCAGGAGATCCAGGAGCTTGCCCGCGAGTTTGCGTCGCGCGAGATCGAGCCGTACGCGGCGACGTGGGATCGCGAGCACTCCTTTCCGCGCGAGCTCTTCGGGAAGCTCGCCGGCCTCGGGCTGATGGGGACGTGCGTCCCGGAGGAGTACGGCGGCGCCGGGGCGGACTTCCTCTCGTACGTGGTCGTGCTCGAGGAGCTCTCGCGCGCGGACGCCGGCGTCGGCGTGACGGTTGCGGTGCACACGAGCGCGGTGACGCTGCCGCTGCTCGCGTTCGGCACCGACGAGCAGAAGTCGCGGTTCGTCCCGCCGCTCGCGCGCGGCGAGCACCTCGGCGCGTTCGCGCTCACCGAACCGGAGGCGGGATCGGATGCCGGTGCGCTGCGTACGCGCGCGGAGCCCGACGGCGACGGCTGGCGCATCACCGGCGCGAAGCAGTGGATCACGAACGGCCGCTACGCCGGGACGTTCCTGCTGTTCGCGCGCACCGACGAGCAGACCGCCGGCGCGCGCGGCGTCAGCGCGTTCGTCCTCGACGCCGAGCATGTCCGCATCACGCGCGACGAGGAGAAGCTCGGGCTGAACTCCTCCGTCACGAACGATCTCGTCGTCGAAGGCGCGCACGTCGGCCGCGACCGGCTGCTGGACGAGGAGAACCACGGCTTCCGCATCGCGATGGCGACGCTCGACGGCGGCCGCATCGGCATCGCCGCGCAGGCGGTCGGCATCGCGCAGGCCGCGTACGACGTCGCGCGCGAATACGCGAAGGAGCGGCACGCGTTCGGCCGGCCCATCTCGAAGTTCCAGGCGATCCAGCAGAAGCTCGCCGACATGGCGACGGAGATCGACGCGGCCCGCCTGCTCGTGTACCGCGCGGCGTGGTTGAAGCAGAACGACCGGCCGCACGCGGACGCAGGCGCGAAGGCGAAGCTCTTCGCGTCGACGGTCGCACGCAAGCAGACGGGCGAGGCGATCCAGATCCTCGGCGGCTACGGGTACACGAAGGAGTTCCCGGTCGAGCGCTACTACCGCGACGCGAAGATCACGGAGATCTACGAGGGGACGAGCGAGATCCAGCGGCTCGTGATTGCACGCCATGCGTGAGCGCGACGAGCCCGTCCGGCTGACGAAGATCTACACGCGCGGCGGCGACGCGGGGGAGACGAGCCTCGGCGACGGCTCGCGCGTGTCGAAGCTCGATCTGCGCATCGTCGCGTACGGGATGGTCGACGAGCTCAACTCGCACATCGGCGTCGTCCTCGCGGGCGAGCTTCCCCGCAAGCTGCGAACCCCGCTGACGCGCGTCCAGAACGAGCTCTTCGACGTCGGCGCCGATCTCTCGCGGCCGTGGACGGGGCCCGACGACAAGCTGCGCGTCACCCCGGCGATGGTCTACGCGCTCGAGCGCGACTGCGACGAGCTGAACGACCCGCTACCGGAGCTGAAGAGCTTCGTCCTACCGGGAGGGAGCGAGGCCGCGGCACGGCTGCACGTCGCGCGGACGGTTGCCCGCCGCGCCGAGCTGGCGGCGCTCGACGCCGAGGTCAACCCGCTCGCGCGCGTGTACCTGAACAGGGTCTCCGACCTGCTCTTCATCGCCGCGCGCGCGGCGAACGCCGCCGCGAACGCGCCCGAGCCGCTCTGGAAGCCGGGCGGC
>JBOGZQ010000217.1:0-7491 GCA_050697375.1 Gaiellaceae bacterium | reverse complement strand
TCGCCGACCGGCTCCAGGCGCTGGCGGCGCTCTCCGACGAGAGCCGGTACGCGATCGGGACGGAGCTCCGCGAGCGGGTGCGCGCGCAGCACTCCGTCGAGACGTGGGCGGATGCAATCCTGAGGCTCGCCGATGCGACGTAGCCCGGTCATTCACATGCAGAAGGTGGCGGGCATCTCCGGTTCGGAGGCGCACCTGCTCTCGCTGCTGCCGCGCCTGCGCGAGCGCGGCTGGGACGTCCGCATGCTGATGTTGCACGAGGACGAGCCGGGGGCGTGGGACTTCGCCCGCGCGCTGACCGATCGCGGCGTCCCGCTCGACGCGATCCGCATCCGCGCGGACGTCGACCCGATCGCCTTCGGCCAGCTTGTGGCGTATCTCATCCGCAACCGGCCGGCGATCCTGCACACGCATCTCGTCCACGCGGAGACGTACGGCCTGCTCGCCGGGACGTTCGCGCGCGTGCCGGTGCGGTTCTCGACGAAGCACGGCTTCAACGAGTTCCGCGAGATGCCGTACTTCGGCCTCGCCGATCGCGCCGTCGCGAGCCTCGCGCACGTCGAGATCGCGATCTCGCGCGGGCTCGCGCGCTACCTCGAGGAGATCGAGGGCTTCGACGGCGAGAGCTTCGAGATCGTCCACTACGGGATCGAGCCCGACGGCGAGCCGTCGGTCGTCCGCAGCGATGCGCCGCGCCTGCTGTGCGTCGGCCGGCTCATCCCCATCAAAGGCCACATCGTCCTGCTGCGCGCGTTCGCGGCCGCGAGAAAGGAGCTTCCGGATCTCCAGCTCGAGATCGCCGGCCGCGGCCCGCTCGAGCCGGCGCTGCGTGCGCTCGCGCGCGAGCTTGGAATCGGCGACGCAGTGCGGTTCCTCGGCCACGTCACGCCGATCCAGGGCGCGATCGAGAACGCGACCATCGTCGTCGTCCCGTCGATGGGCGAGGGCTTCGGCATGGTCGCGCTCGAGGCGATGGAGCGCGCGCGGCCCGTCATCGCGGCGTCGATCGGCGGCCTCGGCGAGATCGTGCGCGACGGCGTCACCGGCGTGCTCGTGCCTCCCGGCGAGGCGGAGCCGCTCGCGGATGCGATCGTCCGCGTCGCCTCCGATCCCGACCTGGCGCGGACGATGGGCGAGGCCGGGCGTGCACGCGCGCTGTCGCGCTTCCTCCAGTCTTCCTGCACCGAGCGGACCGAGCTGCTCTACGAAGACGCGCTGAGCAAGGCCTGGTAGAGCGCGGCCGTCCGGTCGGCCATCCGGGCCACCGAGAACTCGTGACGCGCGCGCTCGAGACCGGCCGCGCCCAGGCCGGGCTCGGCGAGCGCTCGGCCGATCGCGTCCGCGAGCGCGGACGGATCGTCGGGCGGGATGAGGATCCCGGTCGTCCCGTCGGCGACGAGCTCCGGCAGCGAGCTGACGTTCGTCGCGACGACGGGGAGGCCGCAAACCATCGCCTCGAGGACGCCGAGGCCGAAGCCCTCCCAACGAGACGGCTGCACGTACACGGACGCGCGGCGCAGCCATGCCGCCACGTCGGGGACGCGTCCCGGGAGATACACACGCGGTGCTTCGAGGAGGCTGCGCTGCGGTCCTTCGCCGAGCACGACGAGGACCACGTCGTCCGGCAGAAACGAGAGCGCCTTGACGGCGACGTCGATGCCCTTCTGTTGCGTCAGCCTCGACGTCGAGAGGACGACGCGTGCGCCTATCGGCACGTCGTCGGGCGGATTCGTCCCCCACGCGGCAGGCGGATCGTCGAGGCCGTAGTGGATCGTCTCCACCTTCGTCGCGGGCACGCCGACGCGCTCGACGGTGAACCGGTGCAGCGAGTCGGAGATGGTGACGATGCGGTCGGCAACGTGCGCGAGCCCGCGCTCGACGAAGCGGAACGCGCCGGTGCGGAAGGGATCGTCGTTGTGCTTCGTCGATACGAGCGTCGTTCCGCGCAGCTTTGCTGCGAGCCCGCCGTAGAGATCCGCGTGCACGAGATGCGTGTGCACGACGTCGGCTCGAATGCCGCGCACGAGGCGCGTGAGCAGCAACGGGTCGACGTCGCGCGGGGCGGGGATGCGCACCGCAGGCACCGTCAGTGCCTCGTAGAAGTCGGCCGGATTCCACGCCGGATCGTCGAGGCCGACGAAGACCGGTTCAACACCGCGCTCCGCGAGCGCGGGGAGGAGCGTCAGCAGATGGCGCTCGCTGCCGCCGATTCCTCGCATGCGATGAACATGAACGACCTTCACGCGACGGGCACGGCGGCGTCGACGTGCGTGCGCTGCCAGAGCTCGAGCATCGTCAGTGTCCAGAGCCGGTGGCCGTTGTCGGCGCGCCCGGCCGCATGATCGGCGAGCAGGCGCTCGACCGCATCGGGCCGGAACCAGCCGCGTGCGCGCGCCCGGTCGTCCAGCAGGAGCTCGCGCGCGAGCGGTCGAAGCTCGCCGCGGAACCAGTCGGCGAGCGGCAGGGCGAAGCCGCTCTTGCCGCGTTCCGCCACCTCGGGCGGGAGCTCGGCCGCGAACGCGCGCCGGAGCGCGACCTTGCCGCTTCGTCTCTCCTGCTTGAGCGAGTCCGGCAGCGATAGCCCCAGCTCGACGACGCGGCGGTCGAGCAGCGGCGACCGCAGCTCGAGGGAGTGCGCCATCGACGCGATGTCCGACTTCGGGAGCAGGTCGCCGGGGAGATACGACTGCAGATCGAGCAGCTGCAGGCCGGTCGTCCCGGGCTCGGTCGGCTCGCCGAGGAGGAACCCGGCGGACATGAGCGGGCCGATCTCGTCCTTCGCCGCCGCGGTCCAGAGGTCGGCGCGCTCCTGAAGCGTGAACACCTGCATGATGCGGCCATAGCGCTCGGCCGCCGGAACCGCCGCCGCCTCGAGAAAGCGGGCCGCGCGGAAGAGCGGTGAGCGGCGCTCGCGCCGGCCCGCCGGCAGCCGCCGCAGGACGCTCGCCCCTGCGCTGGCGACCGGCCGCGGCACGTGCTCGGCGAGCGCAGCCGCTGCGTATCGCTCATACCCCGCGAACGACTCGTCGCCGCCGTCGCCGACGAGCCCGACTGTCACCTCGTCGCGGGCGGCTTCGCAGATGAGGAAGAGCGGCAGCGCCGCGTCGTCGCCGTGCGGCTCGTCGAAGGCCTCCGCCAGCCGCGGCAGGGTCGCTCCCGCGTCCGGCTCGAGCACGATCTCTATGTGCTCGGTCGCGTACCGCTGCGCGACGGCGCGGGCATACGCGCGCTCGTCGTAGCGGCCGTCGGCAAAGCCGACGGTGAACGTTCGCACCGGCTGCGACGACGCCTCAGCCATGAGCGCCACGACGACGGCGGAGTCGATGCCGCCGGAAAGCAACGCGCCGAGGGGGACGTCCGACGCGAGCCGCGCGCGAACCGCAGCGGTCACTTCCTCGCGGACGCGTTCGAGCCATGCCTCGTCGGAGAGCTGCTCCACGTGCGCCGCTGCCTGCCAGTACCGATCGACGCGCGCGCTCGCTGCGTCGACGATCATCACCGACGCGGGCGGCAGCCGGTGGATGTCGCGGAAGCCGGTGCGCTCGCCCGGGACGTACTGAAGCGCGAGATACGCGTCGAGGGCGGCGATATCCGCCTCGCGGCGCACGCCCGGCACCGTGAGGAGCGCCTTCACCTCCGACGCGAACGCGAGCGTGCCGTCGTCGAGTCGCGTCCACACGAGCGGCTTCTTGCCGAGCCGGTCGCGCGCGAGCAGCAGGCGCTGCTCCCGTGCGTCCCAGAGCGCGATCGCGAACATCCCTTCGAGCCGCTCGACGAAGGCGGGGCCGTACTCCTCATACAGGTGGGGGATGACGGGCGTGTCGCCGCGACCGCGAACCTCGTGGCCGCGTGCGGCGAGATCGCGGCGGAGCTCGGCGAAGTTGTAGAGCTCGCCGTTGAAGACGGCGGCGACGTCGCCGCGCTCGTTCGCGACCGGCTGATAGCCGAGCTTCGGGTCGAGCACCTGGAGGCGCTGGTGGCCGAGGACGCACGGGCCGAAGGCATCGGTCGATCCCTGGTCGGGGCCGCGATGGCGGATGCGCGCGCGCATCGCGTCGACGACGGCGGGAGGCGGAGCGCCGGACGGCGAATAGAGTCCGCAGATCCCGCACATGGGGAACAGTCTGCCTTCACCGTCTGCCGTGGTGTCCTGTCATGTCGAGCGTCCGCTCGACGATGCGGCCTGGGCGCGTTTCGACCGGCTCCAGCACAGGCGGCCGGGCGGCTTCGACGTGATCGCGCTGCTGCGCCCGCCGGACGCGGAGTTCGGCGAGGCGGAGGCGCCGTGGCTCGAGCGCGCGCGCGCGGCCGCCGGCCGCGCGCCCATCGGCCTGCACACGCACTGGACGAGCCCCACCCATGCGCGGCCGACCGGCGGGGATCCCGCCGCGCGCGTGCGGCGGGAGGCGGAATGGATGCGAGAGCGCGGCCTCGAGCCGCGCTACTTCTGCGGCGGCGGCTGGTACACGGACGAGGACGTGCGCGCCACCGTGGCCGAGCTCGGTCTCGTCGACTGCACGTCGCGCACCGGCGAGCCGACCGCGGCGACGCTGCCGACGACGCACTCTCTCGGCGCGCTCGCGCGCGCCGTGCTGCGTCCTCTTCCGCGCTACGTGCACACGTACTTCCACGATTACGACCTGCTCGTCCCGCAGCGCCGCTATGCGCTGCTCGCGTCACTCGGCGTCCTCGGGCTACGGACGTAGCTGGTCGCGGAGCTACACTCTCGATCTCGTGGCGACCAAGCCTGTTGTCGGCACCGAGTCGGGCGACGGTGCCGGGGCGGAGCTTCCCGCCTCCGACATCCGCTCGGCGCCCGTCTTTCCATCCGGGATCCAGGTTCGCGCCTTGGGGCGGCGGCTGTTCAGCGTTGCGGCGCTCGTCGCCATCGACCTCGCGGGTCTCGCGGGGGCGCTCTATCTCGCCCTCGTCCTGCGCGAGCTCTACTACGGCCAGCGTCCCATTCTCTGGGGACTGCCGTGGGACGCGGAGCAGAACTGGCTGCCGTTCCTCTGGGTCGTGACGGTGCTCGTCTTCTGGCGCGCCGGGCTGTACGCGCCTCGCGAGCGCCGCGCCGGCGCCGGCCGCATCGTCTCGTCGCTGCTGCTCGTCACCGTCATCACGCTCGCGTTCTCGGTCGGCACCGGCTACCAGCACTCCACGTTCGGGCTCTACGTCACCGCGTTCGTGCTCGGGGTGATCGTCATCGGCCTGCTGCGCGCCAGCTATGAAGTCGTCACCGCCGATCTCTGGCGCGTAGCGGGCGTGCGCCGACGCGCCCTCCTCGTCGGCGAAGCTGACCGGCTCGACTCGCTCCGCCGGGCGATCGGGCGCGGACGCAGCGGCATCGACTACGACTTCGTCGGTGCGCTCACGCCCGACGTTCTGGCGAGAGTCGGAGACGTGCTGCGCGAGCACAAGCCGGACGAGCTGATCGTCAGCAGCGTCGGGATCGAGGAGGAGGAGCTGCTCGACCTCGTCGAGGAGGCGCACCGCTGCGGCGTCAAGGTGCGCATCGCGCCGACGACGGCGGAGCTGCTCACGCAGCGCGGCGAGTACGTGCCCGGGCAGGGCGTGCCGCTGTTCGAGCTCCGCCCGCCGGTTTTTGCCGGGCTCGACTGGGCGGTAAAGCGCGCGTTCGACATAGTCGTCAGCACGGCGATAATCGTGATCGCGTCGCCTGCGTGGCTCGTGTTCGCGCTGGCGGTGAAGCTCGACTCGGCCGGGCCCGTCTTCTATCGCGACCGCCGCGTCGGGCTCGGCGAGCGCGAGTTCGGGATGTTCAAGTTCCGCTCGATGTACGTGGACTCGAATCTGCGCCAGGCTGCGCTCGAGGCCTCGAACGAGGCGTCGGGGCCGCTCTTCAAGATCAAGGACGACCCGCGCGTCACACGCGTCGGCAAGATCCTCCGCCGCTACTCGATCGACGAGCTCCCGCAGGTGCTGAACGTGGTGCGCGGAGAGATGTCGCTTGTCGGGCCGCGGCCGCTGCCGCTGCGCGACTATGTCCAGCTCGAGGACTGGCACCGCAAGCGCTACCTCGTACTGCCGGGAATGACCGGCCTCTGGCAGGTCTCCGGCCGCATCGACCTGAGCTTCGACGACCTCGTGCGCCTCGACTTCTACTACCTCGAGAACTGGTCGATCTGGCTCGACATCTCCATCCTCGCCAAGACACTGCCCGCCGTGGCGGCGAGGCGGGGAGCTTACTGATCCTTCAGATCCCGCTGACACAATTCGCGGGATGAAGGCGCCGAAGGTGCTCGCGGTCGCGTCCGCGGCCGACCTCGACTTCCGTTACGGCTGTACGCCCGCCTGGTGGCAGCTCTGGAAGGGCATGGCCGAGGCGGGAGTGGACCTGATCGTGACGACGTATCGCGGGCGCGCGGTCGAGTCGCCGTGGTGGCGGACCGCGCCGAACCCGCTGTACCGCGAGGCGGAGGCGTTCGCGGCTGCGCGCGGCCTCGTCGCGAAGGTGCAGCGACAGGAGTTCGTTCGCCGCTCGGAGGACGAGCCCGGCGACACGGTCGTCGACCGCAGCGTGCGCGAGGCGATCTGGCGCTATGTCACGCCGCGGTGGCGCCGCCATCTCGAGCATGTGATCGAGCGCGAGGGCGGCGTCGATGCGGTCATCGTCTTCACCGTGCCGATGGCGCACTTCCGCGGGATCGCTCCGGCGGTGCGGGACCGCTTCGGCGTGCCGATCGTCTACTACGACGGCGACCTGCCGATGAGCCTCCCCGAGTACGGCGGCACCGATACGAGCGGGTTCAACTACTACGTCGGCGCCGATCCGGGCGAGTACGACATAGTCGTCGGGAACTCGGAAGGCGCGCTCGAGCGGCTGCGCGAGCTCGGAGCTCGGCGCGCCGAGGTCGTGCACTGGGCCGCCGACCCGGGGCTCTTCCGGCCGCACGACGTCGCGAAGGAGATGGACGTCTTCTTCTACGGCCACTCGGACAAGTTCCGGCGCGAGTGGATGCGCGAGCTGATCGGCGAGCCGAGCCGGCGCCTCGGCGACGTCGACTTCGCGATCGGCGGCTACGACTACCGCGGCGACACGGGTCACGCGCGCGCGATCGGGCGCGTCCCGTTCAACGTCTTCCCGCACGCAATCTCGTCGGCGCACATCAACCTCAACGTCACGCGGCGCGCGCACGCCGACACGTTCGCGTCGTCGACGTGCCGGCCGTTCGAGCTGGCGGCGTGCGGCGCTGCGATCGTTTCCAACCCCGTGAGCGGTCTCGAGCGCTGGTTCGACCCCGAGCGCGAGCTGCGCGTTGCAGCGGACGCGGACGAAGCGACGGCGCTGTACGGCGAGCTGCTCGCCGACCCGGCGCAGGCGGAGGAGCTCGGCCGGCGCGCGCGCGAACGGGTCCTGGACGAGCACACGTACGCGCACCGCGCGCGCCGCCTGCTCGACCTCCTCGGCCTTCGGTCTCCGGTGGCCGCCGGTGTCTGACACGGTCGTTGCTGCTGTGCCCGCGGCGA
>JBOGZQ010000216.1:0-15929 GCA_050697375.1 Gaiellaceae bacterium | reverse complement strand
CTTCTTCTCCGGCCTGATAGACAACGCCTACGTGGCCGACGACCTCGTCCTCGAGATGCGGGACATCCGCAAGGAGTTCCCAGGCGTCGTTGCGAACGACAGTGTCTCGTTCGACGTCCGCCGCGGTGAGGTGCACGCCCTGCTCGGCGAGAACGGCGCCGGCAAGTCCACCCTCATGAACATCCTGTACGGGCTCTACAAGCCCGACGCCGGAGAGATCCGCCTCGCCGGGAAGCCGATCTCGTTCTCGTCGGCGCGCGAGGCGATCGAGGCCGGGATCGGGATGGTGCACCAGCACTTCATGCTCATCCCGGTGATGACGGTCGCCGAGAACGTCGTGCTCGGCACGGAGCCACGCAAGGGCGTGCTGCTCGACGAGGGAGCCGCCGCCCGGCGCGTCGCCGACATCGCGAAGACGTTCAAGTTCGCCGTCGATCCCGATTCGCGCGTGGAGGACATCAGCGTCGGCCAGCAGCAGCGCGTCGAGATCATGAAGGCGCTGTACCGGAACGCCGACCTGCTGATCCTCGACGAGCCCACGGCGGTGCTGACGCCGCAGGAGGCGTCCGACCTGTTCGAGATCCTGCGCACCCTGCAGCGTGAGGGGCTGTCGATCATCTTCATCAGTCACAAGCTGAACGAGGTGCTCGAGATCGCCGACCGGATCACCGTCCTTCGGCGCGGCAAGCGGATCGACAGCGTGCCCGGCCCGGGTGCGACCGAAGAGGGCCTCGCGCGGATGATGGTCGGGCGCGACGTGCTCCTGCGCGTCGACAAGGCGCCGGCCGCGCCGTCCGACGTCGCGCTCGAGGTGCACGATCTGCACGCGCTCGACGACCGGCAGCTCGAGAAGGTGCGCGGTGTGTCGTTCTCCGTGCGCAAGGGCGAGATCGTCGCGATCGCCGGCGTCGACGGCAACGGACAGACTGAGCTCGTCGAAGCGATCACCGGCCTGCGGAGGATCGAGTCTGGTTCGATCACCGTCGACGGCACGCAGGTCGAGGGCCACATCACCGCCCGTCGAATGCTGGACGTGGGAGTGGGCCACATTCCCGAGGACCGGCATCGCCGCGGGCTCGTGCTCGAGTTCACCCTCGCCGAGAACCTCGCACTGCACGACTACGACAAGCCACCCGACTCGAAACGTGGCTGGCTCTACCCGGCCCGTCTCGTCCAGCGCGCGGGACGTCTGATCAAGGAGTTCGACGTGCGCGGTGGCGGCCCGCTCACGCTCGCGCGCGCGCTCTCCGGCGGCAACCAGCAGAAGGTCGTCGTCGCGCGCGAGGTGGCGCGCAACCCAGCCGTGCTCATTGCTGCGCAGCCGACGCGTGGTCTCGATGTCGGCGCAATCGAGTACGTGCACCGGCGGCTCGTCGCCGAGCGCGACTCGGGGCATGCGATCCTGCTCGTCTCGCTCGAGCTCGAGGAGGTGCTTTCGCTCGCGGACCGCGTCCTCGTCATGTACGAGGGACACATCGTCGGCGAGCATGCGGAGGGCGTCGGCGAAGAGGAGATCGGGCTCGAGATGCTCGGTGGACGAAAGCAGACGGCAGCGTGAGCGAACAGGCGGCTCCGACCGCGAACGTTCCGCCGGAGCAGGAACCGTCGACCGACTTCGTCGTGCGGCTCGGCGCCGCGCAGCGCGCGGGTGGTCTCGTCGTGCCGGTGCTGACGGGGGTGCTCGCGTTCCTCGCGGGCGGCGTCGTCGTCGCGGCGACCGGACACAACCCGTTGACCGCCTACAGGGGCATCTGGGACGGCGCCGGCTTCAACTGGCTCTTCCACATTCCCTGGGACACGAACACGATCCACCTCGACGCGTTCAACCTGAGCCAGACGCTGCTCACGGCGACGACGCTCATGCTCGTGGGAATCGCCGTTGCGTTCCCGTTTCGCTGCGGACTCTTCAACATCGGCGGTCAGGGCCAGTACCTCGTCGGCCTCATCGTCGCGAACTGGGTCGGCATCTCGTTCGCGAGCTGGCCGACGCTGCCGCACGTGCTGCTCGGGATCGGCGCCGCTGCGTTCGCCGGAGCGGCCTGGGCGGGCATCGCCGGCTTCCTGAAGGCGACGACCGGCGCGCACGAGGTGATCTCGACGATCATGCTCAACTGGATCGCGATCTGGGGCGGCCAGTACCTCTTCGGTCAAGGTGGTCCGCTGCAGAACACGGTGAACCCGGCCGCTCCGGAGTCGGGGACCGTCGTCCCGAGCGCGCACATCCCGGTCTTCTGGGGAAGCTCGGTCCTGCAGGGTCTCGACTACGGCTTCTTCGTCGCGATCGCAGCGCTCTTCGTCTTCTGGCTCATCCTCAACCGCACGACGCTCGGCTACGAGGTGCGCGCGGTCGGCTTCAGCCCCGAGGCTGCAGCGTACGGCGGAATCAACGTGCGGCGGAAGTACATCCAGGCGATGGCGATCTCCGGTGCATTCGCGGGGCTCGCCGGCGCGCTCGACATGCTCGGCTACCTCTTTCAGTTCGGCGTCCTCGACGTGCAGGCCTCGCAGATCGGCTTTCTCGGAATCGCGGTCGCGCTGCTCGGGCGCAACACCGCGATCGGCACCGGCATCGCGGCGTTCCTCTTCGGCGGCCTTCTCTACGGTACGACGCGCGGGCTCAATCCGAACGTCTTCGACCCGAGCCTCGCCGGCAACCTGACGTCGATGATCCAGGGGCTCATCGTGCTCTTCGTCGGCGCCGACGTCTTCATCCTCTACATCTGGAACTCGCGGCGGAAGCTGAGACCGAGACGCCGAGCTGAGGCGGCTGTGACGTGACGAACCACGCACAGGCGCTCCAGCCGACGCACTGGGCTCTCCGGCCGAAGGCGATCGCCGTCTTCGGCGGCGTGCTCGGCGTCGCTGCGTTCTGGAGCGCGATCCCTCCGTTCACCGCGCGCTCGCCACTCGTGCCGATCGTGATCGGCATGCTCGCGATCGCCGCCGGCCTGTGGGCGGTGACGCGCGGGACCCGCCGTCTCGGTTGGGGCGCGATCGCATCGGGTGTGATCGGCATAGCCCTCGGCGTGCTCGCGACGCGCTCGAGCTCCGCGAACCTCCAGGTCGTGTTCCGTGCCGACCTCATCGCGCAGGTGCTCGTCTTCGCGACGCCGCTCACCTTCGGGGCACTCGGCGGGATGGTGTCGGAGCGGAGCGGGGTCGTGAACGTCGGTCTCGAAGGGATGATGCTGATGGGCGCCTTCTGGGGCGTCTACGGGGCCGACAAGGGCGGCAGCTGGGTCGTCGGGATCTTGGCGGCGATGCTCGGCGGCGGCTTTTTCGCGCTCATCCATGCCTACTGGTCGATCCACCTACGAGCGAACCAGATCATCAGCGGGATGGCGATCAACTTCCTCGCGCTCGGAGTGACCGGGTACTTCTTCGAGCAGCTGTACGGAAACCAGAACATCCCGTCGGGCGTCTCGTCGATTCCGAACGTGAAGATCCCCGTCATCGACCACACGTCGTTCATCGGGCCTGCGATCGGCGACCTGAACTTGCTGATCTGGGTCGGCATCGCGTTCGTGCCGCTCTCCTACATCGTCCTCTTCAAGACGCCGATCGGGCTGCGCGTGCGCGCGTGCGGCGAACATCCGCGCGCAGCCGACACCGTCGGCATCAACGTCTACGCAGTGCGTTACGCGGCGGTCGTCGTCTCCGGAATGCTCGCGGCGCTCGGCGGAGCGTTCATCTCGATCGGGTTCCTCGGCGGCAGCTTCACGGAGAACATCACCGAGGGCCGAGGATTCATCGCGCTCGCGGCGATGATCTTCGGCAACTGGCGGCCGTTCGGCGCGTGGGGTGCGGCGCTTCTCTTCGGCTTCTCGACTGCGCTCGCCTACAGGCTGCCGGTGTACTCGAGCTCGGCGGCGACGCTCTTCCAGGCGCTGCCGTACGTCCTGACGCTGGTCGCCGTGGCAGGCGTGATCGGCCGCTCCGTCCCTCCGAAGGCCGACGGACAGCCGTATGTCAAGCAGTAGCCGTAGCGTCAGCACCAGCCGTCCCAATCACCGGGCCTCGCTCGCGCTCATCGCGGCGCTTGGCGGCGTGGTCGTGATCCCGGCCGCCGTCCTCCTGTCGCGGCAGACCGGGAAGATCCACCTCCTCGACGCCGTGTGGGGGATCCCGATCGGGATGGCCCTCAGCGTCGGGGCGCTCCTCCTCGCGCGCGGCGCCCGCGGCCGGATCCGGCGGACGCTCGAGCGGGCCGGGGGAGGCGGGCGCGTGCGGGCGACCACCTGGCTCGCCGTCGCGGGGATCGCGATCGCCCTCTCGGCCTCGATCGCCGTCGGCTTCTACGAGCTCCTCGTCCGGCTCGAGCACTAGGCCGTATCCGCCGCCGCCGCCGCGGCGTTGAGGAATCGCCAATCTCGAGGAGGTTTCTCTATGCGGAGCATCGCTTTCGCGGTCGCTGCGGCTCTCGTGCTCGCCGTCGGCTCGTCCGCCCTCGCCGCCTCCGGCGGGTGGACTCCGACGAAGACGCAGGGTCTGAGCCTGAAGGGGACGAGCCTCGGCGCGCTTTCGCCGTCGACGCCGCTTCACGTCTCGGTCGCCCTGCGGATGAGGAACGCGAATGGACTGCAGAGCGCGATCCGCTCCGGCGTGCAGCTGACGCCCGAGCAGTTCGTCCAGCAATACGCGCCGACGCTGTCGGCGGCGCAGGCGGTCGAGCAGTACCTCACGACGCAAGGGCTGACGAACGTCGCCATCACGACGAACCGGCTGTTCGTCACCGGTGACGCGACCGCGGCCCAGGCGGAAGCGGCATTCAACACGCACCTCGTTTCGTATCAAGTCAACGGAGCGACGATGTTCGCCAACTCGACGGCGGCCGAGGTGCCGGCTTCGCTCGGCGGCGCAGTCCTCTCCGTCCTCGGCCTGAACAACGCCGCGACGATGTCCGGGAACGTCCAGAAGCGGATGGCCGCGACGCTGCCGAACTGGCTCCAGGCGCTCGTGGCGCAGGTGCAGGCAACCGTCGGAACGACCACGACGACGGTGACGAAGACCGTCGGCGGGCTCCTTGGCGGCACGGTGCAGAAGACCCTCACCTCGACAACGCAGCAAGCGACCTCGACGGTGACCAACGTGCTGAACGCGGTCCTCGGCGACATCCCAAGCTACCTCGTCTCCTACACGCCGCAGGGATTCTGGAAGGCGTACGACGTCGGCAAGACGCCCGGCGGGTCGCGCACCTCCGTCGCCATCTTCGGCGCCGGAGACATGAGCGGCGTCGTGCAGGACCTTCGCACCGAGGAGCGGGCGGACAAGCTCCCGCAGGTTCCGGTGACGCTCGTGTACACGGGCCTGCGCAGTCCCGCCGAAGCCTCGGACGAGTGGGACATGGACACGCAGTTCTCAACCGGCATGGCGGATGGCGTCGCGCGACTGTACGTGTACAGCGCGACGACGCTGACCGACTCCGATCTCGCCCTCGCGTTCAACTCGTTCGCCTCGCAGGACAAGGCACAGGCGGGGAGCGCATCGTTCGGCGAGTGCGAATACCAGGCGTACCTCGACGGCTCGATGGTCGCGTGGGATCAGATCTTCGCCGAAGCGGCGGCACAGGGTCAGACGGTGTTTGCGTCTTCCGGCGACACGGGCGGTTTCTGCCCGGTCGCCCCGAACAACGGCGTTCCCGCAGGCATCCCCGACGTGAACTATCCGGCGTCGTCGCCGTACGTTGTGTCCGCCGGCGGGACCACGCTGCTGACGAACACGGATGGCTCGTACAACGACGAGGCGGCCTGGCTCGCCGGCGGCGGCGGCCCGAGCATCTTCGAGATCCAGCCGTTCTGGCAGCAGGGCGTCGCACCGCCGACGGGCACCGCGTGCGTCGACGCCGCGGCATGCGCAGGCAAGACGCTGCCGGACATCGCGATGGACGCCGACCCGAACAGCGGTGCGAACGTCTACGTGAGCGGTTCGCCGGAGGCAGTCGGCGGCACGAGCCTCTCCTCGCCGCTGTCACTCGGCGTGTGGGCGAGGCTCGAGTCCGGCCATGCGAACAAGCTCGGCTTTGCCGCGCTCCCGCTGTACCGGGAGTACCAGAGCACCGGCTTCCACGACGTTATCCTCGGCGACACGGGTCCGTATCCGGCGACGCCGGGCTACGACCTCGCGACCGGCATGGGCTCGTTCGACGTGGCGGCGATGAACGCGCGGATCGCCTCGGCGATGACGCCGGCCGCGGCGGCGAAGGTGCCGTCACCGGCATGCACCGTCTTCACCGACCAGTCCGGCGACGCGCAGCCGGAGGGCAGCACCGGCAACGTCAGCTCGCTCGACATCCTCGCCGGCGGCTTCTCGACGAGCGGCTCGACGCTCACGGGAACGATCCTCGTGAAGAGCCTCGACGACGGGCCGGGCGGAACGACGGCGATCGCCGGCGACGGCGACGTCTGGTACGAGCTGTGGACGGCCGGCGGCGCGACGCGCTTCGTCGGCGCCGAGATGCCCGGAACGACCGAGGACACGAGCAACCCAGGCGTGCCCGTGGACTTCTTCTACGGAACGGTCGAGACGTCGGCAACCGGAGGGACGCTCTACAACCAGGATGGGTCGGCGACCGGGTCGCTCGACACCGCGCACGGCCTCGTGAAGATCAGCGTGCCGCTGGCGACGGTCGGGCTCCATGCGAGACAGTCGCTGACTGCGACCGGAGCGAAGACCTTCGAGTCGGTCGGCACGCCTGCCGGCGGCTTGCTCGAGACGGCGGACACCGCCGGGCCGGGCAAGACCTACGTGACCGGCAGGCACTGCTAGCGCAAGGGCCGGTACCAGGTACGGTCACGAGTTCGTCACGACGGCCGCCGCACCACTGCGGCGGCCGTCGCATTTTCGTACGCCTTTCGCCGAGGTACCTGGTACCGGCCTAGGCTCCGATGGACACCATGCGCTCGATGGCCAAGCGGGCGCGCGCGGCCGTGGCTTCGTCGACCGTGACCCGGTGCTTCAGGTCGCGCAGCGAGTCGCGCACCTTCTCGAGCGTCGTCACCTTCATGTAGCGGCAGACCGCGTCCTCGCGCACGGGCTCGAACCGCTTCCCGGGCGCCTCGCGCTCCAGCCGGTGCAGTATGCCCGTCTCCGTGGCGACGAGGAACCGCTCCTTCGGCGAGCGCTTCGCGTAGTCGACCATCTTCTCCGTCGAGAGGATCTGCGTCCGCTCGCTCGCGAACGCCATCGCCTGGCTCGCGCAGCCGCACTCGGGATGGACGAGCAGCTCTGCGTCCGGCGCGTCTCGTTCCCACCGCTCGATGTCGGCCGGACGAATGCCCGCATGCACGTGGCACTCGCCGAGCCAGATCGTCAGCTTCCGCCCGGTGACCCGCTCGAGCCACAACCCGAGGTACATGTCCGGAAGGAACAGGATCTCCTGGTCCTCGGGGATCGCCTCGATCACCTGCTGCGCGTTCCCGGACGTGCAGCAGTAATCGCTTTCGGCCTTCACCTCCGCGGTCGTGTTCACGTAGGAGACGACGACCGCGCCGGGATGCTGCGCCTTCCATGCCTGCAGCTGCTCGCCGGTGATCGACGCTGCGAGCGAGCAGCCTGCGCCGAGATCCGGAAGCAGCACGGTCTTCTCCGGCGAGAGGATCGCGGCCGTCTCCGCCATGAAGTGGACGCCGCAGAAGACGATCACGTCGGCGCCGGCGGCCGCCGCCTGGCGCGACAGGCCGAGCGAGTCCCCGACGTAGTCGGCGACGTCCTGCACGTCCGGCCGCTGGTAGTTGTGCGCGAGGATGACGGCATCGCGCTCCTCCGCGAGCGCGCGCACCTCCTCGTGCAGCGTTGTCGTGACAGTCATTCGACCTCCAGTGAGACGTGGAGCGAGCGCGCTGCGTGCGTGAGCGCGCCCACGGAGATGAAGTCGACGCCGGTCTCGGCGTACGACCGAACGGTTGCGAGCGAGACGCCGCCCGATGCCTCGAGCTTCGCGCGGCCGGCGGTGACCCTCACGACGTTCGCGACCTGCTCGGGGTCCATGTTGTCGAGGAGGATGCGGCCGACGCCCGCGTCGAGGGCCTCGCGCACCTGCTCGAGGGTCTCGGCCTCGATCTCGACGTCCGCGGTCCCGTTCAGCGCCGCCACGGCGGCGGTGATGCCGCCGGCGATGCGCAGGTGGTTCTCCTTCACGAGGATGGCGTCGTACAGACCCGCGCGGTGATTGGAGCCGCCGCCGCAACGGACGGCGTACTTCTCCAGCGCGCGCAGCCCCGGCGTCGTCTTGCGCGTGTCGAGGACGACGGCATCGGTGCCCTCGACGAGCTCGGCGAAGCGGCGTGTGAGCGACGCGATCCCGCAGAGGCGGCCGAGAAGGTTGAGCGCGACGCGCTCGCCGGTGAGGACGGCGCGCGCCGGCCCTTCGATCTCCGCGAGGACTGCGGGAACATCGGTCACGGCCGTCCCGTCGTCGACGAGCACGGTCACGTGCACGGACGGGTCGACGGCGCGGAACACCGCTGCGGCGACCTCGACGCCGCACACGATGCCGGGCTCCTCGAGGAGCAGTTGCGCGTGGCAGCGCGCGGCGGCGGGCACGAGCGCCGCGGTCGTGCGGTCGCCGCTGCCGATGTCCTCGTCCAGCGCGGCCGCGACGACGCGGTCGACGTCGACCTGCGTCAGCTCCATGCCTCGAGCTCCGGGTCGGCGCCGCCGGGACGGATGACGAGATGGCCGGAGAGACGCGCGTCTTCGCCCGGGAAGTCCTCGCGGAAGTGGACGCCGCGGCTTTCGGTGCGGGCGAGTGCGCTGCGTCCGATGAGGCGGACGAGGGGATCCTCCGAGTCGACGAGACGACGAAGGCCGTCCTCGTTGCGGATCAGCCCCGCGTCGCGCCACAAGTCGGCGCCGGCGTCGGCGCGGGGCGGAAGCACGCCGTCCGAGCCCAGGGCCGGGCCGTCGAGCGCGGCGAGGGCGGCGCGACGGCCGAAGACGAGGCACTCGAGCAGCGAGTTCGACGCGAGCCGGTTCGCGCCGTGCACGCCGGTGCACGCGCACTCGCCGGCCGCGTACAGGCCGGGCACGGTCGTGCGCCCGTCGAGATCGGTGACGATGCCGCCGATCGCGTAGTGCGCTGCGGGGGAGACGGGGATCGGCTCGGCCGCCGGGTCGTATCCGGCGCGCACGAGCGTCGCCATCAGGCTGGGATAGCGATCGCGCTCGATCGCGCGCAGGTCGAGAGACGCGCCGTCGCGCGCCGCGATCGCGCGGGCGACGACGTCGCGCGGCGCGAGCTCGTCCGTGAAGCGCTCGCCGTCGTCGTCGAGGAGCGTCGCGCCGGCGCCGCGCAGCGCCTCGGAGAGGAGGAAGCCGTCGTCGAGGAGCGCCGTCGGATGGAACTGCACCATTTCGAGGTCGGCGAGCGCGGCCCCGGCCGCGTGGGCGAGCAGCACGCCTTCGCCGACCGCGCCGCGCGGGTTCGTCGTCCGCCCCCACAAGGCGGCGTACCCGCCGGTCGCGAGGACGGCCGCGCGGGCGGGAAGCGACGCGACCGAGTCGACGCGCTGCTCCTCGATCCGGATGCGCGAGTGCTCGCGTACGCGCGCGGCGAGCACTTCGGCGATGCGGCGGCCGGTCTCGGCGCCACCCGCGTGCACGACGCGGCTGCGGGAGTGGCCGCCCTCGCGCCCGAGTCCGTCGTCGAAACGGACGCCGAAGGCAACGAGCTCCTCGATCCGCTCCGGCGCCTCCCGGGTGAGGAGGTCGACCGCGCTCCCGCGGCAGAGGCCCCGCCCGGCGGAGAGCGTGTCGGCCGCGTGCAGCGACGGGTCGTCGTCGGGGCCGACGGCGGCTGCGACGCCGCCCTGGGCGGCCCAGCTGTTCGAAGAGTCGACCGCGCCCTTCGCGAGAACGAGGACGGCGGCTCCGCTATCCGCGGCAGTGAGGGCGGCGATGAGGCCTGCGACTCCGGCGCCCACGATCGCAACGTCGTGATCGAGTTTCTTCCTCAAAGTCGATAACCTATGGGCGAGTGTACACAATTCCCGACTCCCAAGCGAAAACAGCCGCGCACGCGGTCCTCGCGGCCGTCCTCCAGGTGCGCGGCGGGCGGCTTCAGGCACTTCTGTGGCAGCGCGCCCGCGAGCCGTATGCGGGCGCCTGGGCGCTCCCCGGCGGCGTCCTCGAGGCGGACGAGACGCTCGAGGAGTCGATGCTCCGGCACCTCGCCGACAAGGTGGACGTGCGCGAGGTCGCACATCTGGAGCAGCTCGAGACGCGCAGCGAGCCGGACCGGAGCCCCGGGTGCCGCGAGCTTGCGACCGCGTTCCTCGGCCTCGTTCCGAGCGATGCCGACCCGGCCGTCCCGGCGGACACGCGCTGGCACCCGGTCGACGAGCTGCCGCCGCTCGCCTACGACCACGGGCCGATCCTGCTCGCGGCCCGGGAGCGCCTGCGCGGCAAGCTCTCGTACACGAACCTCGGGTTCGCCCTCGCGCCGGCCTCGTTCACGATGGCCGAGCTGCGGGACATCTATCGCGCCGCTCTGGGGCACTCGGTCTCGGCGACGAACCTCCAGCGCGTCCTCATCCGCCGCCGCCTCCTGGAGGACACGGGGGAGCAGCGCCGCTACGGCCAGGGCGGCGGGCGCCCGGCTGCGGTGTACCGGTTCGTCTCGACCGAGCTGGAGATCACCGACCAGTTCGCCGTCCTCCGTCCGCCTACAATCGTGTCTTAGTGTTCGAGCTCGGAACCAGCCTGCGGGAGGCCCGCACCCGCCAGGGCCTCGACTTCTCGCAGGCCGAGCTCGCGACGAAGATCCGCGCGAAGTACCTGCGCGCGCTCGAGGAGGAGCAGTTCGACGCCCTTCCGGCCGAGACGTACGTCAAGGGCTTCCTCCACGCGTATGCCGATTTCCTCGGCCTCGACGGCCAGCTGTACGTCGACGAGTACGAGTCGCGCTTCGTCGCCGAGGGATTCGTCGATGCGCCGGCTCCGCGCCGTTCGAGGCAGCGGCAGCGCGAGCTGAGCTTCGAACGGCGCGCGGTGCTGCTCGCGCTCGTCGGCATGACCGTCCTCGCCGCGCTCGTCATCGCCGCGTGGAAGTTCGGCGGATCGTCGCCGCCGGCGCCGTCGGTGCTCCCGCAGGTGACGAGTGCGCCCAAGGGCCTCTCCTTCTCAGGCGCGGGGACGTACATCGAGGTTCGCCATGGCTCGAGCGAAGGCAAGCTCCTGTACGAGGGGACGCTTCGCGGCGGCGAGCTGACGGCCGTCGCCGGATCGCGCTTCTGGATCATGCTTCGTCACCCGCACGAATTGCGGATGACCCTGAACGGCAAAGCGGTCTCGCTTCCGTCGCGAAAGACGCTGCGCGTGATCGTCACTCCGACGAGCACGTCGCTCGCCGGCTAGTGCCGCCGCGTCCTCGCGTCATCGTCGTCGTCACGGGCAGCGAGCTCGTGCGCGGCGAGCGCACCGATCGCAACGGGCCGTTCCTCGCATCGGAGGCGCTGCGGCTCGGCCTCGAGCCGGCGCGCATCGTCATCGTCGGCGACAACCCAAAGGAGCTCGAGGCGGCGCTGCGCGAGGGCGTGACGGCCGACGCGTGCCTCGTCTCGGGCGGCCTCGGCCCGACGCACGACGATCGCACCGTGGAGATGGTCGCGCGCGCGCTCGGGCGCGACGTCCATGTCGATACCGATCTCGAGCGGCAGATCGAGGGCGTTTCCCGGGCCGCGGCGGAGCGGCTGAAGCGGTCGTACGCCGACTTCCAGCCGGGAGTGACGAAACAGGCGACCGTGCCGGCGGGCGCGCTCTCGCTCGGCCTCGCCGGCACCGCTCCCGGCCTCCTCGTCGAGCACGACGGCAAGGTGGTGGTCGTCCTTCCGGGGCCGCCGGGCGAGCTGCAGCGGCTGTGGCCGAATGCGCTCGAGACGGATGCGTTCCGCCGGCTCCTGGCGCGGACGAAGGCGCCGGGTCGGCGCGTGCTCCGGTTCTTCGGCGTCAGCGAGTCCGCCGTTGCCCGCGCGCTGGACGAGGCAGGCGGCGACGGCGACGGAGTGGAGGCGACGATCTGCGCGCGCGACTTCGAGATCCACGTCGACCTCGTCGTCGAGCCGGGCGCGGAGGTGCGCGCCGACGAGCTGGAGGCTGCGCTGCTGCCGCCGATCGAGCAGTGGCTGTACTCGCGCGACGAACGGCCGGTCGAGGAGCACGTCCTCGCGCTCTGTCGAGCGCGAGAGCTGCGGCTTGCGACCGCCGAGTCCGAAACGGGTGGGCTCGTGGCGGCGCGTTTGACTTCGATCCCAGGAGCAAGCGACGTCTTCGTCGGGTCCGTCGTCGCGTACGCGAACGAGGTGAAGCAGGCGGCGCTCGGCGTGCCCGAGGAGCTGCTCGCAGCGCACGGCGCGGTGTCGGCCGAGGTCGCGGAGGCGATGGCTCGCGGCGCGCGCCGGCGGCTCGGCGCCGACGTCGCCGTCGCGGTCACCGGCATTGCCGGGCCGGGCGGCGGGACAGAGGAGAAGCCCGTCGGGCTCGTCTACCTCCATGCGGAAGGGCCCGACGGGGGGACCGCTCGCGAGCTCACGTTCCCCGGCGACCGCGACTCGATCCGCGCGCGCAGCGCCGTCATCGCGCTCCACCTCCTGCGCCGGCTGCTGACGCGGACCCGTGACGAAGTCGTGTGACCTCGGCCACTAGCGTGGGCGGGGATGAACGGCTTCGGCTCTTCCTCGGCCTGCGGCTCAGCGATGCCGATCTCGACGCGCTCGAGACCTGGCAGCGCGAGCGGCTCGAAGGGATGCGCATCGTCCCGCGCGCGCACCTGCACGTCACGCTCGCGTTCCTCGGCCACCGTCCCGCCGGCGATCTCCCCGGCGTCCTCGACGCCCTGCGCGGGGTCGCCGCGACGGTGCACGGCGAGATCCGGCTCACGCCCGTGCGGTATCGGGAGACCCGGAGCGTCGCCATGCTCGTCCTCGACGACGAGGGCGGCCGGGCGGGGGTGCTCGCGGCCGGCCTCCACGGGCGGCTGGAGGAGGCCGGCGTGTATCGGCGCGAGGCGCGCCCGTGGCTCCCGCACCTCACGGTCGGCCGTTTTCGGGAGCGCGCAGGACTCCACCCGGGACTGGGGAACATGGGAACATATGTTCTCATTCCGTCCGACGCCTCTGCTTATCTGTCCCGGCTGCGTCCCACCGGGGCGGAGTACGAGGTTCTCGCGTCAGTTGCCCTAGGAGGTACGTAAGTGGACAGAAACGAAGCACTCGACGTCGCGCTCGGCCAGATCGAGCGCCAGTTCGGCAAAGGCTCGGTCATGAAGATGAACGACCGTGCCGCCGTCTCGGTCGGCGCGGTCTCGACCGGGTCGCTCGCGCTCGACCTCGCACTCGGCGTCGGCGGCCTGCCCCGCGGCCGCGTCGTCGAGATCTTCGGTCCCGAGTCCTCGGGCAAGACGACGCTCGTCTACCACGTCATCGCCGAGGCGCAGCGGCGCGGCGGCATCTGCGCGTTCATCGACGCAGAGCATGCGATGGACCCCGCGTACGCGAAGCGGATCGGCGTCAACATCGACGACCTCCTCGTCTCGCAGCCCGACACGGGCGAACAGGCGCTCGAGATCTGCGAGCTGCTCGTCCGCTCGGGCGCGCTCGACGTCGTCGCCATCGACTCGGTCGCGGCGCTCACGCCGAAGGCGGAGATCGAAGGCGAGATGGGCGACTCGCACGTCGGCCTGCAGGCGCGGCTCATGAGCCAGGCGCTGCGCAAGCTCGCCGGCACGCTGAACCGCACCGACACCATCTGTCTGTTCACGAACCAGCTCCGCGAGAAGATCGGCGTCATGTTCGGCAGCCCCGAGACGACACCGGGTGGACGCGCGCTGAAGTTCTACTCGTCGGTGCGCCTCGACATCCGCCGCATCGAGACGCTGAAGGAAGGCGTCGAGGCGTACGGCAACCGCGTGCGCGTGAAGGTGGTGAAGAACAAGGTCGCGCCGCCGTTCAAGCAGGCCGAGTTCGACATCATCTACGGCTCCGGCATCTCGTGGGAGGGCACCGTCCTCGACACCGGCATCGAGCGCAAGGTCGTGTCGAAGTCGGGCTCGTATTTCAGCTTCGGCGACGAGCGCCTCGGTCAGGGCCGGCAGAACGCGACCGCGTTCCTGCGCGAGCATCCCGACGTGACGCAGCAGATCCTCCAGCGCATCCAGCTCGACCTCGGGCCGGAGCAGATCGTGTCCGCACGGTTGCTGCCTGTGGTGGAGGAGCCGTCGCCGAACGGGAAGCCGTCGAAAGCGAAGGCCGAGGAGGTCGAAGCAGAAGTCTCGGCGTGAGGACGATCACCGCCTTACGGGAGCGTCCGCGCAACCGGGTCGACGTCGAGCTCGACGGCGCCCCATGGCGGACGCTTCCCGCAGACGCGGTCGTTCGCTCCGGCCTGCTCGTCGGGCGCGCGCTCGATCGCGAGGCGGCACGGACGCTTGCGCAGGAGCTCCGGCGGGCGAAGGCCCTCGGCGTCGCCGTCCGGGCGCTCCGCCACCGCGACCTCTCCCGGCGGGCGCTGGAGGCGCGCATCGATTCGCCGGCGCGGGAGGAGGCACTCGAGGCGCTGGAGCGGAGCGGGATCCTCGACGACCGCCGCGCCGCCGCCGCCCGTGCAACGGCGCTCGCGGGCCGCGGGTGGGGGGACGAGGCGATCCGCTACCGGCTCGAGCACGAGGGCTTCGCCGGGGAACCGCTGGAGGCCGCCCTCGCGGCCCTCGAGCCGGAGCACGAACGCGCCCGGTCGCTCGTCGCCGAGGGGCGGAGCGAGCGCTGGCTCGCGGCCCATGGATTTGCACCCGAGCCGTGATCGGCGGTACGATCCAGTGCCACGCTTCATCCAATGTTTTGCCTGCAAACGAGCTTTTCCGAAACGCTTCAAACGCTGTGAGAATCGACTTCGACCTCTTCTCGAGACGCGCCGGAGGCTGCCGCTGAGGTAGGGCGGCGCAGGCGGGCGCGCGCGTGCGCGCCGACACAGCTGGGCGGCCCGGATCGGCTGCGTGCAGGCGAAACCCTCCACGTGAGGAGTCGCCCGTGCTGATCGCGATCGGAGTCGCCGCCGGAGTCGTAGCGGGAGCGATCCTCGCGCTCGTGGCGGTACAGGTCTTCGGCGCCACCGGCGTCGGGAAGGCTCGACGCCTCCACCGCCAGATCGTCGAAGACGCGGAGCGCGACGCGGAGGCGGTCCGCCGCGAGGCGCAGATCGAAGCGCGCGAGCAGGCGGTGCACCTCCGCGCGGAGATCGACGGCGAGCTCGCCGACCGGCGCTCGGCCGTCGTGAAGATCGAGGAGCGCGTGCTCGCGAAGGAGGAGGACGTCGAGCGGCGGCTCGTCGAGGTCGCACGCCGCGACCAGGGGATCTCCGACCGGGAGACGCATCTGAAGGCGCTCCAGGAAGAGCTGAAGGAGGTGAAGCGCGCGCAACAGGCAGCGCTCGAGCGCATCGCCGGGATGACGCAGCAGGAGGCGAAGGCGCAGCTGCTCCAGCGTGGGGAGGAGCTCGCGCGCCACGACCTCGCGCGGCGCGTCCGCATGCTCGAGGAGGAGGCGCGGGCGGAGTCGAAGCGCCGCGCGCGGAACCTCGTCGCCGACGCGCTCCAGCGCGTCGCCGCGAGTCACGCGGCCGAGACGACGGTGACCGTCGTCGAGCTTCCGTCCGACGACATGAAGGGCCGCATCATCGGCCGCGAGGGTCGCAACATCCGCGCCCTCGAAGCCGCCACCGGCGTTGACCTGATCATCGACGACACGCCGGATACGGTCATCCTGTCCGGCTTCGATCCTGTACGGCGCGAGATCGCCCGCTTGGCGCTGTCCAAGCTGGTGGTCGACGGCCGCATCCATCCTGCCCGCATCGAGGAGCTGGTGGCCAAGGCGCGCATGGAAGTAGACAACGTCATGCGTGAGGAAGGCGAGAAGGCGGCCTCGGAGGCCAAGGTGCATGGG
>JBOGZQ010000215.1:0-2289 GCA_050697375.1 Gaiellaceae bacterium | reverse complement strand
GTCATCCGCGTCGTGACCGAAGCGATCTCCGGCCGCGCTATCCGCCAGCAGGGCCCGACGTGACCGCCGACACTCCCGCCTGTCGGTGGCACTCCCGACCTGATCCGTCACTCGTCGGCTGTCACGGCGTGCCGCATCTCATTCGCTGCTAGCGGCAGCGGTGGACCGTCCGAATGATCAGCCTCTCGCTCGGGTACGTGGCGGTATACGTCGTGCTCGTCGGCGTCGCTTCTTTCGTCGAGAGTCCGGTCGGGCGCGGCCTCGGGGCCTTTCAGCTCAACGCGCTGATTCGAACCGGCAGCTTGGCCGCCGCCGCGGTCGCGCTCATCGCCGCCCATGGCCTCACGTTTCCCGCTGCGCGGCCGGCGCTCATTGGTCTCGGCATCGGTCTGCTCACAGGCATCGGCTCTTTTTTCTACTGTTTTGCGCTCGACTACCTGCCCGTCTCCTCGGTGGTGACGTTCTCGAATCTGTACATCGCGATCACGACGCTGCTCGGAATCGTCGCGCTCGGCGAGTCGGTGACGGCGCTGAAGATCACCGGGCTTGCCTGCACGATGGCAGGTGTGGTCTTGCTCGCGCATGCGCCGGCCCGATATGGCGTCAACCCCGATACGAGCTCGGGCAAGGATGCTCGTCCGATCCGCGCATTCGTGATCATGGCCAGCTACATCGCGATCATCGGTGTCGGCGCCTTCCTCGAGAAGCCGGCTCTGCGCAGCCTGGACGCCCTGCAGCTGAACGGCCTGATGGCGATTGCGATGACCGCGGTTGCCGCCTTTGCGCTCGCGGTGAAGGGGCCGCGGCCGCCGATGACGAGACGCACGCTGGCAGGCATCGGCGTCGGCGCGATGATCGGGATCGCTTCGGTGTTCTACTTCCTCGGCCTGCAGGGTCTGCCCGTCTCCGTCGCGGCCGCGTCCTCGAATGCCTCCATCGTCGTCACCGTGGTGCTCTCCAGCATCTTCCTGCGCCAGAGGCTCACCGGCGTCCGCGCCGCTGCGATCGCGCTGACCTTGCTCGGCGTAACACAACTCGCCCTCTCCGCAGGCTGAACTGGGGCGCGGGGCTGTGACCGGATGACCAGCGAGTCGCACGAGCGCGTGCGTAGACCTCGTAGGCTTTCCGCGATGCTCGGTTTGCCCGAGGGCGTGCGAGCGTGCCTGTTCGATTTGGATGGTGTGCTGACGCAGACCGCAAAGGTTCATGCGGCGGCTTGGAAGGAGATGTTTGACGGCTTCCTGCGCGAGCGGGCGACGCGAGCCGGCGGACCGTTTCTGCCGTTCGATCCAGTCGCCGATTACGACGAGTACGTGGACGGCATGCCCCGCTACGACGGTGTGCGGGCCTTCCTGGCGGCGCGCGGAATCGACCTCCCGGAAGGCGAGCAGAACGACCCGGCCTCTGCGGAGACCGTTCACGGGCTCGGGAACCGCAAGAACGAGATCGTTCTGCGCTTGATCCGCGAGCAGGGCGTGGAGGCCTATGAGGGCTCGGTGCGCTACGTGCGCGCGGTGCGCGAGGCGGGTCTACGACGGGCCGTCGTGTCGTCGAGCAGCAACTGCCGCGAGGTGCTGGTCGCAGCGGGGATCGAGGATCTGTTCGAGCAACGCATCGACGGCATCGTCGCCGAGCGCGACCATCTGAAGGGCAAGCCCGCACCGGACACGTTCCTGGCCGCCGCGCGGGCGCTCGGCGTGACGCCGGGGGAGGCCACGGTGTTCGAGGACGCGCTCGCCGGCGTCGCGGCCGGACGGGCCGGCGGCTTCGCCTGCGTGGTCGGCGTCGACCGGGTCGGCCAGGCGGACGAGCTGCGCGCGCATGGCGCCGACATCGTCGTCTCCGACTTGGCAGAGTTGCTCGACGCGTGATCGACCATCCCGCTTTCAGCGTCGAGCCGTGGGCATTGCGCGAGACCGAGCTGCATCTGGACGTGATCGCCCAAGCGGGATCGGTGTTCGCGCTCGCGAACGGTCACATCGGCCTGCGCGGCAACCTGGACGAGGGCGAACCCAACGGCCTCCCCGGTACCTACCTGAACGGGTTCTACGAAGCGCGCACGCTTCCCTACGCGGAAGGCGGCTACGGCTATCCGGAGGCAGGCCAGATGGTGGCCAACGTCACCAACGGCAAGATCATTCGCCTGCTCGTCGACGACGAGCCCTTCGATGTCCGTTTCGGGGAGTGCCGCACTCACGAGCGCACCCTCGACTTTCGGGCCGGCGTGCTGAGACGGCGGGTCGAGTGGAGCTCGCCCGCCGGACGGACGGTGCAGATCTCGTCTGTCCG
>JBOGZQ010000214.1:0-4899 GCA_050697375.1 Gaiellaceae bacterium | reverse complement strand
GGCCGATGTCCCGAAGGTACGCGTGCTCGGGGCCGACGCCGGGATAGTCGAGCCCGGCCGAGATCGAGGGCGCGTCCGCGATCTGCCCGTCCTCGTCCGCGAGGACGGACGAGCGCGCGCCGTGGAGGACGCCGGCGCGGCCGCTGCCGAGCGACGCGGCGCCCGCCGCCTCGACGCCGACGATCTTCACGTCCTCGTCTGCGAGGAAGGCGTAGAAGAGGCCGATCGCGTTCGAGCCGCCGCCGACGCACGCCACGACCGCCTCCGGGAGGCGGCTCTCGGCGGCGAGGATCTGCTCGCGCGCCTCGTCGCCGAGCACGCGCTGGAGATCGCGCACGATCTCCGGGTACGGCGCCGGGCCGACGCACGAGCCGATGAGGTAGTGCGTCGTCTCGACGTTCGTGATCCAGTCGCGGATTGCCTCGCTCGTCGCCTCCTTCAGCGTCTTCGTGCCGAAGTCGACGGGGCGCACCTCGGCGCCGAGCAGCCCCATCCGCTCGACGTTGGGCTGCTGCCGGCGCATGTCCTCCTCGCCCATGTAGACGACGCACTCGAGGCCGAAGCGTGCGCAGACGGTGGCGGTGGCGACGCCGTGCTGGCCCGCACCCGTCTCCGCGACGATGCGGTGCTTGCCGAGCCGCTGCGCCAAGACCGCCTGGCCGAGCGCGTTGTTCAGCTTGTGCGCGCCGGTGTGGAGGAGGTCCTCGCGCTTCAGGTAGATCCGCTTGCCCGGCGCGAAGCGCTCGATGAGCGTGAGCGGCGTCGGCCGCCCCGCGTACGACGTCAGGAGGTGGTGGAGCTCGCGGTGGAACGCGTCGTCCGTCTTCGCGGCCTCCCAGCCGGCGGTGAGCTCGTCGAGCGCGGGAATGAGCGTTTCCGGGACGTACCGTCCGCCGTAATCGCCGAAATTCATCGCGCCTCCCGGACGAATGCCCTGACCTTGTCGTGATCCTTGATGCCGGGCGCCGCCTCGAGCCGTGACGCGGCGTCGACCGCCCACGGATGCACCGCGTCGATCGCGGCGCGGACGTTGTCGGGGCCGAGCTTTCCCGCGAGGACGAGGCGGTCGTCTCCGCGCGCCGTCTGCCAGTGCTCAGGATCGTTCCCCTCCCAGGGGAGATCGGCCACCCGCGCGACCGCGTGACCGTCGCGATACAGGATTGCGTCGCGCCCGCGCACGGATCCCTCCTGGGGCTCGTACAACTGCACGAGGTCGGCGCCGCGCTCCTCCGCCTCGCCGACGAACACCGCGACCGAAAGTGCCGTCGCGGGGACGTCGAGCACCGCGGGAGCCTTGCGCGGCGAGCCCTCGGCGAAGATGAAGCCGAGCAGGTCCGCGCCGGCCTCGATGGCCACGTCGACGTCCTCTTGGCGCGTCAGGCCGCAGACTTTCACGAGCGGCCGCGAGATCAGCTCTCGCAGCTTCGCCTCCGGATCGGCCGCCTGCATGAGCGACGTGCCGACGAGCACTGCGTCCGCGCCGGCGAGCTCCGCGGCGGCGGCCTGCGCCCGTGAATGGACCGCGCTCTCGGCGATGACGACGTCCGCGTGAGCGCGCGCGACGAGCTCGAGCTGCGCATCGCGGTCGATTGCGAACGTCGAGAGGTCGCGCGCGTTGATTCCAATCACCGATGCGTCCGCACGTGTCAGCTCGTCCATGTTGTGCGCTTCGACGAGCGTGTCGAGATCGATGCTCGCCGCGTACTGCATGAGGCGTCCCATCGTCTCGTCATCGAGATCGCGAAGGATCAGCAGCGCGGCATCCGCGCCGGCCTCGCGCAGCTGGCGCAGATGCTCCTCCGTCGAGAAGAAGCCCTTTGCGAGCAGCGGTACGTCCGTCACGGCGCGCGCTGCGCGGAGATCGTCGATGGAACCGGCGAAGCGCTCGTCGACGAGCACGGAGATCGCGCTCGCACCTCCGCGCGCATACGCGGGGATGACGTCCTCGATGCGCGCGTCCGGGCGGATGTCGCCCATCGACGGCGAGCGCCGCTTGAACTCCGCGACCGCGGCGAGCCCCGGCTGCGCGAGTGCGTCCCTAAACCGCATTCGAGAACTCCACCAGCTCGTCGAGGCGCGCCGCCGCGGCGCCGGAGTCGAGCGCCTCGCGCGCGCGGACGATACCCTCGCGCAGGTTCTCGGCGTGGCCGGCGGCGGCGATTCCGCCCGCCGCGTTGAGAATGACCGCCGAGCGGTGGCCGCCGTCCTTGCCCGCCAGGACTGCGCGCAGCGCGGCCGCGTTCGTCGCGGGGTCGCCGCCACGCAGCTCGCTCGGGTCGCAGCGCTCGACGCCGAGCTCGAGCGGGTCGAGCTCGTACTCGCGCACGCTTCCGTTCTCGACCTCGCACACGAGGTTCGGCCCGCACGGCGACAGCTCGTCGATCCCGCCCGCGCCGTGGACGACGTACGCGCGCTCGGCGCCGAGCCGGACGAGGGCGTCGGCGAGCGTGCGCGTCAGCGCGGGGGAGTAGACGCCGAGCATGAGCGCGCGCGCACCGGCGGGGTTCGTCAGCGGGCCGAGCACGTTGAACACGGTACGCGTGGCGAGCTCGCGCCGGACGGGCGCGGCGTGCTTCATCGCCGGGTGGTGCGCCTGCGCGAAGAGGAAGCCGAAGCCGAGCTCGTCGATCGACTGCTCGATCCGCTCCGGCGCGAGTTCCAGCCGGAAGCCGAGCGCTTCGAGGACGTCGGCGGAGCCGCTCGCCGACGAGGCGGCGCGGTTGCCGTGCTTCGCGATCGCCGCACCGGCTCCGGACGCGACCAAGGCGGCTGCGGTGGAGATGTTGTACGTGTTCGCGCCGTCGCCGCCCGTCCCGACGATGTCGACGAGGTCGGCGCGCTGCGGGTTGACGCGAAGCACGTGCTCGCGCATCGCGTCCGCGCAGCCCGCGATCTCGTCCGCGGTCTCGCCCTTCGCGCGGAGCGCGACGAGGAAGCCGGCGATCTGCGCGGGAGTCGCCTCGCCGCGCATGATCGTCCGCATCGACTCGCATGCCTCGTCACGCGTGAGGTCGTGGCCGTCGAGCAGGCGGGCGATCGTCTTCTGGATCACAGGCGCCCCTCGAGGAAGTTGCGCGCGAGCGCCGGGCCGTCGGGCGTGAGCACCGACTCGGGATGAAACTGGACGCCGACGATCGGCAGCTCGCGGTGGCGCACTGCCATCACCTCGCCATCGTCGGCGTATGCCGTCGGCTCGAGCACGTCGGGCAGCCGCGTTGCGGCGAGCGAGTGGTAGCGGCCCGCGTCGAACGGCTGCGGCAGGCCGGTGAACAGGCCGCCGCCCTCGTGCTGCACGGGGCTCGCCTTCCCGTGCAGGAGCTCGCGCGCGTAGCCGACCTCGCCGCCGAAGACCTCGACGATCGCCTGGTGGCCGAGGCAGACGCCGAGCGTCGGCGTCGTCGGGCCGAGGCGGCGGACGATCTCCTCGGTCGCGCCCGCGTCGGCGGGTCGGCCGGGGCCGGGGGAGACGACGAGCTGCGCGGGAGTCATCCGCTCCGCCTCGTCGGCGTCGATCTCGTCGTTGCGGAAGACCTTCACGTCGACTCCGAGCGCGCCGAACAGGTGCGCAAGGTTGTACGTGAAAGAGTCGTAGTTGTCGATGAGGAGCATCATCGTTCGGCGAGGTCTATTGCGGCTTCGAGCGCAGCGAGCTTGTTCAGGCATTCGTCGTGCTCAGCGGCAGGGTCGCTGTCGGCGACGATCCCTCCGCCGGCTTGCAAGTAGCAAATGCCGTCACGAAAGACGAGCGTGCGGATCGCGATGCAGGTGTCCATCGCGCGCTCCGCCGGAAAGACGTAGCCGACGGCGCCGGCGTAGATGCCGCGGCGATAGCCCTCGAGCTCCGAGATGATCTGCATCGCGCGCACCTTCGGCGCCCCCGACACCGTCCCCGCGGGGAAGCACGCGCGCAGGAGCGAGAACGGGGTCTGGTCGTCGCGCAATTCGCCGGCGACTTCCGAGACGAGATGGGTCACGTGCGAATAGCGCTCCGGCTCCATGAACCGCTCGACGCGCACGGAGCCCGGCTTGCACACGCGCGAGAGGTCGTTGCGGCCGAGGTCGACGAGCATGACGTGCTCGGCGCGATCCTTCTCCGACGACAGCAGCGCCTCCGCATCGCCTTCGCCGGGCGCGATCGTCCCCGCGATCGGGTTGAGCGTTGCGTGCGAGCCCTCGCACTTGACGACGGTCTCCGGCGAGCTGCCGACGAGCGCGACGTCGTCCAGCTCGAGCAGGAAGAGATACGGCGACGGGTTGACGCGGCGGAGCGCGCGATAGAGCTCGGCGGGGGAAGCGGACGTGGGGCGGACCGCGCGCTGCGCGACGACGACCTGGAAGACGTCGCCCTCGCGGATGTGCTCCTTCGCGCGGAGAACTCGACGGAGGTGCTCCTCGCGGTCGGGATAGCGCTGCAACGGGCCGCGGTCGCCCACGCCGCGCGGGAGCTCCGGCTGCGGCCCGTCGAGCATGGTCCCGATTTCTCCGACGAGCATCTCGGCCACGCCGCGCGCGTGGTCGAAGCGAACGAGCACGTCGGGGACGAGGAAGCGGCTCTCCGGCAGGTCGGGGCCGTCCTCCGGGAGCGGCACGGTCGGCTCGAGCCGGGCGACAGCGTCGTAGCCGAGATAGCCGACGACCGGCTCGCCGAGCAGCTCCGCCTCCTCGAAGGTGACGAAGCGGTCGCTCCGCCCGACGAACGAGTAGCGGCCGAGCCTGCCGCGCTCCACCGACTCGAGGAGGAACGACCCGCGGGCGTCCTCGCGCAGGCGGAGGTATGCCCCGAGCGGGGTGAGGAGGTCGGTTGCGATCACGGTTTCGGGCATGAAAAAGGCTCCTTCCGGAGCCGGTCGAGCGGAGGGGTCGTCTGCGCCTTGCGTCAGCGCACGCTCCCGCCCCGCT
>JBOGZQ010000213.1:0-6294 GCA_050697375.1 Gaiellaceae bacterium | reverse complement strand
GCGCTGGTTACGAGCAGCAGGCCGGAGGCCAGCGAGAAGTTGATCGCGACGTTCTTGCCGACCCCGAGTGCGAGCAGGATGCCGGCGGTGGCGCCGACGTTTGCGATTGCCCCACCGGCGGTGATCGGGATGACACCCGCGGCGGCGCTGAGACAGATGACGCAGAGCGCCGTCGTCGGTGAGAAGGCGAGGCCGAGCGCGCTCAGGAGCAGGGTGCTACCGAGAGCACGCGTTGTCCAGCAGGCGAACAGGTAGAAGCCGGCGATGATCGCGCTGCGACGCCCGCGCCGCGTCCTGTGCGCAGAGACGTGATCGGAAATCGCGGCGAACCGGCGGCTTCGGCGTAACATGGGAAGGCGCACCAGGCGGGCGCTCGCGAGGAGCAACGCGCAGCAGGCGAGACCGAAGGCGACGACGATCAGCAGCGGCCCGCGGAAGCTCGCAGAACTGGTCGCGGTGGCTGAAACCGACAGCGGCAGCATCGCCACCGCGTCGACCATCCCGAGCGAGACGATCGAGAGTGCGATTGCTTCCAAGCCGATGCGGACTCCGCCGAGCCTGCGCAACGTTCCGACCTTGACGAGATAGTCGAGCCGGAACGGCAGCACGACACCGCTCGCGGCCGCCGCGCCGACCGAGGCGAGACAGCGAGCTTGGTCGGGCTGCTGCTCGGGCGGGAACAATCGATGCCAGCCGCGTGCGCGCAGGATGAAGCTTGCGAAGTAGCACACGGCGGCGAGGCCGACGAGCAGCATCCGTGCGTGCGCGAGCGGCCAACTCGAATGCGTCAGACGCTGACCGACCAAGACGCACGCCGTGACCGTGACGAGCGTGAAGCAGACACCGGTCACGAGTCGGCTACGCGTCCTCACCCAAGCAACTCCCATACCGAGCCTTGGCACAGGCCGTCCGCTCCTTGCTCCTCGAGGTCGTCAGCAAGTCGGAAGGACCTCGGAGCCCAGGCGGCTTCGCGCTCAACCACGCGCGGCCTTGAGCATAGCGCCGCATCCGCTACCGTGTGCTTCAGCGTCCCCGTGTCCTGACTTCCACACGAGCCCGCCGCTTGCTGTTCGGGAGGTCACAAGAGGGAGCGAAACCATGAACAAGAGCCCGAAGCGCGTGCTCGAGCTCGTGCGCCGGCCGACGACGCTCAGCGGCGACATGCAGCAGCCGCAGCGGATGCAGAGCTAGCGCATGCGCACCGCTATCGTCTCCACCTACCCGCCGCGTGCATGCGGGATCGGTACCTTCGCGGCCGATCTGCGGGCGACGCTCGCGGGTACCGGGGGCGTCAGGGCCGATCTGGTCGCGGTCGTGCACGAACCGTCGAGCCCGCAGCGGCGGGGCGTGCTCGCGACGATCGCGCAGGCCGTCCGCGGCGACTACGTCCGCACAGCCCGCATGCTCGGACGGCTCGACGTTGACGTCGTGTTGCTCCAGCACGAGTACGGGATCTTCGGCGGACGCGACGGTGAGTACGTGCTGTCGTTTGCGCGCGAACTTGCGCAACCACTCGTGGTGACGCTGCATACGGTGCTTTCTGAGCCGACGCCGCACCAAGCAGAGGTGCTGACGGAGCTGTGCGGCGAGGCGGAGCTCGTGATCGTGATGACAGAGACAGCACGTCGGCTGCTGATCGATTCGGGCACGTGCCCGGAGGAGAAGGTGCGGATCGTCCCGCACGGAGCACCGGCGCGTATCACCGCCCGCGCCGCGCGCGAACGCGAAGAGCCTCCGACGAGACTGTCCGACGGCGACACATTCCGGCTTTCCACCTTCGGTCTGATCTCGCCCGGCAAGGGGTTGGAGACGGTGATCGAAGCGCTGCCGGCAATGATCGAGCGACACCCGGAGATCACGTACACGATCGCCGGCCGCACGCACCCAGACATCGCGCGGCGCGAGGGCGAGCGATACCGGCTGACCCTCCAGCGGCGCGTGCTCGAGCTCGGACTCGAGGATCATGTCGAGTTCGACGATCGCTTTCTTACCGTCGACGAGCTCTCCGATCTGCTCGCTACGACCGACGTCTTCCTGACCCCGTACGGCAACCGCGAGCAGATCGCCTCCGGCGCGCTCACCTTCGCGATCGCCGCAGGCTGCGCCGTCGTCTCCACCCCGTACTGGTACGCACAAGACATGCTTGCCTCCGGCGCCGGACTGCTTGTCCCGTTCCGCGATTCGGAAGCGCTCGCCGACGCGGCCTGCAGTTACCTCGAGCGGCCCGACACGCTCACGGCGGCACGCGCCGAAGCCCAGCGGATCGGTTCATCGCTCGCCTGGCCCGCCGTCGCAGAAGCCACCGCCGCCGTCTTGCACGAAGCAGACGACCTCGCACCTCGGCGACGGCCGACAGGCGTCGCCGACCTGCACCTGACGAGCCTACGCAGCGACCATCTGCTCACACTCGCCGACGACGTCGGCATCGTGCAGCACGCACACGGAATCATTCCCAACCGCGACAGCGGCTACTGCGTCGACGACGTCGCACGGCTCGCCGTCGTCTCGCTCGCTCTCGCACGTCGCGGCGACGAGCAGGTCTGGACATCCCATCTCTACCGTTCGCTCGCGTTCCTGCACGCGGCGGCCGCTGACGGCGGCATGCGCAACTTCATGAGCTACGACCGCCGCTGGCTGGACGAGCCGCACGTGGGCGACCACGTCGGCCGGTCGATCTGGGCGCTCGGGGACATTCTCGCCACCGCGTGGATCCCGGCCGTGGTGCGGCCGGCAAGCGACCTCCTCGACCAGCTCGTCGCCACACTCTCCGGCGAGGTCTACCTCCGAACCGCCGCCTACGCCGTCCTTGGTCTCGCGCGCCTTGACGCTGACCGGCTCGACTCGGCGGCCCGGCGGCTCCTGGAACGGCTCGTCGGCCAGCTCGCCGACGCCTTCGAGCACACCGCCTCAGCGGAGTGGGGCTGGTTCGAGGACGACCTCACCTACGACAACGCTCGTCTGTCGCAGGCACTCCTGACGGGCGCCAACGCACTCGACCGGCCCGACCTGGCCGAGCTTGGACTCGACTCCCTGCGCTGGCTCGGCGATGAGTGCGGCCTCGACGGGACGATGCTTCGGCTTCCGGGTCATCACGGTCGTCGCAGAGGCCAGCCTGCGCCGGGTGACGGCGACGAGCAGCCACTCGACGCCGCCGCGCTTGTCGAAGCCGAGCTGAGCGCGTTTGCCATCACGCATGAGTCCGAGCACGGAATCCGGGCCATCCGGGCGTTCGAGTGGTTCCTCGGCCGCAACCGCTTGCAGCGCCCGCTTTACGACTTCGCGACCGGCGGCTGCAGCGACGGGCTCGGAAGCGACACGTTGAACGATAACCAGGGTGCCGAATCGACGCTCGCCTTTCACCACGCCGCGCTCCTGCTCGATGCCGCGGGCATCCGCGCCGGCGTCCGCGAACTCGCACCCGAGCCGGTGGTTGCATGAGCGCACACGAGCTGTTCCAGCGTGACGCCGGCAACCCGATCCTGACCGCTGCAGACTGGCCCTATCCGGTCAACGCGGTCTTCAACGCCGCAGCCGCCGCGGTCAACGGTGAGACCGTGCTGCTCGCGCGGGTCGAAGATCGCAGAGGAATTTCCCACCTCACGGTCGCCCGCTCGCGGAACGGTTTCGACGCCTGGTCTATCGCGGCCGAGCCGCTGCTCGCACCCGACGAGGAGACGGCGAGTGAGCAATGGGGCTTCGAAGACCCGCGCCTTGTTTGGGTCGATGAACTTCACCGCTGGGTGATCACCTGCACCGCCTACGGTCCCGCCGGGCCGGCCGTCTTTCTCGCCACCACCGAAGACTTCGAAACGGTCGAGCGACACGGAATCGTCAGACACCCCGAGGACAAGAACGCCGCGCTGCTGCCGCACCGAATCGACGGCCGCTGGGTGCTCCTCCACCGACCCAAAACGCAGTTCGGCGGCGCGCATGGCGAAATCCTCCTCTCTCGTTCCGATGACCTCGAGAGCTGGAGCGTTCCCGAACAGGTGCTGCAACCGCGCGCCGGCGCCTGGTGGGACTCGCTTCGGATCGGCATCGGGCCGCCGCCGCTCTGGACCGAGCACGGCTGGCTGCTTCTGTACCACGGCGTCAAAGAAACGGTCGCCGGCGGGATCTATCGGGTCGGGCTCGCCTTGCTCGACATCGACGAGCCGACACGTGTCCTTCGACGCCTGCCCAACTGGATCTTCGCGCCCCTCGCTTCCTATGAGCGCACAGGCGACGTGCCCAACGTCGTCTTTCCCTGCGGGCTCCTCCACGACCCCGGAAGCGACGAGCTGCGGCTGTACTACGGCGCATCGGACAGCTCGATCTGCCTTGCCACCGCACGACTCGCCGACCTCTTGGACGCGGTCCTCGCCGCACCGCGCGACGCCCTATAAGGCTGACGCCCGAGCGAAGGACGTGCGTCACGGCCTTACGTGGCTTACCGGCTGTCTCGATACCGTCGGTAGAGGCGGGGCATGTGCGTCTTCGGGGCTCGCTGGAACTCGTCTCGGTCGATATCGATCCACTCGTCGGCTTGTCCGACGGCGCACCGCTCGGCGCCGACGAACGCTGCCACTGCGCCGACTGACGGTTTTGGTGAACCGTCGTCTCGCCACAGTCCGAACGTACACTCGTGCGGAGCGAGGTCGAAGGGCGGACTCTCCCAGAGTGCTGGGAGGTAGTCGGAATAGCACCAGAGCATCGCGCCCGAACAACCGGCGCGACGGAGCCCCTCGAGCGTGCTCGCCGTGTACACAGCCGCCGCGTCCTCGTCGACAAGAAGCGTCGAGTCTCCACGGGCCTTCCCCTGGCTCGAATCGCCACGCCGATGCGTCGGAAGCCCGAACTCGCTGAACAGAACCTCGCGACCGTTCCCGAGCCAGCAGGTCACGCGGGCGAGGAACGGGACTAGCTGGTCGTCGGTGGCGCCCTCGGACCAGGGCGCGTAGATCGGATAGCCGTGCATCGAGAGCAGATCACACGACTCGGAAGCTTCGCTCGGCCCAAGCCGCCGATCCTCTTCGAGATCTTCCATGTGCAAGCCGACGGTGACGAGCGCGTTATCGTCGGCACCGCGGATCGCCGCGCTGAGGCGTGCGAGCCATGCGCATGCCGACGCTCTGTTGAGAGGGATCACGCAGTTGGAGTTCTCGTTGCCGAGGTCCCACATCCAGATCGCCTCATGACCCCTGAGTGCGGCGGCCGCCTCCGCCGCCAGCAGCGCCTGGGCGTCTGCGACCGTCGGATCGCTGTACCAGTTGCGCAGTCCCGTATGCGTGATCTTGCCGTGGGAGATGACTCGGAAGCGATCGTCGCCGTCAGATCCTCCGAGCGCCCAGGGAGGTATCCAGTTCACTCCGCTCATGTGACCGGTGAAGAGGGTGGGGACAAGCGCGAGGCCGTGCTCAGCGGCGAGGTCCGCGACCTGAACGAGGCGCTCGAGCATCTCTGGGTCGATTTCGCTCGGCGCAGGTTGGAAATCCTCCCAGCTGAGGAAGATCCTCACGGAGTCGAGCCCGGATGCGGCGATCCGCGCGAAATCGGCTGCAACCTCGGCCCGATCGAACTGGGACCACCAACTCATTGCGGTGCGCGCCGGCCAGTAGTTGACGCCGACCCGGAACCTATTCCCCGGCGCTGCCGAGCTCAACGGACGCTTCCCGCCACGATGCGCAGGTACAGAGCGAGGTAGTCGTCGACCATCCGGTCGACGTCGAAGCGCACCTCGACCGACGCGCGCACGGCCGCCCTGTCGAGCGTGCTCGCGGCAGCGACGGCCGCAACGGCGTCGCCGACGGTCTCGACCAGGAACCCGTTCTCTCCGTCGCGGACGATTTCGCGCATCGAGCCGCGCGCTCGAGCAACGACCGGCGTGCCGCACGCCATCGCCTCGACGACGCTGAAGCCGAATGGCTCGTCGAAGTTGACCAGGTGCAGCAGCGCGCGTGCGCCGCCGAGAAGGTCGCCGCGGCGCTCGCGCTCAACCGGGCCGATGTAGCTCAGCCGCTCCCCGTCGAGTCGCGGTTCCACCAGCCGCTCGAAGTAGCCGCGGTCCTGGACGATCCCGGCGATCACAATCGGAACCCCCGAGCGCTCCGCGACGTCGATCGCCTCGACCGTTCCCTTGTCCGTATGGATCCGACCGAAGAAGAGAAGATAGTCCCCCACCTCGTGCCGCAACTGGAACTCGTGGAAGTCGATGCCGTGGTGGATCGTCGCGACGTAGTCGAGCCGCTCGTGCCGGTCGGCATCGCTGATCGCGACGTAGTAGCTGCGCGCGTTGTACTTCTCGAACACCGGAAC
>JBOGZQ010000212.1:0-40268 GCA_050697375.1 Gaiellaceae bacterium | reverse complement strand
CCGAGGGCCTGTTCGTCGCGCTGCCCCTGCTCGCGATCGCCTGGCAGCAGCGCCACGAGCTGAGCCCGGCCCGTCGCGGCCTCGCCCTCGGGGCCGTCCTCGCGCCGGCGGCGGCTATCGCCTCGTTCTCGCTCTACCTGGCGAGCGTCCTCGGCGACCCGATGGCGTGGAGCAAGGCGGAGCAGGCCTGGGGCCGGCAATTCGAGCCGCTGGGCGTCGTCGCTGCGATCGAAGGGCTCGGCGGCTCGTTCGCGCATGACGCATGGGTCGTCCGAGACGTCGCCGCGCTCGTCATGTACCTCGGGCTCATCGCCGTCGCCGCGCGGGCGCACGTCCCCTGGCCGTGGCTCGTCTCGGGTACCGCGATCGTCGTGCTGCCGGTGTTCAGCGGCTCGTTCGACTCGATCGGCCGCTTCGGGCTCCTCGCGCCCGCGGCGCTCTGGGGCCTCGCCGCGCTCGGCCGCGATCCCCGTGCCCACCGGCTGATCCTCCTGCTGTCTCTGCCACTCCTGTCGGCGGCGATCGTGACGCTGCCGCTCCGCTACCCGTGAAACGGCGTCTCCCAAGCTCCTTAGGGGTGACGCTGGGTGTCGCGCTCGCGGTTGTCGTCGTGACGCTGGCGGCCGGCTTCACGATCCAGCGCGTGGCGCTGAGCGAGCCCTCGACCGCCACTTTCAGCGCCCTCCGGACGGCGACGTGGCTCTCGCGGTACCGGCTGACGGCGAGCATCTTCACGGTGAACGGCGGCCCGACCGTGCACGGCGAATGCCTGCAGGACTGGTTCGCGCCAAACGGGCACCGCCGGCGCGGCGCCGTGCTCCGCCTCGACGACGGCCTCGTCCTGCTCGACGTGCCGCCGCACACGCTCGTCACCACCGGCGGCACCGCCGCCGAGCGCGCTATCGACCCGCTCGTGCTGCTCGAGCTCGGCGGGTGCACGCGTCTCCTGCAACGGCGCGTCCAGACGCTGGCGCAGCAACGGCAGGGCCTGACCACGTCCGGGAACCGCCTCGGGTTCGCCCTCAAGGGGACGCACATCTCGATGACGCTCGACGCGCAGAAGGTGCCCGTTGCGATCGCGGTTGCCTCACGGCACGCGCGGGGCTCGAGTTCGATCCGGTTCGAGCGCGTCACGCCGGGGATTCGGCGCCGTATCTCCGCCGATCTTCCCGGATGACGCTCATAAAGCCTTAACGACGTTTTCGTCTCGGTACCAACCGGAAATGACTTAACGCGCAGATGAGCGCGGTCCGGGAAGAGGAAGAGCTTCGTCGTGAGGGTGCGGAGGTGTTCACCGCCGACGACATCGCCGGCAGGACGCCGTGGCAGCTCTTCTGGGTGCGCTTCCGCCGCGACCGGGTGGCGTTCGGCGCCCTCGGGTTCATCGTCTTCCTGATCCTCGTGGCCGCGCTGGCCGGCCCGATCACGGCTCTGTTGGGGCATCCGCCGAACGCGCAGTACCCGAACAAGCTCGACCTGTTCGGCACGCCGACGGGCCCGAGCTCTTCGTTTCTCTTCGGTGTCGACCAGATCGGGCGGGACGTGTTCTCGCGCGTGCTCTACGGCGCGCGCGTCTCGCTCGAGGTGGCGCTCATCGCAACCGCGCTGTCGGTCGGAATCGGCGTCGTGCTCGGCATGGTGGCCGGCTACTTCCGCGGCTGGGTCGACACCGTGATCTCGCGGCTGATCGACGTCACGCTCGCGTTCCCGATCCTGCTGCTCGCTCTCGGCATCGCCTCCGCGTGCGCGCTCGGGAACGGCTGCGTCGCCGGGTTGATCCATCCCGGGCTGGGGACCGTGATCGCGGCCATCGTAGTCATCAACTGGACGTACATCGGCCGCATCATCCGCGGCCAGGTTCTCTCTTTGCGCGAGAAGGAGTTCGTCGAAGCGGCACGCGCGGGAGGCGCACGCGCACGGACGATCATCTTCCGGGAGATCCTCCCGAACCTCGTTGCGCCGATCATCGTCTACTCGACGCTTGTCGTCCCGCAGAACATTCTGCTCGAGGCGGCGCTCTCATACCTCGGCGTCGGCATCAATCCGCCCAGGGCGAGCTGGGGGCAGATGTTGGCCGACGCAACACCGATCTACAACTCGGCGTGGTGGTACTTCGCGTTCCCCGGCGGCGCGCTGCTCCTGACGGTGCTCGCGTTCAACCTGCTGGGCGACGGAGTTCGCGACGCGCTCGATCCAAAGACGACCACATGAAGGAGGGGGAAATGAAACGGCGAATCGCCGTGCTCGGCCTGGCCGCCGGGGCTCTCGCCTTCGTCGCAGCAGGCTGCGGCGGCGGTGGGAGCAAGGGCGGCGTGCAAGGCACGAGCCACACGCTCCAACAGGGTAAGAGCGGTGGGACGCTCACCATTCTGTCGGTGGGCGACATCGACCATCTCGACCCGGGTGCTGCGTACTACCAGTTCACATACGCGATCACGTACGTGACGCAGCGCCCGCTGCTCGCCTACAAGCCGAACAGCATCCAGCCGGTGCCGGACCTGGCGCAGAGCATGCCGGCCGTGTCGAACGGCGGCAAGACCGTCACGGTGCACATCAAGAAGGGCATCAAGTTCAGCCCGCCCGTCAACCGTGAGGTGACATCGGCCGACGTCAAGTACGCGATCGAGCGCGGCTTCGACGCGGCCGTCGGGAACGGCTACGCGAGCGCGTACTTCGGCGTCATCAAGGGGGCTCCGACGCAAATCGGCAACACGGTGCCGAACATCGAGGGCATCCAGACGCCGAACAAGTACACGATCGCGTTCCAGCTCTCGAAGCCGAGCGGCATCTTCGTCTCGGCTCTGCAGGAGCCGCTGACCGCGCCGGTGCCGGAGGAGTACGCCAAGAAGTACGACCAGGGAACGCAGTCGTCGTACGGCGACCACGAGGTCGCGACCGGTCCGTACATGGTCCGGAACAACGCGTCGGGGAAGATCACAGGCTACGCGCCGAACAAGCAGATCGTCCTCGTCCGCAATCCGAACTGGAACCCGAAGACGAGCTGGCGGCCGGCGTATGCCAACAAGATCGTCTTCAAGGAAGGGTTCGACCCGGCGGTCGCGACGCGGCAGATCCTCAGCGGCCAAGGCGACGCCAACGGCGACTTCCCGCCGCCGGCGGCCGAGCTGAAGTCGATCTCGTCCAACTCGAGCCAGAAGAGCCAGCTCGAGTTCACGCCGACACCGGGAAGCCGGTTCGTCGCGCTCAACACGCAGAAGCCGCCGTTCGACAACAAGTACGTGCGGATGGCGGTCGCGTACGTCCTCGACCGGAATGCGATGCGGCTCACCCGAGGCGGCGCGATCGACGGGAAGGTGGCGACACACTTCATCTCGCCGGACTTCGGCAGCCACGGCTTCGACCAGGCCGGCGGCTTCTCCTTCGACCCGTTCGCGAGCTCGAACAACTCGGGTGACGTGGCGAAGGCCGAGGCGATGCTGAAGAAGGCCGGCTTCAAGAGCGGCAAGTACAGCGGCCCGCAGATCACGCAGGTGGCGGACAACCAGCCGCCGGGCTCCAACACCGCGCAGGTCGTCGCCAACAGCCTGCAGAAGATCGGATTCAAGGTGAGGACGATCCCGGTGCAGCACTCGGCGATGTACACCCGCTTCTGCGGCGTGCCGAAGAACGCGCCGAACATCTGCCCGAACGTCGGGTGGATCGCGGACTTCCACGAGCCACAGGCCGACCTGGATGCGAACTTCAACGGGAACAACATCCTCCCGGCGAACAACGTCAACTGGTCGCAGCTGAACGACCCGAAGATCAACGCCCTCATGGCGAAGGCGGCGGTCGAGCTGAACAGCGAGAAGCGCTGGCAGGAGTGGGGCCAGATCGACAAGCTGATCACCCAGTCGGCTGCGGCGATCCCGTGGATCTGGGAGAACTCGCCGACGCTCTATTCCAGCAAGGTGACGCACGCGTCCGAGCTCTGGAACGGCGGCGAGCCGGACGTGTCGTTCATGTCGGTCAAGTAGCGAGATGAGCGTGAGCAGGAGCAGGAGGACCTAGTGGGCGCGTACATCGTCAGGCGTGTGCTCTGGGCGATCCTGCTCCTGCTCGTCGTCAGCTTCCTGACCTTCGTCATCTTCGACGTCCTGCCGTCGGCGGACCCGGCCGTGCTGCGCGCCGGCCGCAACGCGACGCCGTCGCTCATCCATCAGATCCGCATCAACCTCGGGCTGGACAAACCGTTCTACGTGCAGTACTGGAACTACCTCAAGAACGTCGTCCTGCACTTCGACCTGGGTTACTCGTACTACAACACCGAGCCGGTGCGGACCGAGATCTTCTCGCGCCTCCCCGCGACCATCTCGCTCACGGTCGGCGGCTTCGTGGTGTGGATGCTCATCGGCCTTTCCGTCGGCATCGTCTCCGCCATCCGCCCCCGCACCGTCCTCGACCGGGCGATGATGGGCGGTGCGCTCGTCGCAATCTCCGCGCCCGTGTACTTCGTCGGCCTGGTCGCTCTGTTCGTCTTCGCGAAGGGCAGCGGTCTCGTCAGCTGGTTCTCGGGAGCGGGCAGCTACGTCCCGTTCTCGCAGAACCCCGGGCAGTGGTTCGGCTCGCTCATCCTCCCGTGGTGCACGCTGGCTGCGTCGTTTGCCGCCTTCTACGCGCGCATGACCCGCGGCAATCTGATCGAGACGATGGGAGAGGATTACATCCGCACCGCGCGGGCGAAAGGGCTGCGCGAGTCGAAGGTCATCGCGAAGCACGGGCTGCGCGCCGCGTTGACACCGATCGTGACCATGGCGGGCATGGACATCGGACTCCTCCTCGGCGGCGCAATCCTCACCGAGACGGTGTTCAACATCCCCGGCGTCGGCCGGTATGCCTACGACGCGATCACGAACTCGGACCTGCCGGCCATCCAGGGCACGGTCCTCTTCGGCGCGTTCTTCATCGTCTTCGCGAACCTCCTCGTCGACGTCCTGTACGCGTTCCTCGACCCCAGAGTGACGTACGCGTAATGGCGCTCCTCGAGATCGACGACCTGCACGTGTCGTTCAAGACCGTCGACGGCGTCGTACGCGCGGTCGACGGCGTGTCGCTGTCACTCGACAGCCGCGAGACGCTCGGCATCGTCGGGGAGTCCGGCTCCGGCAAGAGCGTGACGGCGCAGACCATCATCGGGCTGACGCGCTTCCCGAACGCGACCATCACCGGCCGGATCCGCTTCGACGGCCGCGACCTCCTCTCGGCGGCGACCGACGACCTCCGCGCGATCCGGGGCGCGCGGATCGCGATGATCTTCCAGGACCCGCTCTCCTCGCTGCATCCCTTCTTTCGCGTCGGCCAGCAGATCGTCGAGGCGATTCGGACGCACGAGGACGTCTCCCGCGACACGGCGCGCAAGCGGACGGTCGAGGCGCTGCGATCGGTCGGCATCCCGAGCCCGGAGGAGCGGTTCTCGAGCTTTCCGCACGAGATGTCGGGCGGCATGCGCCAGCGCGCGATGATCGCGATGGCGCTCGCGTTGCAGCCCGACATCCTCATCGCCGACGAGCCGACGACGGCACTCGACGTGACCGTGCAGGCACAGGTCCTCGAGCTGATCCAGGCGCTGCGCGACGACTTCGGAACGGCAGTGATCCTCATCACCCACGACCTCGGCGTCGTTTCGCAGATGGCGGACGACGTGGCGGTGATGTATGCCGGCCGCGTCCTCGAATACGCCTCGCGCGAGGAGCTGTTCGCGGCGCCTGAGCATCCGTACACATGGGGCCTGTTGCAGTCGATCCCGCGCCTCGACGCGCCACGGTCGGAGCGGCTGAACCCGATTGCGGGATCGCCGCCGAGCCTCATCCGCGTGCCGCAAGGCTGCACGTTCCATCCACGCTGCCCGTACACGCCGCCGCCCGCGCTCGAGGTCGAGCCGGAGCTCGCCGAGTCGTCTTCAGGGCATCTCGTCCGCTGCCATCTACCGGTCGAAGAAAGGAAGCGCCTGTGGCAGTCGCTGCAGCAGGAGCACCCGGCCTTGAGATAGCCGACGACCTCCTCGTCGTCCGCGACCTCGTGAAGCACTTCCCGATCCGCAAGGGTCTGCTCCAGCGTGAGGTCGCGCGCGTGCACGCCGTCGACGGGATCTCGTTCGACGTCCGGCGCGGCGAGACGTTCGGGCTCGTCGGGGAGAGCGGCTGCGGCAAGTCGACGACCGCGCGGCTGCTGACGCGCCTGCTCCCGCCGACGTCCGGATCCGTCGTCTACAACGGCGAGGACATCTCGAGCTGGCCCGAGCGCCGGCTGCGGCCGCTCCGCCGCGACGTCCAGATGATCTTCCAGGATCCTTATGCGTCACTGAACCCACGCCGCTCGGTGGGCACGATCATCGGAGAGCCGCTGCGTCTGCTCGGCGTCGCCGACGGGCGTGAGCGGCGCACGCGCGTGCGCGAGGTCATGGAGCGCGTGGGTCTCAATCCTGAGCACTACAACCGCTATCCGCACGAGTTCTCGGGCGGCCAGCGGCAGCGCATCGGCATCGCCCGTGCGATCGTGCTGCAGCCGAAGCTGATCGTCGCCGACGAGCCGGTGTCGGCACTCGACGTCTCCATTCAGGCGCAGGTGCTGAACCTGCTGCAAGAGCTGCGCGACGAGATGGGCCTGACGCTCGTGTTCATCGCACACGACCTGTCGGTGGTCCGGCACATGTGCGACCGGATCGCGGTGATGTACCTCGGCAAGATCGTCGAGCTCGCCGCAAGCGACCGCCTCTATGCGCATCCGCGCCATCCGTACACCGGCGCGCTCCTGTCTGCGGTCCCGACGGTACATGCCCATCCCGACGGCCGGCGGCGCCGCGTCGTGCTCGAGGGCGACGTGCCGAGCCCCGTCGCCCCGCCGCCGGCGTGTCGTTTCCATACGCGCTGCTGGAAGTGCGAGACGGTGTGCACCGAGCTCGAGCCGCCCCTCGAGTCGAAAGGCCCGAGCGACCTCGCCGCGTGTCATTTCCCCCTCTCGGAGGGCGAAGTGGAGGCGCTCACCGACCGCCCGCTCGAGTAAAGAGTCCGTAAAGATCACGGCGTGATGTAGTACCGGTTCTCCTCCCAGGGAAGACCAGGGCCGAATTCCCCGACCTGGAGGAGTGAACCCATGGCACGCGTCTGGAAGGTGCTGGCCCTGGCGCTTGTCGCCGGAGCCGGCCTGGCAGCCTCGGTCGCGATCGGATCCGCTGCAACGGACCCGGCGACGACCTCGACCACCACCACCACCACCACCACCACCACAGCCGTGGTAGCGGCGCCCACGAACACGAGCCGGCCGACGATTTCCGGAACCGCCCGCGACGGCTCGCTGCTCACCGCCTCGAACGGCAAGTGGACCGGATCGCCCACGTCGTACGCGTACAGCTGGGAGCGCTGTGACAGCTCCGGCGGTGGATGCGGCGCGATCTCGGGCGCCAACAGCAAGCAGTACACCCTGTCGAAGGCCGATGTCGGCCACAGCATCCGCGTCGTCGTGACCGCGAGCAACGCGGGCGGCAGCACCGCAGCGACGTCGAATGCGACGGGCGCCGTCGCTCCGAGCGGCAACGCACCCGCGAACACGCACCTGCCGTCGCTCTCAGGGACGACGCAACAGGGCGTGACCCTGAAGGTGGACAACGGCACCTGGACCGGCACGGCGCCGATCAAGTTCGACTACACGTGGCAGCGGTGCGACGACAAGGGGAACAACTGCTCGACCTTCATCGCCCATTCCGGCGTCACGAGCTACACCCTCGGGACGGCCGACGTCGGACACCGGATGCGCATCGAGGTGACGGCGAAGAACTCGGTGGGGTCGAGCTACGTCTACTCCACTCCGACCGGCGTCGTCGCGCCACCCAAGTCGAGCCAGAGCGCGACGAAGGTCGAAGTGAAGGACGTCTCGCTGCCCGACCGCCTCGTGCTCGACCAGGTGCATTTCTCGCCCAGCCCGATCGTGTCGCGGAGTGTGCAGGTCCAGGCGCGCTTCCACGTCTCCGACGCGCACGGCCTCTCCGTGCAGGGCGCGCTCGTCTTCGCGCTCGGCCTTCCGTACGGCTGGACGTACAACGCGCCCGAGCAGGCGACGGACGCGAACGGCTGGGTGACGCTCGTCATTCGCCCGACGCGGAACATGCCGCTGCGACGCGGTGACCTCGTGATGTTCGTCCGCGCCCGCAAGCCCGGCGACAGCATCTTGGCGGGCGTGTCGACGCGCCGCCTCGTGCAGGTGGCGATCCGCTAGAGAGTGACGCGCTCGAGGGCGCGCAGCTTCCGCGGCAACTCGGCGCGGATCTGCGTGCCCTCACCCGGCGCCGCGCGCAGCGTCCAGCTTCCACCCACGCTCTCCACGCGCTCGCGCATCGTGAGCACGCCGACGTGGTCGCCGTTCGTCCCTCCGGGGAAGAAGCCGCCGCCGTCGTCCTCGACGACGAGGTCGACGCGGCCGTCGTCCACCATGAGGCTCACACGTGCCGTCCGCGCATGAGCGTGCTTGCGCACGTTCGTGAGCGCCTCGCGCACGACGCGGTAGATGACCGCCTCGAGCTCGGGTGCGAGCCGGTGGCCGTTGAGCCCGTACTCCAGCGTGAACGCCACGGGCTCGCCGTCGAGCACGGCGGCGGCGCAGTCGAGCAGCGTTGCCTCGAGCCCGCGCTCGTCGAGGAGCGCCGGCCGCAGCTCGGTCATGAGCCGGCGGAGGGAGCTCATCTCGCCGGCGATCGACTCGCGGAGCCATTGGGCGAGCTCCGTGGCGCCGTCGACGTCTCCGCGCGCGAGCTTGTTCGCGAGCAGGTCCAGCGTCAGGGTGACCGCGGTCAGATGCTGGATCGGCCCGTCGTGGAGGTCGGCCGCGAGCGAGCTCCGCTCGGCCTCGGCGACCTCGACCGTCCGCGCGAGGAGCCTCTGGCGCTCCTCCTCGAGGCCGCGCCGGTCGGTGATGTCCTCGATCATGCCGACGCCGAAGCTGCGGTCCTTCGCCATCGTCACGGTCACGTTCACCCAGCGCACCTCCCCGTCACGGCGGACGTAGCGCTTCTCGGCGCTGTAGCTGGAGCGCCGCCCGGCCGCGACCTCGGCTGCGAGCTCTTCGTCGAGGCCGATGTCGTCCGGATAGGTGATCTCGTTGTAGTGCATGCACGACAGCTCGTCGGCGGTGTAGCCGAGCATCCGCTGATACGCCTCGTTCGTCTCCGTGAGCATGCCGTGCGCCCCGAGCGAGATGCCGATGCCGGACGCGTCGAACATCATCCGGAACCTCTGCTCGGACATCTCCGCGGAGAGCCGAAGCACTTCCATCTGGTGCATCAGGCGCAGGATCTTGACGAGCGCTACCGTGACGAGGAAGACGCCGATCGCGGCGTACGCGTATGGGTCGGCGTTGTTCAGCCAGCGACTCAGTCCGAGCCCGAGGAAGGGAGCGAAGAGGACGCCGGAGAGGACGGCGAGCGTCCGCCGCGATGAGGGATCGATCTCGGCGGGCGCCGGAAGCGGGACGCGGCGCATCGACGGATGCAGCGCGGCGGCGGCGACGAATGCGCACTCGAGGCCGTAGCCCGCATGCACGACGTGCGACCAGACCGATCCGGTGAGCGCCGGCGAGACATTGACGACATCGCCCATCGTCATCATCGCCCCCGCCGCGAGCAGGAAGTGGTAGGCACGCAGGCGGATGGTCGGCGTGAACGCGACGCGCAGCAGGATCGTCAGCGTGACGAGGTCGCCGGCGACCATCGCCACACTCCCCGCGTGCGCGGCTCTCCAAGGAGTCAGGTTCGGCTCGAGCGCGACCGGCCACACGACGACGCAGGCGGCGACGAGCGCGATCCACGCGTCCGACCGCCCGAGCGGGACCGGCCCCGACGCGTACATGAGCGCGATCACCGCCGCGAGCAGGAGCACGTACGCCGGCGCCTGCGACGCGAGGAAGCCGGTGAACGACGCATGCGGCGCAGTCACCGAAGTCGGAGTGATCCATGCTGCGACCGACCAGGCGCCGAGCGCGGCGGCGATCAGGAGCCAGACCAGCCGTCCGGCAGGCCGGTTGACCGCGATGCCTGCGAGCATCGCGACCGTCGCTGCCGCGGTGAGAGCGGCGAACATGCGACCGTCGGCCGACGCGACCGACGTAGCGACGGCGAGGACCGAGGCGATGGTGAGGTATGACCAGGCGATGCCGGGCCGCATACAGGAAGCATCGGCGGCTCGCCGTCCGCGTGCCATCCTGCTTTTCGCGGATAAGCGCTGCGGGCTATCCGCCGCTGATGGCGGCGATCACGTCCACGCGGGAGCGCGGCTCCAGCGGTGTCTCCATCCTCGCGCGCTCGCGGTCGACGTACACGTGGATGTGCGTGCGCAGGCGCGGGCCCGGCTCGCACAGGCGGTCGCGCAGGCCCGGCCACCGGACCTCGAGCTCCTCGATGACCGCGACCACCGTCGCCGCCTCGACCTCGAGGCGGCGCGGCAGGCCGGGGAAGAGCGGCGCCAGCGTCCCGGGAAGGTGGACGTCGGCCATCAGTCGAGGACCGCGACCTCGACGGAGGAGATCGGCGGCAGGTAGCTGGCGATCTCGTTCCAGCTCTCGCCTTCGTCGTTCGACGCGAACACCGGGCCGGTGCTCGTGCCGAAGTAGAGGCCGGGCACGTCGTACGTGTCGATCGCCATCGCCTCGCGCAGCACGCCGAGCCACGCATCCTCCTGCGGCAGGCCGTTTCGGAGTGCGCGCCAGCTCGAGCCGCCGTCCCTCGTCTGCCAGACGGTTGCGCGCCCCTCGGGCATCGTCCGTCCGTGTCCGGGGTCGAGCGGCACGACGTAGAAGGTGTCGCGGTCGTGCGGATGCGCGGCCGCCGCGAAGCCGAACTCGGTCGGCAGTCCCTCGGTGATCTCCGTCCAGGTCTGACCGAGGTCGTCGCTGCGGTGCATGCCGACGTGGTTCTGCTGGTACATCCTCGAGTCGTCCGCACGCACGAGCTTGTGCACGCAGAACCCGACCTCCTCGTGCGGCCGCGGCCAGTCGGCGCGGAGGCCCCGGTTGCGCGGCGTCCACGACTGCCCGCCGTCCGGCGTCTCGAACGCCCCGACTCCCTGGACGATCGCCCAGAAGCGTGCGCCGTCGTCGCCGTCGAGCATGATCGCGGAGATTCCGAGATGTCCCGGCGGCTGGTTGCTGGGGTCGTCCCACATCTCGCTGCCCGGCTGGCCGGTGAGCGTCGTCAGCAGCGAGAACGTCTCGCCGCCGTCTCGGCTCTCGAAGATGCCCGGCGCCTCGACGCCGACGAGCACGTGCCCGTCCTTCGCCGCGAGCGTCGAGACCTTCGAGACCTTCCTGCCGCTCGACTCGTCGTACGCGATGCCCTCGCTCGAGAGCGTCCACGTCTCCCCGCGGTCCTTGCTCCGCCACACGGCCGAGCCGTGCCACTCGCTGGCGGCGGCGGCGTAGATGTCGCCGGTGCCGGCGTCGAGGACGGTGTGGTAGACCGGCCAGCCCTCGCAGAACGGCCCGCGCACCGCCCAGTCGCGGCGGTCGGCGTCGCTCTCGAGCAAAAAGGCGCCCTTGCGGGTGCCCACCAGCAACAGCGTCTTCGGCATCTCGCTCCTCCGCGTTCGGGTGACGTCACCCTAGTAGACGGCGCGCAGGCCGCAAACTCATCGCCGCGACGTAGATCGCCACCGCCGTCGAGATCACCATCGTGCTCGGCGGCAGCGTCGGGACGGCGTAGGCGAGGGTGAGCCCGATCCAGACCGATGCGAGCGCCAAGAGCGCTGAGAGGCCGAGTCCCGCATACGGCCGCGCCGTCAGCCGGTGCGCGGCTCCTGCCGGCGCGGCGATGAGCCCGAGCAGGAGCAGCGCGCCCACTGCCTGCGTCGCCTGCGCGGCGACCAGCCCGACCAGGCCGAGGAACACGAGCCCGAGCGCCCGCACGGGCACGCCCTGGGCGGCCGCGACGGCCGAGTCGAGGGAGGCGAAGAGGAGCGGCCGCGCAATCGCCGCGAGGATGCCGACGGCGACGACCGCGAGCACGACGGACGTTTGCACGTCGCCGGCGCTCAGACCGAAGATCGACCCGAACAGCACGCGAACGCCCGCAGTGCCGTTTGAGCCGCTCCCATTCGTCGTGAAGATGGAGAGGAACAGAACGCCGAGGCCGAGCGTCCAGGCGAAGAGCGTGCCGATGACGACGTCGTCCGCCCGCGCGCGGTCGCCGAGGGCGCCGAGGGCAAGGCCGCCGAGGATCGTGATGGCGAAGAGGCCCACTTTCACGTCGATCCCGACTGCCGCCGCCGCGAGGGCGCCGGTGAAGGCGACGTGGCTGAGCGCGTCGCCCGCGAAGACCTGTGCACGGAGGACGACGAACCAGCCGATCAGCCCGCAGGCGACGCCGACGACACTGCCGGCGATCAGGGCGTTGCGCATGAACTCCTGGGCGAGCATCAGGCGAGCAACCGCGCGATGACGTATGCGGCGAACGAGAGCGAGGTGACGTAGAAGCCGACCGGATAGATGGAGAAGTACGCGAGCGCGAGCCCGACCCACGTGACGACGAGCGCGATCGCGACCGAGAGGACGACGCCGAGGAACGGGCGCGCGGTCAGCCGGTGAGCCGTGGCGGCGGGAGTCACGAGCAGCGCGAACACGAGGAGCGTGCCGGTGATCTGGCTCGTCTCCGCCACCGACAGGCCGAGCACGAGCAGGAAGCCGATGCCGAGGAGCCGCACCGGGACGCCGCCGGCGCGGGCGACGTCGGGATCGACCGAGGCGAAGATGAGCGGGCGCGAGGCGAGCGCGACCGCGGCGATGGTCGCTGCGGCCACGACGAGGAGCACGAGCACCTGCGAGCTCGTGATCCCGAGGAACGTGCCGAAGAGGAGCGAGTCGAGCCCGTTGAGGATGCCGTGGTAGAGGCTTACGAAGAGAAATCCGAGCGCGAGCGCAAGCGCCTGCACGGAGCCGGTCGCCGCCGACTCGGAGCCGAGACCTCGACGCGGCCCGGCGGCCGTCGCCAGTGCGAGCGCGCCGAGACTGCAGACGCCGAAGTAGCCCGCGACGACTGGAATCCCGGCGAGCCCGGCGGCGGACGCACCCGTGAAGGCGGTCACCGAGAGCGTGTGCCCGGCGAACGTCTGGCGGCGCAGCACCATGAACCAGCCGACGACGCCGGCGATGACGGCGACGATCGTCCCCGCCGCGAGCGCGTGCTGCATGAATGGATACGTGAAGAGCTCGCGGACGTCGTGCACCGGGTTCCACGCGAGCCCGGTGAAGACGGACGCCTCAGTGCGCATGGTGGCCGTGCAGGTCCGGCGCCCCGACGACGACGAGGCGGCCGTCCGATGCGCGCAGCACCTCGACCGGAACGCCGTACAGCGCGGTGAGGGCGGCCGTCGAGATGACGTCCTCCGGCCGGCCCTCGACGGCGGTGCCGCCCGCGACGTAGATGACGGCGTCGAGATAGCCGATGATCGGGTTGACGTCGTGCGCGACGAGCATGACGGCGACGTTCTCCTCCTCGCAGATGCGGCGTATGAGGGCGGCGACGCCGATCTGGTTCGGAAGGTCGAGGCTGTCGAGCGGCTCGTCGAGCAGCAGCAGCTGCGGCCGGCGGACGAGTGCCTGCGCGATGAGCAGTCGCTGCTGCTCGCCGCCGGAGAGCTCGCCGATCGGCCGCGTTGCGTAGTCGCTCGCGCCGACGAGCTCGATCACGTCGGCGACGCGTGCCGCAGCAGCGCGGCTGCGGCGGCCGGGGAGCGGCACGCCCCAGCGTGCGCCGTCGAGGCCGAGCCGGACGACGTCGACGCTGCGGATGCGCGTCGTCTCGTCGAAGCTCCGCCGCTGCGGCAGGTAGCCGATGCGGTCGTTCGCCTCGCCGGGCGGCGCGCCGAGGATCGACGCGTGTCCGGCTGCGAGCGGCTGGAGTCCGAGGACGGCGCGGACGAGCGTCGACTTGCCGGCGCCGTTCGGGCCGAGCACGGCGACGAACGCGCCGCGCTCGACGGTGACGGAGACGTCGCGCCAGATCGTCCGTCCGTCGATGCGCGCCTCGGCGTCTCTGAGCTCGACCGCGCTCATCCTCGGGACAGCGCCAGCAGCAGTGCCTTCAACTGGCGTACTTGCCATTGCTCGAACGTTGCGGACGCCGGCGACAGCGTCTCCGTGATCGTCGTGATCGGGATCTGCTGCTTGCGCGCCGCGCTCGTGAGGCGGGCGACGTCGGGCGTGCTGTTCTGGCTGTTGAAGACCCAGACCTTGATCTCGCGCTTCGCGATCTGGCGGTCGATTGTCGTCACGTCGGCGGCTGTCGGCTCGGTTCCCTCGCTGATCGCCTTCAGGAACGAGTACGGGGTGATCAGCTTCAGGCCGAGCGCCTGCGCCAGCGGGGCGAAGATGCTCTCGGACGCGCCGACGCGTGTTCCGCCGAAGCGTCGCTTGATCGTCGCGATCAAGTTGTTGTACTCCGCGAGGCTCGTCTTGAGGAAATGGGTCTTCTGCGCGCGGAAGTACGCCGCATCCTTCGGGTCGAGCTTCGTGTAGTCGGCTGTGATCGCGGCTACCACCTGGCGGACGTTCGCGGGGGAGTACCAGCGGTGCGGGTTCCCTCCCGTCTTGACCCCGACAAGGTCGCCGACAGTGAGGACGACGCGGCCGGAGACGGGGTTTGCGGCGATGAGCTTCGGCGCCCACGGGTCGTAGCCGATCTCGTTGACGATGACCATCTGCGCGCCGGCGATCGTGCGCGCGTCGACGGAGCTCGGCTCGTAGTCGTGGGGATCGGTGGCGGGGTTCGAGATGACGCTCGTGACCTGGACGCGGTTGCCGCCGAGCTGTGTGGCGATGCTGCCCCAGAAGTTCTCGGCGGCGACGACGTGGATCTGGGCGGCGGCGAAGACCGCTGCGAGTATGTGCATGTGGCGGACTCTAGCGATAATCGTTATCATTCCGCCAATGGAAGACTGGACGATGACGACGCTGGCGGCGCTCGAGCGCCGCGGCCGTCGCCGCAGCGCGGCGCGGCAGGCGGTGATCGAGCTCCTCGGGCAGCAGTCCTGCTGCGTGACGGCGCAGGAGATCTTCGATGAGCTCCGCCGCGAGGGCCGGCAGGTCGGGATCGCGAGCATCTACCGGTCGCTCGAGCAGCTCACGCGCGACGGCTTCGTCCAGCGCGTCGACGTCGGCGCGCCGACGTCGCGCTACGAAGCCGTCCAGCCCGGCGGCGAGCACCATCACCATCTCGTGTGCGCCGACTGCGGCAAGGTCGAAGCCTTCGCCGACCCCGAGCTCGAGCGCGCCCTCCACAAAGTGGAAGGCGCGACCGGCTACTCCGTCGCCCACGACGTCGTCCTCCGCGGCGTCTGCGACGACTGCGCTAGCTGACGCTCAGCACTGCCGAGCGTCTGGCCAACGAGCTCAGGCGAACGCCGGTATGCCGGTCGACAGCGTGACGGTGCGCTGCTCCGCGGCGCTCGTCAGCGCCGCCTCGGCAGCCTCGAGGACGTGGAGCGCGAGCGCGGCACTGGCGCGATGTGGTCTCCTTGCGCGCAGCGCCACGACCAGCTCCTCGATTCCGTACCCGCGCGTCTCCTGCGCGCCGCGATCGTCGTAGGCGACCGCCTCGGCGGGCTCGCTCCCGCGCCGAAGCACGACCTCTCCGCCGAACTGATTCGCGTCCGGCAGCTCGAGCGCGCCGTCGCTGCCGTACACGACGAGCGAGCTCTCATATTGGTCGCGCGCCTCGAAGCTGACCGTCAGCGTCGCGAGCGCACCGTTTCTCAGCTGCAGCACCGTCGCGGCATGTGTCGGAACTTCGACGACGACGGTCTCGCCCGCGCGCGGCCCCGCGCCGAGTGTGCGCGTCGCCGTCGGCGTCTCGGCGAAGCCGGCGACGGACGCGACGGGCCCGAGCAGCGACACGATCGCGGCGAGGTAGTACGGCGCGATGTCGAGCATCGGTCCGCCGCCCGCGCGGTAGAACATGTCCGCGTTCGGGTGCCAGTCCTCCGGCCCTCCGACGAGCATCGTCGCGCCGGCGCCGATCGGGAAGCCGATCGCACCGCCGGCGATGAGCGTGCGGCCCATTCCGTATGCGCTCGACAAGAACGTGTCGGGCGCGCAGCCGAGACGGAGCTCGAGCTCGTCGGCGAGCGCGACGAGGTCGCGCGCCTCGGCGACGCTCGCGGCGAGCGGCTTCTCGGTGTACGCGTGCTTCCCCGCGTCGAGCGCAGCGCGGACGACTGATGCGTGAGCCTTCGGCGGCGTCAGATTGAGGACGAGCTCCACCTCGGCGTCGTCGATGAGCTCGTCGACCGAAAGAACGCGCAGGCCGTGCTCTGCGCCGAACTCCTCTGCGCGCACTGCGTCGAGATCCGCGCAGGCGACGGGACGCCAGCTTGGGAACGCGGGCGAGTCGCTTACATAGCGGCTCGCGATGATCCCGCATCCGACCACACCGACACCCATCGGCTTCGTCATCCGACAAATCTCCTGACTGCCTCGAGTGAGCGTTGTACCGCACCGAATGGGTCCGGCCCGACCTCGTCCTCCTCGACGACGAGCCACTCGGCGCCGGCATCGACCGCAGCCGGCACGACGCGGTCGTAGCCGACGAGACCGTCCCCGACGGGGACGTCGTCGTTGCCGTCGCGGCTCGCGTAGTCCTTCAGGTGTACGAGCGGGCAACGCCCATCGGTCGCAGCCAACTCGGCGAGCGGATCGCCGCCGGCGTGCCAGACCCAGCCGAGGTCGAGCTCGAGCCAAAGGAGGTCGGGCGGCAACTCGCGCAGGCGGTCGAGGAAGGTGCGCCCGTCCGCGAGCGGCGCGACCTCGCTCCAGTGGTTGTGGAAGCCGAGCCGGAGGCCCGCGTCGCGTGCCCGCGAAGCGGCTTCACCGATCCGCTCGACCATCGAACCTGGATCGGCGACCGTCTCGGGATCGATCCAGGCGACCGCGACGCGGTCGGTCCCGAGCGTGCGCATGTCGCGGGCGAGTGAGTCGAGGTCGCCCTCGATTGCCTCGAGCGACGTGTGACTCCCCGCCGCAACGAGTCCGGCCGCGTCGAGCCACGCCCGCACCTGCTCGGAGCCGTGGGGGAGCTCGATCAGCTCGACGCCGTCGTACCCGAGCGCGGCGACTCGCTGCAGCGCGTCTTCCGCGTCGCGCTTCACCTCGTCGCGGATCGTCCACAGCTGCAGGGCGACACGGCTCATGAGTGCGTATGGTTGGCGCCGTGCCGCGCCGCGTGACGCTCTTCACGGGACAGTGGGCCGACTTGCCGCTCGCGGACCTGGCGCCGCGCGCCGCCACGTGGGGCTACGACGGGCTCGAGCTCGCGTGCTGGGGCGACCACTTCGACGTCGCCGCCGCCCTCGCCGATCGCGACTACGTGCGCGGCCGGCGCGAGCTGCTCGCGCAGCACGGCATCGACTGCTGGGCGCTCGGCGCCCACCTCGTCGGACAGGTCGTATGCGATCCGATCGACGAACGGCATCGTGCGATCGTCCCGCCGGAGATCTGGGGCGACGGTGACCCCGACGGCGTACGCAGCCGCGCAGCTGAGCGGCTGATGGACACGGCGCGGGCCGCCGCCGCGTTCGGCGTGACGCAGGTAAACGGCTTCACCGGCTCCCCGGTCTGGAAGCGGCTGTACTCCTTCCCACCGAACGACTTCGCAGCGATCGATCGAGGGTACGAGGAGGTGGCGGAGCGCTTCGGTCCGATCCTCGACGTCTTCGAGCGCGAAGGAGTCCGCTTCGGGCTCGAGGTGCATCCGACCGAGATCGCGTACGACTTCGTGACGGCGCGGTGCACGCTCGATGCGTTCGGCGGCCGCGCCTCCTTCGGGTTCAACCTCGACCCGAGTCACTTCGCCCCGCAGTTTCTCGACGCGGCCGAGTTCGCGCGCGAGTTCGGTGACCGCATCTACCACGTGCACGTCAAGGATTCGAAGCGCCGGCTCGACGGACGCCGCTCGATTCTCGGATCGCACCTGCCGTTCGGCGACTCGCGCCGCGGCTGGGACTTCGTGTCGCCGGGTCACGGCGACGTCGACTTCGACGAGCTCTTCCGCGCGCTCAACGAGATCGGGTACGAGGGCCCGCTCTCCGTCGAGTGGGAGGACATGGGAATGGACCGCGAGTGGGGCGCCGCCGAGGCGCTCCGCTTCGTCCGCGCAGCCGACTTCGCGCCGTCGGACGTCGCGTTCGATGCCGCCATGCAGCGGGACTGACACCGTCACGCCTGCGCCACCGCCTCGACAAGGCCGTGCACCGCGAGCTCGCTCGAGCCGTACCACCGGTGCGGACCGGCTGCCGCAAAGAGCGTGTCGCGCGGACCGGCCAAGCCTCCGTTCCCGAACGCGATCCCCCAGACACCGTCGAGGACGAGCGGCTTGCCGTTCGTTCCGTCGAGCATGCCGTCGGGCGTCCAACGGCCGTGCTGCGACCGGTACGCGGCGATCTCGCCGTTGCCGAAGTTTGCGACGAGCAAGTCGCCGCCGAGGCGCCCGAACGACGTCGGCGCCAACGCGAGTCCCCACGGCTCGTCGAGACCGGCATGGGTCACGCGCGCTACGAGCTTTCCCTGCAGATCGAACTCGTCGACGAACCCGCCGGTCGGGCCGTCGTTGCCGTCGACGGGCGCGCGGTAGACGTAGGTGACGAAGATGTGGTCGCCCGCGGCGTAGATGCCGTCGGGCGCATACCACGACGGGATCGTCGAGTCGTCGAACGAGCCTGCGAGCCGAACCCGACGCCACGCCCCGTTGAAGACGTCGACGCGATCGTTGTGGAAGTCGGTCGCGTACAGCAATCCGTGCGCGAAGGCGACGCCGCGGAAGATGGCGCCGTCGCCGGTCTGGTCGACCGTGACTTCGGCGGCCGCGGACCAGTTGGTCGGCACCGTCGGCGTCCACGCGCGGATGTTGCCGTCCTCGCAGGCGTAGACGAACCGCGCGGGAGCGGAGCGTCCGTCGCCGTGGACGAGAAACGACGAGCCCCCGTAGTACGCGACGCCGGTGGGGCCGCCGGGGACCGAGACCGTGAGCAGCTGCTTCTGGCCGCTCGAGGAATAGAGCGTGCTCGTCCCGCGCGCCTCGTTGCCGGTCCACCATGGTCCGGTCGGGCTCGCCGCGAGCCCCCACGCGTTCACGAGCGTCGCGTCGTGGTGGGGCGCCGGTACGCCGCCGTCCGAGACGAGCGGCGTGACGCGGAAGCCCTCGCTCGAGGCGCCGGCGCCTTGCGCGACGAAGACGATGCCGAGCGAGACGGCGGCGATCGCGGAAGCCGCCGCGACGCTACGAGCTCGGTGCGGGAGCCGTCGATTCACGGATGACGAGTTCGGTCGCGAGCTCGATCCGCATCGCGTCGAGACGCTGGCCTTCGAGCAAGCGCGAAAGCAGGCTGACGCCCATGCGGCCGAGCTCGGCGAGCGGCTGCCGGACAGTGGTCAGGCGCGGCGTGACGATCGTCGCCTGGAAGGTGTCGTCGAAGCCGACGATCGACAGCTCCTCGGGGACGCGGATGCCACGGCGCCGGGCGATGTTGAGCACGCCGATCGCGGCGTTGTCGTTGAAGGCGAAGATCGCAGTCGGCGGGTCGGGTCGCGCGAGAAGCGTCTCGGCAGCCAGCTCCCCGGACGGGATGCTCCAGTCGGAGTGGACGATGACGTCGTGATCCGGGAGTAGGCGCGCGGCCGCCATCGCCGCGCGGAACCCGATCTCGCGCTCGTCGTTCGCGTACCACCCGGCCGGCCCGGCGACGACGCCGATGTGACGATGGCCGAGCTCGAGCAGATGCTCCGTCGCCAGCTTCGCTCCGGTCGCGTGCATCGCCGAGACGCAGGGAATCCCCGGCGGCGGCGCCTCGCGCGGGTCGACGACGACGAACGGGAACCCGATCTCCTGCAGGTGCACGAGCTCGTCGGTCGATTCCTCCGGGAGCATGAGGATCGCGCCGTCGGTCACGCCGCGCATCAACCGGTCGACGAGCGAGACCTCGCGGTCGTGCTCGTGGAGCGTCGGGCAGAGCATGATGCGGTGGTCGAGCTCGTATAGCGCCTCGGAGGCGCCGCTGAGGATCGGCCCGAAGTAGGCGTCGTTGACGAGCGGCAGTGTGAGGCCGATCACGCCGACGCGGTTGCTCGATGCTCCGCGGCTGCCGCGATTCGTCGAGAACCCGTGCCTGCGCACCACCTGCAGCACGTTCTCCCGCGTCTCCGGGGCGACGTCCGGGCGGTCGTTGAGGACGCGGGAGACGGTCGCGATCGAGACCCCGGCGAGGTCGGCGATGTCGCGGATCGTGGCGCGGCCGCGGAACTTCTGGTCGGGTTTGCGGTCGAGTTGGGCCATCTGCTCCGAAAACGTACCGGAACTTGTTCCGGAAGGGAAGCACCCCACCTGGCCTGGGATACGGAGACGTTACCGGTCATCGGACCTTGACAGGAGCGTAACGACTTGTTTACGGTTTCCGGGAATTTCCGGTACCTCCACCGTGATCCACATCTTCTCCGCCCCACGCCGGGCGAGAAAGGAACGGCAGATGCCAGGTCACACCCGCTCAAAGCGCCGCCTCGGTCTCGTCGCCGGAGTCGGCGGAGCGATGCTCACCGCTCTCATCCTCGCGACGGTCGCGTTCGCGTCGACGTCGAGCAGCAACGTCGCGGCGCAGGAAGCCGCTGCCCACAAGTGTGTCGTCATGGCGGGTTCGGGCGACCCCGCGTTCGTCCGCAACTTCAATCCATACGTCTCCACCAGCACGCCGGCCGGGGCGGTCGTCAAGGGCGCGATCTACGAGCCGCTGATCGTCACCACGGTTGCAGGCGGCGGCCACACGTATCCGTGGCTCGCGCAGAGCTGGAAGTGGTCGAACGGCAACTCGGCCCTGACGCTCAACATCCGCAAGAACGTCAAGTGGAGCGACGGGAAGCCGCTCACGGCCCTCGACGTCGTCTACTCGCTCGTCGCCGGCAAGCAGTCGAGCGCCATGGACCAGATCGGCCTGTTGAAGACCGGTTCCAACGTCGCGTCGATCAGGGCGACTGGCAAGTACAAGGTCGTCATCAAGCTGCACTCCGCCGACTCGGCGTTCATCCCGGTGACGCTGGGCGGCGTCTTCATCGTGCCTCAGCACATCTGGTCGAAGGTGGCCGACCCCTCCACGTTCACCGACTCGACCCCGGTGGGCTCGGGCCCGTTCGACGTCGTCCAGGCGTTCTCCAGCCAGGCCTACACCCTGGGCAAGAACCCGCACTACTGGGTGGCCGGCGCCCCGAAGGTGGCGTGCCTCCAGTACGTCCAGGCAGCTTCGAACGACTCCGCGCTCGCGCTGATCCAGAGCGGGCAGGTCGACTGGACGCACAACTTCGTGCCGAACGCCGCACAGGCGTACGACTCGAAGAACCCGAAGTACTTCCACTATTTCTACCCGGTGAACACGTTCGCGCAGTCGCTCGTGTTCGACGACTCGCAATACCCGTACAGCATCCCGGCTTTCCGCAAGGCGGTAAGCCTCGCGATCGACCGTGAGTCCGTGTACAAGCTCGGCGAGTACGGCTACGGCCCGCCCGCCGACGGGCTCGGACTGAACGGGCTCTTCGCGAACTGGTACACGCCGGCCCTCAAGAAGGCGGCGCAAGCGGCGGCGGCGTACAACCCGACGGAGGCGAAGTCGATGCTGACCGCAGCCGGCTTCACGTACAAGGGGAGCACGCTGCTCGACCCGAAGGGGAACCCGGTCACGCTCGACATCCACGTGATCTCGGGCTGGTCGGACTGGGTCGCGTCGGACCAGATCATCGCGAAGAACCTGCAGACCATCGGGATCAACTCGTCGGAGGTCCTCGAGCCCGACTGGAACTCGTGGTATCCGAACGCCTCGACGACGAAGACGCCGACGCTGCTCTGGCAGAACGATTCAGGCGCTACGCCGTTCGGCTACTTCAACGCCAACCTGTCGCAGTCGCAGTACACGCCCCCGGGGCAGGACGCGACGGTGACGAGCAACTGGGCGCACTTCTACGACAGCGCCGCCCAGCCGATCCTCGATCAGTTCAGGTCCTCGCTCAGCACGGAGGCGCAGAAAGCGGCCTTCGTCAAGCTCGGCAACCTGTTCCTCAAGGACATGCCGATCGTTCCGATCTATCTGGCTCCGCAGTGGTCGACGTACAGCACGGAGTTCTTCCACAACTTCTCGTCGCCGAAGAACGACTACGCGCAGCCGATCTTCACGAACTACCCCGACAACATCCTGCAGTTCACCCGGATCCTTCCGGGTGGCAAGGCAGGCGCCTAACCCTCCTGGTTACGTGGGGGGTGGAGTCCAGTCCGCCCCCCACGTAGATTCCTGATCTCGTCATGCGCTGGCTGCTGCGCCGACTCGCCTTCTACGTGTTCGCCATCTGGCTGGCGCTCACGCTCACGTTCCTGCTCCCACGGTTGATGCCGGGCGACCCGGTCGGCGGTCTTCTCCAGCACCTCTCGCCCTCGCAGATCCAGGCGAACCCGGGAATCATCGCGACCTACGAGAAGCTCCTCGGCGGGAATCACCAGTCGATCCCTGCCGCGTACTGGCAGTACCTCGGCCGCGTCGCCCATCTCGACTTCGGCATCTCGACCTCGAACTATCCGGCCAAGGTCTCGAGCGTCGTCGGCCGCACGCTTCCGTACTCGATCGCGCTCGTGGGGATCGCATTCATGCTCGCGTTCATCCTCGGCACCGCGGTCGGAACGGTCGCCGCATGGCGGCGGGGCGGCGGCTTCGACACGTTCTTCGTCCCCTTATTCATGGCGCTCGGCGCCTTCCCCGCCTACTTCACGTCGCTCCTGATCGTGTACTTCGTCGGTCTCAAGCTCGGCTGGTTCCCGTTCCAGCACGCCTACGCGACGAATGTCACGCCGGGCTTGAACTGGCCGTTCATCACCAGCGCGTTGAGCCACGGCATCTTGCCGGCGCTCGTGATCGTCCTCGCCTTCGCCGGCGGCTGGGTCCTGAACATGCGCACGGTCATGATCAACACGATCGGCGAGGACTACGTGTCGATGGCGCAGGCAAAGGGGCTGCGCGACCGGCGCGTGATGCTCCGGTATGCCGCGCGCAACGCGATCCTGCCGCCCCTCAACGGCTTCGCGCCGCAGTTCGCGACCGCAGTCGGAGGCGTCGTCTTCGTCGAGCTCGTCTTCAGCTACCCCGGCGCGGGCTTCACGCTGCAGCAGGCCGCGCTCGGCAACGACTACCCGCTGACACAGGCACTCCTCCTCGTCTTCGCGATCTGCCCGATCGTGGCGATGTTCCTCACAGATCTGGCCAACCTCGTACTCGACCCGCGCGTGCGCGCTGCGTGACGATGAGCCAGGTCGAGGCAGAGCTCCAGCAGCAGCCGTTCTCGCCGCTCTCGGCGCCGGTGACATCGCGGCGCGGCATCAAGGCGCCGGCCTGGCTCGTGCTGCTCCTGAAGAACCCGAAGGGACGCGTCGGCCTGGCGATCGTCCTCGGCATGGCCGTGCTGGCGATCATCTCACCGCTGATCGCCGATCCGGCGTCCGCGACGAACTTCAGCTTCGCAACGCGACTCGCGCCGACGTGGCATCACCTCTTCGGCACGACCGACCAGGGCGAGGACGTCTGGGCGGGCGTGATCGTCGGTGCGCGGCGCTCGCTCGCGACCGGGTTCCTCGTCGCCGTGCTCGCGACCGCGCTCGCGAGCACGCTCGGAATCACCGCCGCCTACGTCGGCGGCGTCGTCGACGACGTCATCAGCCTCGTCACGAGCGTCGTCTTCGTGATCCCGACGATCCCTTTGCTGATCGACGTCACCGCATTCCTGCACCAGCGCGGAATGACGACGATGGTGCTCGTCATCGGTTTCACGATCTGGGCCTTCGAGGCGCGCATCCTCCGCGGTCAGGCGTTGACGCTCAAGAACCGCGACTTCATCCAGGCGGCCAAGGTGTCGGGTGAATCGACGTGGCGAATCGTCTTCGGCGAGCTGATGCCGAACATGATCAGCAGGATCGCTGCGGCGTTCGTGCTCGTGTTCTACATCGCGATCCTCATCGAGGCCGGTCTCGAGTTCCTCGGTCTCGGCGACTCGGGGAAGGCGAGCTGGGGCGTCTCGCTCTACTGGGCGACGGTCAACTCGAGCGTGCTCCAGGGCGAGTGGTGGTCCTTCGTCTTCCCGGGGCTCGCGATCGGGGTGACCGTGCTCGGCCTCACGTTGCTGCTCGTCGGGATCGACGAGGTGTCGAATCCGCGCCTGCGCGGTCTCTCCACTCGACGGGCGCTCCTGCGCCGCCGGAGGGCGGCTTGACCGCCGCGACGCACGTGGAGGCCGAACGCGGCGGCAGCCGCGGCGAGCCGCTGCTCGAGCTGCGCGGGCTCACCGTCGAGTACGGCGCCGGCGTGGACGCAGTGCGCGCGGTCGACGGCGTCGACCTCGCGATCGCGCCGGGCGAGATCCTCGGGATCGCGGGCGAGTCGGGAAGTGGCAAGAGCACCATCGCGAACGCGATGCTGCAGATCCTCCGCCCGCCGGCCCGGATCGCGAGCGGCCAGATCCTCTTCGAGAGCCAAGACCTGACGAAGAAGAGCAGGGAGGAGCTGCGCAAGTTCCGCTGGCGCAACGTCTCGATGGTCTTTCAGAGCGCGATGAACTCGCTCAACCCCGTCATGCGCGTCGGCGACCAGTTCGTCGACATGATGCGCGCGCACGAGCGCATCTCGAAGCGCGACGCGCTCGAGCGGGCCGGAGAGCTCCTCGACCTCGTTGGCATCGACCCGCGGCGTGTCCGCGCATACCCGCACGAGCTCTCCGGCGGGATGCGTCAACGTGTCGTCATCGCGATGGCGCTCGCGCTCGAGCCGAAGCTCGTGATCATGGACGAGCCGACCACGGCGCTCGACGTCGTCGTCCAGCGCGAGATCCTGCAGCAGGTCCGCACGCTGCAGCGCGAGCTCGGCTTCGCGGTCGTCTTCATCACGCACGACCTGTCGCTGCTGCTCGAGATCGCGGGTCGCATCGCGATCATGTATGCGGGCGAGATCGTCGAGGAGGCGCCCGCCCGCGAGATCCATCGAGCTCCCAGGCATCCGTACACGATCGGTCTGATGCAGTCCTTCCCTCCGCTGCACGGGCCCGTCGTGCGGATGAACGGGATCCCCGGGTCGCCGCCCGACTTGGCGGCGGCCCCGTCGGGGTGTCGCTTCCATCCGCGCTGCCCGCACTGTCGTCCCGACGACGCCTTCCTCTACGGGCGGCAGACGACGGAGCGGCCGCGACTCCGCGAGCTGAGCCCCGGACACCGCGTCGCATGCCATCTCGTGGAGCGCGACGGATGAGCGCGAACGGCACGGGTCAGCTCGAGGTTGAGGGGCTGACGAAGTACTTCCGCGTGGGCAACGCGCTCTTCGACCGCAGTCGCGTGCATGCGGTCGAGGACGTGACCTTCGCGCTTCGCCCGGGCACGATCACCGCGCTCGTCGGCGAGAGCGGCAGCGGGAAGAGCACCGTGGCCCGGCTGCTGGCGCGCCTCTACGCCCCCACGAGCGGCCGCGTCCTCTTCGACGGCGAGGACTTGACGCAGTTGCGCGGCCGGCGGCGCACCGTCGCCTATCGGTCCCAGGTGCAGATGATCTTTCAGGATCCGTTCGGGTCGCTGAATCCCGCCAAGACGGTCCGCCACCACGTCGCCCGTCCACTGCGCATCCACCACGTCGTGCCGCCTGGAAAGGTCGAGGAGCGCGTGCTCGAGCTGCTCGACACGGTCGGTCTCGTTCCGCCGGAGAAGATCGCGAGGAAGTACCCGCACGAGCTCTCGGGCGGCCAGCGGCAACGCGTCGCGATCGCTCGCGCCCTCGCCGTCGAGCCGACCGTCGTGGTGGCGGACGAGCCGATCTCGATGCTCGACGTGTCCATCCGCATCGGGATCCTCAACCTCATGGTCGATCTCAAGCAGCAGCAGAACCTCGCGTTCCTCTACGTCACCCACGACCTCGCGAGCGCGCGCTACATCGCCGACCGTGTGCTCGTCATGTACGCCGGCCAGATCGTCGAAGACGGACCCGCGGAAGGGGTTCTGTCGGCGCCGCTGCACCCGTACACCGAGCTGCTGCTCGCGGCCGTGCCGGACCCGGCCGAGGGCGAGCGCGAGGAGATCGCAGTGCGCAAGGGTGTCGCCGCCGCAGCCGTCGATCCTGCCGAGGGCTGCCGCTTCGTAAGCCGTTGTCCGATCGCGGTCGATGTGTGTTCCCGCGTCACTCCCCCGCTCGTCGAGGCACGCCGAGGCCAGAGTGCCCGGTGCCACGTGCGAGCTCCAGCCCCCGCAATCCGAGAGGAAGCCCATGTCTGATCAAGCTCGCCCGTTCCCAACCGACTTCGTCTGGGGCGCGGCGACGGCGTCGTACCAGGTCGAGGGCGCGAGCAACGAGGACGGCCGGGGTGAGAGTGTCTGGGACCGCTTCTGCGCGACCCCCGGGAAAGTCCGGAACGGCGACACGGGCGCGATCGCGTGCGACTTCTACCACCGCTATCGGGACGACGTCGGGCTCATGCGCGAGCTCGGGATCGACGCGTTCCGCTTCTCGGTCGCGTGGCCGCGCGTCCTTCCGGAAGGTCGCGGCGCCGTGAACGGCAAGGGCCTCGACTTCTACGACCGTCTCGTCGACGAGCTTCTCGGCAGCGGTATCGAGCCTTTCGTGACGCTATTCCACTGGGACACGCCCCAGGTGCTCGAAGACCAGGGCGGCTGGCCGGCGCGGGCGACCATCGACGCGTTCGCAGAGTACGTCGAGGCGGTGGCCGGCAGGCTCGGCGACCGCGTCAAGCACTGGATCACGCACAACGAGCCATGGGTCGTCGCCTGGATCGGCTACGGGTGGGGGCATCACGCACCCGGCCGCACGTCCGACGCCGACGCGCTCGCGACCGCGCACCACCTGCTCGTCTCGCACGGACGCGCGGTCGAGATCCTGCGTGGCCTCTCGCCGGGCTCGCAGGTCGGGATCACGCTCAATCTCGACCACCCGTATGCGGTGAGCGATGCCGCAGAAGATGTCGCGGCGGCGCGGTGGGTCGACGGGATGCACAACAGATGGTTCCTCGACGCGATCTTCCGCGGCGAATACCCGAGCGACATCCTCGAGGCCTTCGCCTCGAGCATGCCGGCGATCGAGGACGGGGACATGAGCACGATCGCAGCTCCGATCGACTTCCTCGGCGTCAACAACTACACCTCGCCGATCGTGGGTGCGGACGCGGACGGCGGCCGGTCGCGGATCCTCCACCGTGAGGATGTCGACCGGACCGACATGGGCTGGGAGGTCGTCCCCGACGGCCTGCACGACATGCTCGTTCGAGTGCACCGCGACTACGAGCCTCCGGCGATCTACGTCACCGAGAACGGCGCCGCGTTCGCGGACGTCCGCGGCCACGACGGGAGCGTGCTCGACCCGGAGCGCCAGGCATACCTGACCGACTACGTCGCCGCCGCCGGCCGCGCGATCGCAGACGGCGTTCCGCTCCGAGGCTACTTCGCGTGGTCGCTGCTCGACAACTTCGAATGGGCGTGGGGCTACTGGAAGCGGTTCGGCCTCGTCTACATCGACTATGCGACGCTCGAGCGCGTGCCGAAGGGCAGCTTCTACTGGTACCGCGACTTCATCGAGGAGACGCGTGGGCAGGCGGACGAAGCTGCCGCCTGACCGCGGCCTCGGCTAAGCCTGAGAATCGGTGATGAGCCGCGCCCCTCTTCCGTGCGTGGCGAAGCTCACCGACCAGCGGATGAAGACGAGCACGCGGTTCTGGAAGCCCACGAGATAAAAGAGGTGGACGACGAGCCATGTCGCCCACGCGAGGAAGCCGCTCAGCCGTATGCCCCTGATGTCCGCGACCGCCGCCGCCCGGCCGATCGTCGCGAGGTTTCCCTTGTCGCGGTAGTGGAAGGGCGGCGTCGTCTTCCCCGCCAGCCGGTCGCGCACGACACGCGCGGCGTACCTGCCCTCCTGCATCGCCACCGGCGCGACGCCCGGCAACACGGTCTCGCCGATGCGCGCCATGTCGCCGAGCGCGAACACTTCCGGATAGCCGGGTAGCGTCAAATCAGGTCCGACGGTGACGCGGCCGGCGCGATCGCGCGCGGCCCCGGTCAGCTCCGCGAGCCGCCCGGCGAGGCTCGACGCCGTCACGCCCGCCGCCCACACGACCGTGCGCGCCGCGATGCGCTCGTCGCCGACGGTCACGCTCTCCGGATCGATCCCCGTGACCGTCCGGCCGAGGAGCACGGTGACGCCGAGCTTCTCGAGCGAGTGCTTCGCCTTCATCGAGAGCGACGGCGGAAAGGTCGTCAGCACGCGGTCGGCCCCTTCTACGAGAAGGATGCGCGCCGTGCGCGGGTCGATGCGGCGGAAGTCCTGCGCAAGCGTGTCGCGCGCGAGCTCGCCGATCTGTCCCGCCATCTCGACGCCGGTCGGGCCGGCGCCGACGACGACGAACGTCATCCACGCTGCGCGCCGCTCGTCATCGGTCTCCTCCTCCGCCGCCTCGAACGCCGACAACAGCCGGCTGCGGACGACGATCGCCGACTCGAGGGACTTCACCTCCGCGGCATGCTCGCGCCACTCGTCGTGACCGAAGTACGAGTACTTCGAGCCGCCGGCGACGATGAGCGTGTCGAACGCGAGCCGCTCGGAGGTCGCCAGCTCGACCTCGCGCGCGTCGAGGTCGAAGTTCGCCACCTCCGCCATCAATACACGCACGTTCTCGTCCCGAGTGAAAATGGCACGCAGCGGATACGCGATCTCACCCGGCGAGAGCGCACCCGTCGCGACTTGGTACGTCAGCGGCTGGAAGAGATGGAAGTTGCGCCGGTCGACGAGCGTGATCTCGACGTCCGCGCGACGCAGACCCAGCGTCGCCTGGAGCCCGCCGAACCCGCCGCCGACGACGACGACGCGGTGAGCCACTACTGCCGGTAGCCCTCGACGACGTCGGCCGCGCGCTCCTCGGCCGCGTCGGGATCGAGCCCTGCGTTCCGCCGCGCGCGCCGCTGGCGGAGGAGATCCCAGCACTGGTCGAGCTGCACCTGCACCGTCTTCAACCGGTGCCGGTCGCCCTCGGTCGCGTTGCCGGACGACTCGCGCTCCCACAGCTCGTGCTCCTCGGCGACGAGCTGTTCGATCGACGAATGGATCTGCGGATCGTTCATCAGGCCTCCCCGGATAGGACGAATGCGATTTCGTCGACGTAGCACCAGCTCCAGTCCTCGCCCGGCTCCGCCGACTTGATGATCGGATGGCCGGACTCGTTCGCGTGCTTCGTCGCGTGCTTGTTCGGCGAGTCGTCGCAGCAGCGGATTGTGCCGCACTGCATGCACAGGCGCAGGTGCACCCACGTGTCGCCGGTCTTGAGGCACTCCTCGCAACCCGCGATCGGATCGGGAAGCTCGGTGAACTCGATGGTGTCGAGATGGCTGCAGGTCGTCATGGTCATACGATGCCTGCATGAGGTCACCCCAGAGCGGGATTTTCGCACTCGGGACGGCCTCGCACGCGTATCTCGAGCTGGACGGCGGTAGTGCAGAGCTCGTGACGGCGGTCGCGTCCTTGCGTGAGCCGCGGACGACGATGGGCGGCGTCAACCTCGTCGCCGGCTTCCGGCCGGAACTGTGGCCCGCGGATGCGCCGGAGGGCCTGCACGGCTTCGACGAGCCTGTCGGCTTCATGCCGGCGACCCAGCACGACGCGGTGCTCTGGCTCTCCGGCGCGAGCTACGACGTCGTCTTCGACGTCGCGCGCGCGGCCATCGCCGCACTCGCGCCGGTCGCGACCGTCGCCGAGGAGACGTCGAGCTGGCCGTATCAGCACGACCGCGACCTCACGGGCTTCATCGACGGGACGGAGAACCCGACGCTCGTCGAGGCGCCCGAGTTCGTTCTCGTCCCCGAGGGCGAGCCGGGCGCGGGCGGGACGATCCTCCTGCTCCAGAAGTGGCCGCACGACGTGACCGCGTGGGAATCGCTCTCGACGGAGGAGCAGGAGGCGGTGATCGGCCGCCGCAAGACCGACAGCGTCGAGCTCGACGACAAGCCCGATGATTCACGCGTCTCGAAAGCGGACCAGGACACGTTCGGGCACATCTTCCGCCGCAACATGCCGTACGGAACGGTGACCGCGCACGGGACGATGTTCGTCGGCTTCTGCAACGAGCAGCGGCCGCTCGCGGCGATGCTCGAGAGCATGGCCGGCACGCCCGACGCGCTCACGCGCTACTCCAAGCCGGTGACCGGCGCGTACTATTTCGTCCCGTCCACCGACTCGCTGCGGGCGATCGGCTCTTCCGCAACCGCCCCGTAGGCCGCGACCGCGAAGCCGAAGAAGCAGACGACGCCGATCGCGTGTGCCCAGGGCGCGTTCGCGACGGTGAGCAGGCCGATGCCGGCCACGAGAAAGGCGGCAGCGATGCGAACGCCGCCGACTCCCGGCATGTCGCCGCGCGGTCGGACCTTTGCGCGCTCGTGCCCGGGGTCGAGATCGCCGCGCAACGTCAGACGGAAGAGGAGCGCGAGCGAGGGGAAGAGGATGACGGCACCGCCGAGCACCGCGACGACGACCGCGACGAGCACGTCGTGCCCTGCCGCCGCCTCGCGGATCGTCAGCCCACGCAGGAGAACGGGACTCTGCGCGACTGCCCATCCGGCGACGACGGCGGCGACGGCCAAGGCTGCCGAATAGCGCGCCGGCTCGTAGCGCCGCCGCCATAAGAGCGCGAGCGTGGCTACTCCGGCGGCGACAGACACGATCAGGGCGGGTAGGCCGGCGCCGTGTGTCAGCCTATGGAAGAGGCGCGCGGCGTCGGAGTGGAGGACGACGATCCCCGCGAGCGCTGCCGCACCGGCGACGAGCCCCGAGGCGAGCGCGCGCGTGCGGAAGCGCTCGGCGAGGCGCTCGTCTCCCAGGCGCTGCGCATCACCGCTGAGGAAGACGGCCGCCATGTAGGCCGACGTGGCGACTGCGAGCGCGCCGATCGTGATCGAAGTGGGATTGAGCCAGCTCGTCACGAGGCTGCCGCCCGGGTTGCCCACGTGCACGCGCTCGGAGGCAATGCCCCCGACGGCGGTGCCGAGGGCGAAGGGCGTCAGGATCGACGAGATGGCGAACAGGGTGTCGACGCGCCGCAGCTCCGCCGGCGTTCGCGTCCCCGATCGCAGCGCGTACGCGCCGCCGCGGAGGACGATTCCGATGCCCGCGATGAAGAGCGGGATCGACAACGTCGATGCGATCGACCCGAATGCGGACGGATACGCGGTCCACACGACAGTCAGCACGAAGATCAGCCAGACGTGGTTCGCCTCCCACACCGGCGCCATCGCCTGATGCGCGTGGTCGCGAATCTCACGATCGGCGCCCACGAGCTGCCAGAACCCGGCCCCGAAGTCAGCGCCGCCGAGGACGACGTACAACGCAAGCCCGGCGAGCGCGAACGCGAGCGGGAGCAGATAGAGGACCATCAGAGGGCGGCCCGCCGGAGTCGAAGCAGAACCCAGGCGACGCCTACCGCGAGGGCCGCGTAGACGGCGGCCAGCGTCGCGTAGCCGACCGGGATGCCGCCCGCGCCGGTCACTGCTGCGGACGTGCGCATCACCCGGTACACGACCCACGGCTGGCGGCCGACCTCGGTGGTCATCCACCCGGCGATGAGCGCGACGAGCGAGAGCGGCCCCGCGACGACCAGGGCGCGGTAGAACCAGTCCGACTCGGGAAGCCTTCGCTTGCTCAGGCGCGTCCCGAGATAGACGATCGACAGCAGCGCGAGCCCCGTCCCGATGCCGACCATCGTCTGGAACGCGAACCGGACGACGTTCACCGGTGGGCGGTCGGCCGGCGCGACGGCGTCGAGCCCCTGCACGGTTGCGTCGGCGCTGTGGAACGCGAGCAGCGACAGGAGCCGCGGGATCGGGATTCCGTACTCGACGCGGCCGTCTGAGTACCACCCGAGGATGTGAACGGACGCGCCCTTCGTCGTGTGCCCGAGCCCCTCGAAGGCGGCGAGCTTCGTGGGCTGGACGGCGGCGACGTCGCGGCCGTTCCAGTCTCCGACGAAGACCTGCGCGACCGACGCGAGCGTCGCCGCGGCGAGCGGGACGGCGAGCGCGACGCGCTCGTAGCGGCTCCAGCGCCCACGAAGCCGGCCGAACGCGTACGCGCCGGCGAGCACGAAGCCGGTGACGATATAGCCGGCGAGGTACATGTGGACGACCTCGTGCCAGACGTACGCGTTCGCGAAGAGGGCGGTGAGTGGATGCACGTCGGCGACACGGCCGTGGTGGATCTGGAAGCCCATCGGATGGTTCATCCATGCGTTCACCGAGATGACCATCAGCGATCCGGTGAGACCGGCGACGACGATCGGGATGCCACTCGCGAAGTGCATGCGCGGCGACAGTCGATTCCATCCGTACGCGTAGATGCCGATGAAGATCGCCTCGAGGAAGAACGAAAAGCCCTCGATCGCGAAGCCGAGTCCGAACACGCTTCCGAACGTGCCGGTGAAGTTCGGCCAGAGGAGCCCCATCTCGAAGCTCAGGATCGTGCCGGTGACGACGCCCGCCGCGAAGAGCGCCGCCATGATCTTCGTCCAGCGTCGCGCGATCGTCAGATAGAGCTCGTCGCCCGTGCGGAGATGCCGCCACTCGAGATAGAGGATGAGCGCCGGGAATGCGATCCCGAAGCACACGAGCGGGATGTGCACTGCGAACGAGAGCGCCTGCATCTGACGGGCCTCGAAGAGGTAATGCTGCGCGGCCGGCGCAAGCGAGGTCACACCGGATTCTCTATCACGACCGCCGAAAGAGCCGCTCGATCGCGCGCGCGACGAGCGTGGGCTGCCGGAGCATCGACAGGTGCCCGGCGCCGGGAATCGCGACGAACGGCACGTGCATGATCGCCGCCGTGCGCCGTCCGGCCGAGACGGAGTCGACGGTGTCGTCGCTGCCCCAGGCGACGAGCGCCGGCACGCGCACGCGCGCGAGCGTCGCCGTCGACACGCCCTGGATGCCGTGACCGAGCACCGACACGAATGCCGACGCGGTCCCGCTCACGCGGAACGGCCGCTTCCACTCGTCGACGAACGCATTCGTGAACGGACGCGGCGGCGGCCCCCACGCACCGCCCAGGCCCTTGCGGAAGAGCCAGTCCCAGCCGGTGGCGATGCGGTACGCGCTCGTGAACCACGGCGGCAGGAGCAGGTGCGTGAGCCAGGTGGCGGCTCCTCCGGCCGGAAGCGCGTCGCCGTCGAGGAGGACGATGCCCGAGACCGAGCGCGGCGCCTCGGTCGCCGCCGACACGGCGACGGCGGCGCCGAGCGAGTGGCCGACAAGCACGGGCCGATGGATCTTCAAGACGCGATCGAAACCCTCGACGAGCTGCGTCCAGTGCGCGAGCGTGAACGGCCCGCGCCGCTGCGAGTAGCCGAACGGGGGCAGGTCGAGCGCATAGACGCGGTGCGTCCGCGCGAGGAGGCGACCAACCTCATGCCAGACCCAGGCCGGCTCGATGAAGCCTCCGAGCAGGACGATGGGCGTGCCGTGCGTTCCCCACTGCCGGTACGCAAGCTGCGTCCCGTCCACCGCGACGTACGGCCCGGCGTAGAGCTTCGACGCGGCGACGCCGCCTGGTGTCGCGGCGTTGTACGCGAGCGATGCGATCGTCAGCGCGATGACGCTCGCCGCGACTGCGATTCCGATGCGTCGCAGCCAGCGCTTCACGCCACGGGCGGCGGCGAGCCCTCGATGCTCGCGGCGAGCGCCGGGTTCCATCCGCACACCGCGCACGCATGCGCCGTGACGGAGCGAGCGAACTCGAGTGCGTCGGAGCCTGCATCCGAGTCGAGGACGAACTCGCCGAGATCGGCGTTCCACGATCCGTGCGCGAGCGTCGCCTGCGCAAGAGCCGGCGGAGCGGGATGTGCATACGCGTAGAAGGCCGGCTTCGCGTAGCGGCCGTCGCCCGGCCACCAGCCGACGGCGATCTCCTGCACGTCCATCGCGTTGCGGAAGATGAAGTCCTGGGACGGCGGCGCCGCGGGTGCGCCCGAGAAGAGATTGACGGCGAGGTCGAAGCTGCCCCACCAGAAGTTCACCGGCGTCGAGCGGCCGCGGTACGGCGCGCGCAGCGCCGCGAGCACGAGCGCGGCGCGGGTCGCGTCGGCGAAGTATGCCGCCACGTGATCCGTGTCGTACGTCGCATGTTCGGTGTCCTCGTCGAGCGGCGCCGTCCACGGGACTTCCTGCGGCTTCATGGAGATCTCGACCTGCACGGCGGCGATCACGTCTCGCGTGACGTCGGCAACGGCGCGATTCGGAGTCAACGGGATGCGCTGTTCGCGGCCGTCGCTGCGCTCGACGACCGCTTCGTGGCGATGGAGATCGAGCGCGACGACGAACACGCCTGCGCCGTCCGGCGCCGGCAGCGGCAGCGTCTCGATCCCGCGCGCCGTGAGGCGGAGCGCCGAGTGCTGGAGCTGCGGCTCGGGCGCCGCGAGCTTCGCGGCGAGCTTGCCGAGCACCTGCGTGTGGGCATGGAGCGTGTCGCACGTGGGCTGCCAATCCGAATAGTTCATGCGGCATACGCTACGCGTCGTGCGGATCCTGACGATCGACCAGGGGACGACAGGCACGACCTGCCTCGTCGTCGACGACGACCTGACCGTCCTCGGCCGCGGCTACGCCGAGCTCCCGCAGCACTTCCCGCGCCCCGGCTGGGTCGAGCACGATCCGGAGGAGATCTGGCAGAGCGTCCTCGCCGCGGCAGCCCAGGCGATTGCAACCGCAGAGCCGGACGCGATCGCCATCACGAACCAGCGCGAGACGACGGTGCTGTGGGAGCGCGCGACCGGCAGTCCGGTCGCGAACGCGATCGTGTGGCAGGACCGGCGCACCTCCGACCGCTGCGCACAGCTTCCGGCCGAGCTCATTCGCGAACGCACGGGGCTCGTTCCCGATCCGTATTTCTCTGCGACGAAGCTCGAGTGGCTGCTGCGCGACCGGGACGCGCGCGGGCTCGCCTTCGGGACGGTGGACGCGTGGCTCGTATGGAAGCTCACGGGCGGCGGCGTGCACGCGACCGACGAGACGAACGCGTCGCGGACGATGCTCTGCTCGCTCGAGACGCTCGACTGGGACGACGAGCTGCTCAGGCTGTTCGGCGTCGACCGCGAGCTGCTTCCGGAAATCCGGCCGTCGGGCGCAGGCTTCGGCGAGGGCGATCTGCTCGGCCGGACGCTGCCGGTCCGCGGCATCGCCGGCGACCAGCAGGCGGCGCTCTTCGCAGCAGGTGGTGCCAAGGCGACGTTCGGCACGGGCGCGTTCGTGCTCGTCGAGACCGACTCGCCCGCGCCGCGCGGGTTGCTGCGCACCGCCGCTGCGCGGCTGGACGGCGAGCCGCCGCGCCGCGCGCTCGAGGGCGCGGTGTTCGTCACCGGCGCGGCGCTGCAGTGGCTGCGCGACGGGCTCGGCCTCATCGCCGACGCTGCCGAGAGCGAAGCGCTCGCGGCGTCGGTGCCGGACACCGGCGGCGTCTACTTTGTTCCCGCGCTCACCGGGCTCGGGTCGCCGCACTGGCGGCCCGACGTCCGCGGTCTCGTCACGGGGATCACGCGCGGGACGACGCGCGCGCACGTCGTCCGAGCCGCGCTCGAAGCGGCGGCGTACCAGACCGCCGATGTGCTCGCGGCGATGCCGCCGCTCGACGCGCTGCGCGTCGACGGCGGCATGACGAACAACCGCTGGCTGATGCAGTTCCTCGCCGACGTGCTCGCGATTCCGGTGGAGACGGCGGGCGAAGCGGAGCAGACCGCGCTCGGCGCGGCGCTCCTCTGCCTCGGCGTGCGGCGCCCGTTGCCGGCGGGGGAGCGGTTCGAGCCGCAGCGCGACGTGTCAGGGCTCTACGCCGGCTGGCAGGAGGCGATTCGCCTCAGCCTCGGAGCTGTTTGAGCCCGGCGAGGACGAGGTCGAGCCCGAACTCGAACTCGCTCACCGATGCGTCGGGGGGCGCATCCGCCAAGTGCTGCCGGATGTGCTCGCCGACGTGCGGGTACTCGTCGTACGGGAAGTCGCGCAGGACGTCGGCGATGAAGTCGCCGTCCGCGGCAGCCGGCATCGAGTGGCCGAGCTGCCACAAGGTGAAGCCGAGGATGTGGCTGTCGACCGCGTGGTAGCCGCGGTACGTGAGCTCGGCGGAGAAGCCGGCGCCGCGCAGGCGCCCGAGGATCCACTCCATGTACCGAAGCCGCGCGGTCTGGATGCCGCGGCCGGGCTCCATCACGAGCGGCGCCGCCCAGCGATGGCGGAGGAGCGCGTCGTGCGCGGAAACTGCGCAGCGGCGCACGGCCTGTTCCCAGTCGCCGTCCTCCGGCAGCTCGAACTCGCCGATGACGAGGTCGACCATGCCGGCGAGCAGGTCGTCCTTGTTCGCGACGTGGTTGTACAGCGACATCGCCTCGACGCCGAGCGCCTGGCCGAGCTTCCGCATCGAGAGCGACTCGAGCCCGCCCTCGTCGGCGAGGCCGATGGCGGCGGCGAGGACGCGATCCCGCGACAACGGGGCTTGACGTGGCTTACGCCGTACGTTAGACATACAACGTAAGTTTACACCGTACGCAAAGGAGCGACCATGCAGGCGATCGTATGCCGCGTCTACGGACCGGCGGATGTGCTGAAGCTCGAGGACGTGGAGAAGCCCGTGCCGGCGCCCGACCAGGTGCTCGTCCGCGTCCGGGCCGCGTCCGTGAACCCGCTCGACTACCACGGGATGCGCGGCACCCCGTATTTCGGCCGGATGATGAGCGGCCTGCGCCGTCCAAAGCGCACCGCCTTCGGCGTCGACGCAGCGGGTGTCGTCGAGGCGGTCGGCGCGGACGTCGCCGATCTCTCGCCGGGCGACGAGGTCTTCGGCGCGCGCGGGCGCGTTCTCCGAGTTCGTCGCCGGCAAGAGCTTCGTGCGCAAGCCGGAGCGGCTCAGCTTCGAGCAGGCGGCGGCGATCCCGGTCGCGGGCATCACCGCGCTTCAGGGCCTGCGCGACAAAGGCGGCATCCAGGCGGGGCAGCGTGTCCTCGTGAACGGCGCGGCAGGCGGCATCGGGACGTTCGCCGTGCAGATCGCGAAGGCACTGGGCGCGCATGTCACGGGCGTCTGCAGCACGCGCAACGTCGAGCTCGTCCGCTCGCTCGGCGCGGACGAGGTAGTCGACTACACGCAGGACGACTTCACGCGCAAGGGCCCGTACGACCTGGTGCTCGACAACGTCGGCAACCGCTCGCTCGCAGCTCGCCGGCGGGCGCTCGCGCCCGCGGGCCGTTGGGTCGTGGCGGGCGGGCTCGGAGGGAACATGACGCTCTCGCTCCTCCGCAGCATCGGCGGGACGCTGCTGTCTCGCCTCGGCCGCAAGACGATGACGTTCTTCATCGCGAGCATCAAGCAGGACGACCTGCTCTTCCTCGCGCAGCTCGCCGAGGAAGGGAAGCTGACGCCGGTCGTCGACCGCACGTACCCGCTCGCGGACGTGCCCGACGCCGTGCGCTACCTCGAGACCGAGCATGCGCGCGGCAAGGTCGTCATCGCCGTGTAACGCTGCGCATCGGATGAGTGACTACAACGCGGCGACACCGAGACGGTCGAGCGTCTCCTCGCGGATCGGCCCGAGCTCGACGTCTTCGCACACTCGGCCTCGCGAGCTTCTTCGGGCATTTGGACGCGGCAACGCTCCTTCTCGACCGTGGGGCGGATGTCAGCTCGGCGTCGCGCAACCCGATGCGCGTCGCTCCCATCCACAGCGCCGCAGCAGTCGCCGATCCGGACGTGCGATACGCGATCGTCGAGCTCCTGCTCGAGCGCGGCGCCGATCCCAACGTCCGCCAGCAGGACGACTACACGCCGCTGTTGGCCGCCGACCAACACGGCGACGCGCGCCTGCGCGAGCTGCTCGTGCGCTACGGCGCCACCGCGTAGCGGATCCGTACGCTAGATGCTGCGTCCGCCACGCTGGTGGCGGAGACGCGCGCGACGCGGATCCTGGCCCACCGCGAGGAACGACACGTTGACGGCGGAGGCGTCGCCTTCTGCGACGCGCCGTTCGAAGTTGACCGCGCGTCCCTTGCACCGTGGCGCCGGCAGGTGGTCGGGAAGGAAGCCGTCACGTGCGACGTACAGGCGCTCGTCCTGCTCGGTCTGGATGTAGCCGTACCCCTTGTCGACGTTGAACCAGAGCATCGTCCCCTGCATGAATCTCCTTTTCGTTGGCGTCAGCCGACGCGGACGACGAAGAACGCGATTGCGACGTACTGACACGCGAGCGCGACGAGCGTGAGCGCGTGGAAGAGCTCGTGGTAGCCGAACACGGCCGGCACCGGATCCGGGCGGCGGCGCGCATAGACGACCGCACCCGCCGTGTAGGCGAGGCCGCCCGCCGACAGGAGGACGACCGCGGCGGCGCCGGCGCTGTGCGCGAGCTGCGGCATGGCGGCGACGCCGACCCAGCCGAGCGTGATCCCGAACACCGCCGAGAGCCACTTCGGCGCCCGCACCCAGAAGACCTTGGTGAGGATCGCGGCTGCTGCACCGCTCCAGACGATCGCGAGGACGACGTGCTGGAGCGTGCCGTGCAGGCTGAGCAGCCCGACGGGCGTGTACGTGCCGGCGATGAGGACGTAGATCCCTGCGTGGTCGACGCGCCGCATCCGCATGCGGGCGGTCGCGCTCCTCCAGGTGACGCGGTGATAGAGCGCACTCGCGCCGAGCATCGCGATCGCGGACGCGGCGAAGGCTCCGGCGGCGACGAGCCGCTTGCCCTCGAGATCGGCGACGAGCGCGACGCCGACGAGGCAGGCGACGACGAAGCCGACCTGGTGAAGAACGCCACGGAGGCGCGGCCGCTCGGCGATTGCGAGGCTGCTCACCCTCCCAGGTTTGCACAGATCGCCGCCGGCGGTTGCCCGCCGGCGGCGAGTCGAAGCACCTAGTCGAGCGGCTGGACGACGATGAGCGAGTTGCCGTCCGGGTCGCGGACCCAGAACATCGGCGGGATCGGGCCGCCCCAGCGGGTGACCTCCTCGTCGACGTCGGCGCCTGCGGCCTTCAGCGCCGCGTGGTCGCCGTCGACGTCGCTCGTGTCGAGGCAGATGCCCGTCTGGCTTCCGCCGGCGCTCTGCCCGGGGGGCGGGGGAGCGATGGCGATGTTCGTCTCCCGTCCGGGGATCGCGACCTCGACCCAGCGGCCCGCGTCGCCCATCGGCGTGTCGACGACCTTCTCGAACCCGAGCGTGTCGACGTAGAAGTCGATGGCCCGGTCGGTGTCGGCGACGGTGACGCAGACGCGGCCGACCTTCGTGAGATTGAGCTTCCCTGCGACCTTCGACATCAGAGCCTCCTGCTCGTCGTATTTGCATCTAAGACGGCCGGCGTGGCCGAAACTCATCGCCGCTCAGCGCGGTGCGAGGGCAGCATCTGCGGCGAGCCGGGCGTGCACCAGCTGGACCGCCATCGCTCCCTCGCCGACCGCCGTGGCGCAGCGCTTCGTCGAGCCCGAGCGCACGTCGCCGGCAGCGAAGATCCCGGGGACGCTCGTCTCGAGGAGCCAGCTGGCGCCGGCGGCGGGACCGGTGAGGATGAAGCCGTGATCGTCGCGTGCAACGGCGTCGTCGAGCCACTCGGTGCACGGCAACGCGCCGAGGAAGAGGAAGAGGAACGAGAAGGGCAGGCGCATGTCGTCGCGCAGCGTGACTGCTTCGAGCATGCCGTCCCCGCCGTGGAGATCCGCGACCTCACTGAGGTCGCGCACCGCGACACCGGCGCGCTCGAGCTCGTGGATGAGGTAGTCGGACATCGTCTCGCGCAGGTCGCCGCGCCGGTGCAGCAAGGTGACCAGCGCGCCGCCGCGCGCGAGCCACACGGCCGCCTGGCCCGCAGAGTTGCCGCCGCCGACCACGCCGACGCGGCGGCCGCCGCAGAGCTGGCCCTCGGGCGGGCCGGCCGCGTAGAAGATGCTGAGGCCCTCGTACTCGGAAAGGCGGTCGACGGGGAGGCGCCGGTATTGCGCGCCGGTGGCGAGAACGACGGCGCGGGCCGACACCTCGCGGTCGTCCTCGAGCCGAACGACGTGGCGGTCGGCGCCGGGCTCGAGCGAGAGCGCCCGATAGGGCGTCGCCGTGCGCGCGCCGAACTTTCGCGCCTGCGCCACTGCGCGCGTCGTCAGCTCCGACCCGCCGATCCCGGCGGGGAAGCCGAGGTAGTTCTCGATGCGCCGTGACGTGCCGGCCTGGCCGCCGAGCGCCGTGC
>JBOGZQ010000211.1:0-4472 GCA_050697375.1 Gaiellaceae bacterium | reverse complement strand
GCCATGATCCCGATGTTGCGGACGCGGTCGAGCCCGCTACGCGGTTTGGTATCGGTCGTCGCCATGGCTACCACCGATAGTGGGCGAAGGCCTTGTTGGCCTGCGCCATCCGGTAGACGTCGTCCTTGCGCTTGAACGCGCCGCCCTGCTGGTTGAGCGCGTCCATGATCTCGTTGGCGAGCTTGTCGCTCATGCCCTTCTCGCGCCGTTCCCGCGCGTAGGTCACGAGCCAGCGCACGGCGAGCGTGCGCGCGCGGCGCTGCGGCACCTCGACGGGCACCTGGTAGTTCGCGCCGCCGACGCGGCGGCCGCGGACCTCGAGCACCGGCGTGACCGTCTTCACGGCCTGCTCCAGCACCTCGACCGGCGGCCGGCCGGTCTTCGTCCCCACCGTCTCGAGGGCGGTGTAGACGATGTCCTCGGCGACCGACTTCTTGCCGTCGAGCATGACCTTGTTGATGATCTGCGTCACGAGCTGCGACCCGTAGACGGAGTCCGACTCCACGGAACGGACCTGAACCTCGCCTCGACGCGGCATCACGAACCTCGCTTGGCGCCGTAGCGGGAGCGCGCCTGCTTGCGGTCGGACACCCCGGAGGTGTCGAGCGCGGCGCGGATGATCTTGTACCGGAAGCCCGGCAGGTCGGCCGTGCGGCCGCCCCGGATGAGGACGACCGAGTGCTCCTGGAGGTTGTGACCCTCGCCGGGGATGTAGGCGCCGACCTCCTGCCCGTTCGTCAGCCGGACGCGGGCGACCTTCCGCAGAGCCGAGTTCGGCTTACGGGGAGTGGTCGTGTACACGCGCGTGCAGACGCCCCGCTTCTGCGGGGAGCCGGCGAGCGCCGGCGCCTTGGTCTTTGCCTTGGTCGCCTTGCGGCCCTTGCGCACGAGTTGATTGACAGTCGGCATGAGTCCTTCGTCTAGTCCCTTGACACAAAGAGACGGTCGGCGGGGGCGGAGGCCCCTGCCAACCGGCCCGCGGAATGGTAGCGAAGGCCCGTGGATACCGTCAAACAGGCGAAAGATCGCCCATTCCGGGGCTGGCGAGAGAGGCGCGCGGGTGAATAGAGTCCTTGCGCCCTCGTGAGCCACCTCCTGATTGCGGCGTTCGCGGCGCTCGGCGCCATCCTCGTGCTGCTCGTCGGAGTGCTGCTCGGGCTCCTGCGCCGGTCGAGCGGGCGCGTGGCCGCGGTCGAGCGGCGGCTCGACGAGCTCGCGTTCGAGCTCGGCGGGGCGGTCGAGCGGGCGGAGGAGGAGAACCGCCGGGGCCGGCTCCTCGTCGACATCTCCGGGTCGATCGACCTGGACGAGGTGCTGAGCCGGGCATTGGAGGCCGTTTCGGCGATTCCGGGGGTCGACGCGGCCCTCATCCGGGTGGACGTGCCCGAAGGGGCGCCGGTGATCGCAGCTTTGGGCGTCCCGGACGAGGAGGCGGTGCGCCATTCCGCGGCGGTGCCGCCCGGGCAGCGGGATCTGCGGGCGGTCGAGCTCAACTACCGGTACGCGGAGGCGCACGAGGGGGTCGCGCCCGGCGCGCTCGTGCGCGGCGGGCTCGCGCTCCCGCTCGCCGACGAGGGCGGCACGATCGGGACGCTCGTGGTGCTGACGCGAACGCCGGGCGTGCGCTTCGACGACGAGGCGCTGCTCCGGCTGGAGGAGATCGCGCACCGGACGGCGCCCGCTATCGAGAACGCGCGCCGCTTTCGCGAGGCGCGCCAGCTCGCCGACCTCGACGCGCTGACGGAGCTCCACAACCGGCGGTACTTCCACGAGACGCTTGCGCGGGAGGCGGTGCGCGCCCACCGGTATGCACGCAATCTCGCGCTCGTCGTCTTCGACCTCGACGACTTCAAGGACGTGAACGACAAGATCGGGCACCTCGCGGGCGACGCGGTGCTGGCGGAGGCGGCGTCGCGGATGCGCGAGGTCGTGCGCACGGCCGACGTCCCGTGCCGCGTCGGCGGCGACGAGTTCGCGGTGATCATGCCGGAGTCGACGCTCGAGGACGCGGAGCAGCTCTTCGCCCGGATCCAGACGGTTATCTCGAGCCGCGCGATCGGGCAGGCCGGGCGGTTGCACCTGTCGGCGGGGCTCGCAGAGCTGCGTCCGGACGACGACTCGATCACGCTCTTCGAGCGCGCCGACCGCGCGCTCTACTCCGCCAAGCAGGCCGGCAAGGGCAGGTCCATCGCCGCGAGCGCGTAGCGCTACAATCACGTCGCTGGACAGGCGACTGTTGAGCTACGCGAAGGCCCGCCGAGAGGCGGGCCTTCATCGTGTCCTGGCCCCGGCGGTCGGATTCGAACCGACATCTCTTCGCTGGACGGGCGACCGCTCGACCAGTTGAGCTACGCCGGGACCTGCAGCGAGGTCTAGACGCAGCGTCGCCCGAACGCAAGAGTCTGAATTGGCCGTGGTCCATCGCGGCCGCGTCGTAGGAGACACGACTGGGGACACTCCCCGTCACGAGAACGTCGGAGCTCCGTGACGCATCTGTATGCGTACCTGGTACCGGTCGTCTTAGCCGAGCCGCAAGAAGGGCAGGTATTGGACCAGATCGATTGCGGCCGGCTGGGGCAGGTCGTCCTGCGCGCACGTCGCGGTCGCGAGCGCGGCGCGCTGCTTGCCGACCGTCCACTTCTCGAATGCGACGCCCTGCGCGAACGTCCGCAGCGCCGCCGCGATCGCGGGCCGCGCGCGGCCGAGCGGCACAGCACCCAGAGGCGACGAATCCTGGAGCGCCTTCACCGCGAAGGTGCCGGTGCTCGTCAGCACCAGCTCCGACTTCCCGGTCGCGAGCGCGAACAACCGGTCGGGCGCAACGTCCTGGAGCGCCAGCCCCTGCGTCTTTCGCCCGAGCCACGGCGGCGCCGGCTTCGCCGTCATCAGCCGCACCTCGAGGTCGGGATAGGACTTGTAGAACGTCGACACCTGCGACGCCGACGGCGCCGCCGACGGGAGAAACGTCTCGACGTGCGCGCGGCGGAGCTGATCGGCGAGGATCGCCCGCGCCTCCGGCACCGTCGCGTGCGCCCGCGTCAAAGCGGCGACGTACAACGCCCTGCTCCCACGGAACTCCTGCCGGATCACCGCCCGCTCGGCCACGAGGACGTCGACGCTCGACACCGGCTGCGTCGCGCTCTCGACGAGCCGCTCGTACAGCGCGCTGTACGCCGTCTCGCGATCCCCGGTCAGCCGCGCAAGCTGATCGACGGCGGAGTTCGACAACACCTGCTTCCCGACGAGGCACTGCGCACCCGACGGCAGCACGCTCAGCTGACCCTCCGTCAGCGAGGGGTCGAATCCCTGGATCGCCTTCGGCGCGTCGCACAACGAGGGCGACCGCGCCCACAGCCACGCGCACATCGCGTACGGCTTGTCAGGATCCTGCTCGGCGGCGTTCCACTCGCCCCACCCCCACGACCACACGGATGCGATCCCCGTCTCGGCCGCGACCTGCTTCGCGGCTAGCGCCTGCCACTTCGCGACCTGATACCACGCCGACGCGGGCTGAAGATTGTTCCGCCCGCCGAAGCCGGCCGTCGTCGCGAAGCTGATCATGATCCCGACTCTGTTGGCCGGGATCCCGATCGTCGTGAAGTCGTCGACTGCCTGCCGGTAATCCATGCGCAGCGTCCGGTTGCCGAGAACGGGGCCGAGCTTCCACGTCGACGGCGCCGGCACGTAGATCTCGCGCACGAGCTCGGCGTACTGCGACACCTGCTGCCACCACGCGCCGGCATCGCCGCCGGTGTACGGCTTCGACGGGAGCAGAAGCTCGGGATACGCGCCCTTCGCGGCGAGACCCTGGACGAACGCGAGGATGTCGGCGCGGTACTGCGCGTTGTTGTCCGACCACGGCGTGACGAGGCCGGGACCGGAGAGCTCGTTGAGCGCGATCACCGAATTGGCGCAGCCGGTCTGCTGCTGCGCGTAGGTGAAGAAGCTCTGGACGCGGCCGGGGATGAGCGACGGGTCGGCCGGCGCCGTCGTCGTGCCGACGCGGTTCTTGAAGTTCAGGTCGAAGTAGACCGTCGCCGCTCCCGTCGCCCGGATCTGGGAGCCGTAGCTGCCGCTGCCGACCCCGACGGCGATGCCCGACTTGCCGAGGATGGCGTTGAACTGCGGGAACTGGTAGCCGAACTCCATCCAGACCGGCTGCGCCGCGGGCAGGCCGCATTGTCCCGCGTACGGCGGGGGAGCCGCGGCGTAAGACGCCGCGGGCCACGCAGCGAGCACGAGAACTGAGACGAGGAGCTTCTTCACGACCCCGAGCCTTGATACCAGACGGGGCTACCGGAGCTCAGCCTCCTTACCCCGGTTTTACCGTGATGGCGAACGACGAAGCATCCGGAACCGACTAACCCTCGCTGTCGAGCGGAGAGTCGACCTCGGGGATCTCCTCCGCCTCGATCTCCTCGTGCGAGGGGCCGCCGTTGCCGCCGCCCGGTCCCCCGCCGAAGTCGAGGCTC
>JBOGZQ010000210.1:0-8033 GCA_050697375.1 Gaiellaceae bacterium | reverse complement strand
CCGGCGTATAGCACGACGTGACGATCACGACGCCGCCGAGCACGGACGCGTTGTAGGAGACGTCCGGGACGATGCGCCCCTTGTTCTTCGTGAAGCCGTTCTGCCACGGCGGGCGCATGAAGATGCCGCTCGGGGCGCCGCCGGTCGCGACCGGGGTGGAGCAGCACTCGGTCTCGTTCCAGACCTGCTCGGCGCCGTAGTGCTTGCCGTCGAGCAGGCCGGCGCCGAGGATGACGCCTCCGTTGTACGCCTCCTGGTACGGCGAGCCCTCGGTGCCGCCGACTGCCAGCACGAGCGGGTCGGACGCCGGGTACGCCGCCACCGGGACCGGCGGGTCGTTGCCGTCGCTTGCGCCGAGGTCGCCGGCGGACGCGAGCAGCGTGTCGCCGAGGACGGTCGCGCCGACGTAGATCAGGTGCTCGGCGAAATTCGACTTCGTCGTTCCCGGCGCGTTCTCGTCCTCGCCGAAGCTCTGCGACACGATCGCGCCCGGATAGCGCGGCAGGACCTGCGCCAGCGCCGCGTTGATGTCGTTGTTGTCGTCAGTCGCCGCGACGTCGAGGACGATCTTCGCGCCCGGCGCCATCGCGTGCGCGTACTCGACATCGAGGGTCGTCTCGCTCTGCCAGTCGGAGAGCGCGCCGGAGCCGTCGGTCGCGCCCGTCCCGCGGGCGTTGATCACCGTGAAGGACGGTGGATCGGGGAGGTTGAAGACCTGGTCGAAGCTTGCGAGATCCTGCTGGATGTCCGGGCTGCCGTACGCGTCGACGATGACGATCGTCTGTCCGCGTCCGTCGAGGTTCTTCGGGAAGTTGTAGGCCTGTCCGAGCTCCTTCGGCCCGTAGCAGGCGATGAAGAGACCGCCGCCGGCGTCGATCGGGCACGGTGCTGCCGCCGGCTTCGAGTGCTTCGACGTGTCGACCCTCGGGCCGAAGATGTGCGGCGGCGTCCCCACGGCCACCAGTTGTGGCGTCGACGAGGCCGACGAAGCGACACCGGTGGCGACCAGTGCGGCGAGGGAGGCCACGAGCGTCGCGGCCACGGTTCTACCTAGGACTTTCCGGCTCATGGGACGCGCTCGCATCGTCTCTCCTTTCCGCGCGCGCCTTCAGCGCCCGCGGCCGCAGTCGATTGGACGCATGGTGTGCGGGCCGAAACCTACCTGTATCCCCCGAACGCGGGAGATTTCGGTCCCTGGCACACTCGAACGAGTGATAGCCGTGATCCTCGCCCTGTCGCTGCTCCACGGAGTCGTCGTTCGCGGCCCGACGGCGCCGGTCTGCATGACCGGGAAGCCATGCACCGAGCCGGCCGTGGGCGCCGTCCTCGTCTTCTCCCGGAACGGCGGCTCGAAGCGGGTGCGCGTCGGGGCCGGCGGGCGCTACTCGGTTCGACTCGTGCCGGGCGCGTACACCGTCCGGCAGGCGCCGGCGCCGAAGATCGGGTTCGGCATGCGGCCGGACCGAGTAGTCGTCCGTCGCACGGTGACGCGCGCGGATTTCTCCATCGACACGGGTATCCGCTAGTACGCGACGGCGCCGCGACCTGTGGCCGCGGCATGTCGCTGCTCGTCCGCCCGGTAGCTCGAGCGCACGAGCGGTCCCGAGAACACGGAGCCGAAGCCGAGCGCCTCGCCCTGCTCGCGGAACCAGCGGAACTCGTCCGGGTGCACCCAGCGGTCGATCTTCGCGTGCTTCGGGCTCGGCTGGAGGTACTGGCCGATGGTGACGACGTCGACGCCGTTCGCGCGCAGGTCGCGCATCGTCTCGACCACCTCCTCGTTCGTCTCGCCGAGGCCGACGATGATCCCCGACTTCGTCATGACGTCGTAGCCGGCGACCTCCTTCGCACGGCGAAGGAGCCAGAGCGCCTTGTCGTAGCTCGCTTTCGCGCCGCGCATGTGCGGGTGCAGGCGGCGCACGGTCTCGATGTTGTGGTTGAAGACGTCGGGACGCGCGGTAAGCACCGTCGCGAGGGCCTCCTCCTCGGCGCCGAGGAAGTCGGGCGTCAGCACCTCCACCGTCGCGTCCGGCAACTTCGCCTTCAGCGCACGGATCGTCGCCGCATAGTGCGCAGCGCCGCGATCGCGTAAATCGTCACGGTCGACGGACGTGACCACGACGTGCTTCAGCTCCATCTGCGCCGCCGCCTGCGCGACGCGCAACGGCTCGAGCGCGTCCGGCGGCGCGTCGGGCCGGCCGGAGTGGACGTAGCAGTACCGGCACGCCCGCGTGCACGTGTCGCCGAGGATCTGGAACGTCGCGGTGCCGCGGCCCCAGCACTCGGAGATGTTCGGGCAGCGCGCCTCCTCGCAGATCGTGTTGAGCGAGAGGCCGTGGACGAGCTTCTGGACGTCGAAGTAGCGGCCGTCGCGCGACGGGGCGCGCACCTTCATCCACTCTGGGCGGCGGGGCCGCTCGGCGACGGGAAGCGATGAGTTCATCGGTTCGTTCCAGTCTAGGGGGCACACAACCCGTTTCCGAGCCGCTACCCTGAAGCGGACCGAGCAGTCCGTTTTACGAAGAAGGAGTCGCATGAGTCAGCGCCACTCGACGAATCCCTGGGTCGTCCTCGTCCTGATCTGCATCGCGCAGTTCATGGTCATCCTCGACGCGACGATCGTGAACGTCGCTCTGCCGTCGATTCAGAAAGACCTCGGCCTGAGCGAGGCGAACCTCCAGTGGATCGTCAACGCGTACACGCTCGTCTTCGGCGGCTTCCTGCTGCTCGGCGGCCGTGCCGGCGACTTGCTCGGGCGCAAACGCCTCTTCCTCATCGGCCTCGTCATCTTCACCGTCGCATCGCTGCTGAACGGCCTCTCGGGGACGTCCGGGCAGCTCATCGGCTTCCGCGCCCTGCAGGGGCTCGGCGCTGCGCTCGTCTCTCCCGCGGCTCTGTCGATCATCTCGACCACGTTCGCCGAAGGGAAGGAGCGCGCCAAGGCGCTCGGCGTCTGGGCTGCGATCGCAATCGGCGGGTCGGCGTTCGGCCTCGTGCTCGGCGGCTGGCTGACGCAGTCGTTCTCGTGGCCGTGGATCTTCTTCGTCAACGTGCCGGTCGGCGTGTTCGCGTTCTTCGCAGCGCTGCGCCTCGTTCCCGAGTCGAGGGACGAGCAGGCGCGCAAGCATTACGACATCGGCGGCGCGGTGACGGTCACCGGCGGGCTGATGGCGCTCGTCTACGCGATCGTGAAGGCCGAGACCGCCGGTTGGGGATCGACGACCACGATCGGCTTCTTCGTCCTCGCGTTCGCGCTGCTCGCGTCCTTCATCGTGCTCGAGCAGCGGTCGCCCGCCCCGCTCGTGCGGCTCTCGATCTTTCGCACCCGCTCGCTGTTGACGGCGAATCTGACGATGTTCCTCGTCGCCTCGGGGATGTTCGCGATGTTCTTCTTCATCACCCTCTACGTCCAGCGCGTCCTCGGCTACCACCCGCTCAAGGCCGGCGTCGCCTTCCTGCCGTTCACGGCCGGGATCATGATCTCGGCAGGGCTCGCCTCGAACCTCGCGCCGCGCATCGGCGTGCGGCCGGTCGCGGCGGTCGGGATGGTGTTGACGGCGATCGGGATGCTGCTCTTTGCACGCATGCCGGTCCACGGGTCGTACGTGACGGACGTCCTGCCCGGGATGCTCGTCGCGTCGCTCGGCATGGGCGCGGTCTTCATGCCGCTGACACTCGTCGCGACGACGGGCCTGAAGGACGAGGACCAGGGGCTCGCGTCGGGTCTCTTCAACACCTCGCAGCAGATCGGCGGCGCGCTCGGGCTCGCGGTCCTGTCCACGATCGCCGCGGGGCGCACACACGGCACGTCTCCGTCGGCGCTCGTGCACGGCTTCCACTACGCGTTCTCCGGTGCTGCGGTGTTCGTGCTCGCCGCGCTCGTGCTGATGGTCGCGCTCCTGCGCAAACGACATGTGGCGCGCATCGAGGCCGAGGCGACGGAGGCAGTGGCCGTCGGCGCATGAGGGCCGACGCGCAGCGGAACCTCGATCGCGTGCTCGTTGCGGCGGGCGAGTGCTTCGCCGAGGGCGGCGTCGACGTTAGCGTCGACGCGGTTGCGCGCCGTGCGGGCGTCGGCCACGGAACCGTGTTCCGCCGCTTCCCGACGAAGGACGCGCTCCTCGATGCGGTGCTGGGCAAGGAGCTCGACCGGATGCTGGTGCTCGCGCAGGCTGCGCTCACCGAGGACGACCCGTGGGCCGGCTTCGAGGGCTTCTTCCGTGCCGCCGCCGAGGCATATGCGCGTAACCGCGCCCTCGTCGAGTCGAAGGAGCGTTGTGGAGCGCTACCGCAGATGGCGCTGCTGGGAAAGGCGGCGCACGAAGTGGTTCGGCGCGCTCAGAAGGCGGGAGTCCTTCGCCGCGACCTGGACGCCGACGAGATCTTCGAGCTCGTACCCGTGGCGAGCCGGTACCCCGACGTCATCTTCGACGGGCTGCGCCGCTAGGCGAGACCGGCGTGCAGCGGCTGCGGCCACAGGCCGCCGCCGTCCTCGGCCGGCAGCTCCTCGAGCTGGAGGCCGAACGCCTCTTCGATCGCAGCGACCGCCTGTGGGCGCACGTCGTCGACGGTGACCGGCTGCGCCGCCTCCTGCGCGATCGTCGTGAACATCGCGTCCTCGAGCCCGCAGGCCGTGATCCACTCGGTGAACGGCGACGGGTCGAGGTCGACGTTGAGCGCGTAGCCGTGCGTCGTCACCCAGCGCGACACGTGCACGCCAATCGACGCGATCTTGCGGGGCGGTCGCGTGAGCCACACGCCGGTGAGCCCGTCGATCCGCTCGCCCACGACGTCGAACGGGGCGCAGGTTCGGATGATCGCCTCTTCGAGGTTGCGCACGTATCGCTTCACGTCCCGGCCGTGCCGCTTGAGGTCGAGGATCGGGTAGCAGACGAGCTGCCCCGGCCCGTGAAACGTCGATTTTCCGCCGCGGTCGGTCTCGACGACCTCGACCTCCGCGTTCTCGGGGACGTGCAGCTCGGCGCTCTCGTCGGTGCGGCGGCCGAGGGTGACGACGGGTGGGTGCTCGAGGAAGAGCACCGTGTCGGGAATGGCGCCCTGCGAGACCGCGCCTGCCAGCGAGCGTTGCAGGTCCCAGGCTTCGCCGTAGGGCACCTTTCCGAGGTGGAGGACGTACGCCATCAGATCCGCTGTCCGAACATCCAGCGGTGCCCCTCGACGTCCTCCGCCGTGTAGAAGCGGAAGCCGATGCCGGGCTCATCCGGTCCGCGGAGGATCGTCGCGCCGTGCGCACGGGCCCGCGCGGCGTGTGCGTCGACGTCGGCGACCTCGACGAAGTTGCCGTCGATCACCCACGGATTGTCGTACATCGCCCGGGCTGCGTCGCACGTCTCGCGGTGCCGCTTCGGGCCGACGTACCCGGCAGGTGTCGAGAGGTAGACCGTTGAGCCCTCGAGGTCGAGCTCCGCGTGGGTGATGCGCCCGTCCTCCTCGTAGCGGCTCTCACGGTCCTCGACCGCTCCGAACGCCGCCGAGAGCCAGTCGATCGCGCCGGCGGCGTCCTCGTACCCGAGGAACGGGACGATCCGCTGCGAGCTAGCCGCCGTCGCCTTCCCAGGACTCGAGCCGCTCGCGCAGGTCGCGCAGGAAGCGGCCCGCGTACGCGCCGTCGACGAGGCGATGGTCGTACGTCAGCGTGATGTTCATCATCGGCTTGATCGCGATCGCGTCGTTCCCGGTCTCGTCGGTGATCACCCACGGGCGCTTGACGAGCGCGTAGGTCCCGAGAATCGCGGACTGCGGCTGGTTGATCACCGGCGTCCCGTGGAAGGTGCCGTAGCCGCCCGGGTTCGTGATCGTGAACGTGCCGCCGGCGACGTCGTCGGGCACGAGCTTCTTGTCGCGCGCACGCGAGGCGAGGTCGGCGATCGCCTTCGCGATGCCGAGCAGGTTCATCGTCTCCGCGTTCTTGATCACCGGGACGATGAGACCCTTGCCCTCTGCAAGCTCGACCGCGATGCCGAGGTTGACGAATTTGCGTGTGACGATCGAGTCGCCGCGCAGCTCGCCGTTGATGTACGGGTAGTTCTTCAGCGTGTCGACGGTCGCGCGCGCGATGAACGCGAGGTACGTCGGGTTGACGCCGTAGGATGACTGGTACTCGCTCTTCAGCACGCCCCGCGCGGCGACGATCTTCGACATGTCGACCTCGATCGTGCTCGTGACGTGCGCGGCCGTATCGAGGGAGCGGCGCATGTGGTCGGCGATGCCGCGTCGCATGGGCGTCACCGGCTCGACGGTCTCGCCGACCTGGGGCTCCGCCGCCGGCACCGGCGGTGCGGGCGCAGGCTTTGGGGCCCGCTCGGCAGCGGGCGCCGCCGCCGGAGCCGCGGCAGGCGCGGGCCGCTCGACGAACGCAAGGATGTCCTGCTTCGTCACGCGGCCGCCGCGGCCGGTACCCGGCACCTGGCCCGGGTCGATGCCGTGCTCGGCGGCGATGCGCGCGACGACGGGCGAGACGAACTTGCCGTTGCCGGACGGCTGCTGCACGGGCACGGCGGGCTCCTCCGTGACCGGCTGAGCGGCCTGCTCGGGCTCGGGCGCCGCCTCGGGCTCAGGGGTAGGAGCAGTCGAAACACCGGCGGCGCCTCCGATCTGGGCGATCTTCGTGCCGACGTCCACCGTCTCGCCTTCCTGGGCGAGGATCTGCGTCAGCGTCCCCGACACTGGGCTCGGCACCTCGGTGTCGACCTTGTCAGTCGAGATCTCGAGCAGCGGCTCGTCGGCCTCGACCTGCTCGCCCTCGCGCTTCAGCCACTTTGTGATCGTCCCCTCGGAGACGGAGACGCCCATCTGCGGCATGACGACGTCGACTGCGGTCTCGGTGGCCATCAATACTCCGCGAGCTCGCGCAGTCCGGCGACGACGTCGTCGACCTGTTGGATGAAGGCCTTCTCCAGCGGCGGCGAGAACGGGACGGGCGTGTCGGGCGCGGCGATGCGCTTCACCGGCGCGTCGAGGTCCTCGAACGCCTCCTCGCCGATCGTCGCCGCGATCTCCGCGCCGAAGCCGCCGGTGCGGTTGTCCTCGTGCAGCACGAGCACCTTCGACGTCTTGCGCACCGACTCGAGCACCGCGGCCTTGTCCCACGGCATCACCGAGCGAAGGTCGACCACCTCGACCGATACCCCGTCGGCGTCGAGCTGCTGCGCCGCCGCGTCGGCTGTGTAGACCATCGCGCCCCAGGTGATGACCGTCAGGTCGCTGCCCTCGCGGTGCGTGCGCGCCTTGCCGATCGGCACCGTGTAGCGCTCCTCGGGCACCTCGCCCTTGATGCGGCGGTACAGGTGCTTGTGCTCGAAGTAGAGGACCGGGTTCGGGTCCTCGATCGCGCTGATGAGCAGCCCCTTGGCGTCCTCCGGCGTGGCCGGGCAGACGCACTTGAGGCCCGGGATGTGCGCGAACGACGACTCGGGGTTCTGCGAGTGGAACGGGCCGCCCGAGAAGCCGCCGCCGGAGGGGAGCCGCAGCACGATCGGCACGGGCGTGCCCGCGCGCCAGCGCTGCTTCGCCGCGACGGTGACGAGGTGGTCCCACGCGCAGGAGACGAAGTCGGCGAACTGCATCTCGGCCACCGGCCGGAGACCCATCATCGACGCGCCAGTGCAGGCGCCCATGATCGCGGTCTCGGCGAGCGGCGCGTCGATGACGCGCCAGGGCCCGAACTCCTCCTGGAAGCCGAGCGACACCTTGAAGGCGCCGCCGTACACGCCGACGTCCTCTCCGATGAGGAAGACGCGCTTGTCGCGCCGCATCTCGGTGCGCAGCCCGTCCGAGATCGCCTGGAGATACGTGAGCTCTGCCATTACTTGTGGTGCGGGGTGTCGAGGTCCTCGGCGGTCGCGTAGACGCCGCTCAAAAGGTCGGACGGATCGGGCATGGGCGAGTCGTCCGCGCGCTGGAGCGCGTCGTTCAGGAGCTTTTTCACGCCGACCGAGATCTCGTCCTCCTCCTCGTCCGTGATGTCGGCGTTCGCCCGCAGCCAGTTGCGGAAGCGCTAGACCGGGTCGGAC
>JBOGZQ010000209.1:0-15707 GCA_050697375.1 Gaiellaceae bacterium | reverse complement strand
CGATCTGGCCCATCTCCGCGGCGAGTTCGGCCGCGTCGACGCCGACGCTCTCGGCGACGTTGACGACGATGTGCACGCGCCCGTCGGTGACCGAGGCGACGATCGCGCCGTCCGCCTTCTCCTGCTGACGGATCCGGTCGGAGAGATCCCGCAGCGGCCCGGGCTGGAGATCCTGCGTCTCCGCGAGCACGACGCCGTCGACGCGCTCGCTCACGGTGTATCCGGCCTCCGCCTGCGGCTTCGGCTTCTCCTTGCGCGCACGCTCCAGGTCGCCGCGTAGCCCGTCGGCCTCACGTGCCCGCTCGTGCAGCAGCGCGTACGCCTCGCCGGCCGTCACCGCCTCGATGCGCCGTGCTCCGGAGCCGACGGAGCTCTCGCCGAGGATGACGAGCGGTCCGATCTCCGCGGTCGAGCGGACGTGTGTGCCGCCGCAGAGCTCGATCGACCAGCCGCCGATGTCGACGATGCGGACGATGTTGCCGTACTTCTCGCCGAAGAGCATCATCGCGCCGAGCTTGCGCGCCTCGTCGATCGTGGTCTCATACGTGCGGACGGTGAGGTTCTCGAAGATCTTCTCGTTCGCGCGCCGCTCGACCTCCGCGCGCTCCTCCGTCGTCAGCGCCTGCGGATGCGTGAAGTCGAACCGCAGCTTGTCGGGACGGACAGCCGAGCCGGCCTGCTTCACGTGCTCGCCGAGCACCTCGCGCAGGCTCTCGTGCAGGACGTGCGTCGCCGTGTGGTTCGCCATCGTCGGGAAGCGCACGTTCCACGGCACGGTCGCGACGACGCGGTCGCTCTCGGCGAAGCCCTCGCCGCGGAAGACGATCTCCTGGTCGTTGTCGAGCCGGATGAGCTCCACGACGTCCGCCTCCGTCCCATCGTCCTTGCGGATGACGCCGATGTCGGACACCTGGCCGCCGCCGGCGGGATAGAACGGCGAGCGCTCGAGCTTCGCCTGGAAGAGGCCGTCACCGAGATCGGCGTACGCGACGATCGCCGTCGCCACCTCCGTGCGCTCGTACCCGACGAACTCTGTGCGCGGCGCGCCCGCGAAGCGGACGTCGACGCTGACGCCGCTCGTGCGACGCGAGATCTCGCGGTGCTCCTCGAACAGCCTCGTGTACTCCTCGTCGTTGACGCCGAGCCCGCGCTCGCGCGCGAGCTCCTGCGTCAGCTCGATCGGGAAGCCGTACGTCGCCTGCAGCGTGAACGCGTCGTCGCCTGTGATCTTGCCGCGCGCCGCGGCCTCCTCGAACACCTTCATCCCGCGCTCGAGCGTCTCGCCGAACCGCTCCTCCTCGGCGGTCAGCACTTGCCGGATCTCTTTCGCATGCTCGCGCAGCTCGGGATACGCATCGCCCATCTGCTCAATGACCGCGTCGGCTAGGCCCGCGAGGAACGGCGGCTGCATGCCGATGCGCTGCCCGTGCTGCGCGGCGCGGCGGATGACGCGGCGCAGGACGTAGCCGCGGCCTTCGTTCGACGGCGTCACGCCGTCGGAGACGAGGAACGTCATGCCGCGGCCGTGGTCGGCGAGCACGCGATGCGCCTTCGTTGCGTCCGGCGAGTCGCCGTACGCGACGCCGGACTCCGACGCGACCCACTGCATGATCGTCTGATAGCCGTCGGTGTCGTAGACGGACGGCACCTGCTGCACGATCCGCGCGATCCGCTCGAGGCCCATGCCGGTGTCGACGTTCTGCGCAGGGAGGTCGGTGAGCGTCCCGTCCGGATGCTGCTCGTACGCCATGAACACGAGGTTCCAAAACTCGAGGAAGCGCTCGCAGCGCGTGCAGCCGGGCCGGCAGTCCGGCTCGCCGCAGCCGGTCTCCTCGCCGAAGTCGAAGAAGATCTCGGAGTCGGGGCCGCACGGGCCGGGACCGCCGACCGACCAGAAGTTGTCCGACGAGGGCAGCGGAACGATGCGCTCCGGTGGGATGCCGATCGCCTCCCAGAGCCGGATCGCCTCCTCGTCGGGGCCCAGCCTCAGCTCGGGGTCGCCGGCGTGGACGCTCACCCAGATGCGCTCCCAGTCGAGCCTCAGATGCGCCTGGATGAAGTCGGTCGCGTACGCGATCGCACCCTCCTTGAAGTACTGGCCGAACGAGAAGTTGCCGAGCATCTCGAAGAACGTCAGGTGAAACGTGTCGAGGCCCACCTCGTCGATGTCGGGCGTGCGGAAGACCTTCTGCGCCGTCGTCGTCAGCGGCGCGGGCGGCTTCTCGCGTCCGAGGAAGAACGGCATCTGCGGCTGCATGCCGGCCGTCGTCAGCAGCGTCGAGCGGTCGTCGGCGCGCGGGACGAGCGACGCCGACGGGCGGCGGAGATGCCCGTTCTCTTCGAAGAAGGAGAGGAATCCCTCGCGAATCTCGGCCGTCGTCCGCATCGCGCCATTGTAGGAGGGCACGGCGACGTGGCAGCTGTGTCGAGCACCACCCCGCCGCGCCCTCCTAGGTTCGCGTCTTGCGGGCCAGCGCGAGCATGTACTCCTGGAGGTTCAGCGGGTTCGGCGTCGTCCGCTCGCGCCGCGGCGGCTCGCCGTCGACCGGCTCGTATCCGCCGAACGACGTCTCCATCACTCCTTCGCCGTGGGTCGCCGACGCGAGCTGCCGCTGGAGCTCCTGCGAGCGGGCTGCGGCGACGACGGCCAGGAGCGTCGCCGTCCGCCCCTCGACGACCGGCGGCTCCGCGACGCCGCCCAGACGGCCGACGCAGGCGATCGAGGCGCCGAGGCTCTCGGCAGGCACGTCGATGCGCGCGCGGAGCATCGGCTCGCACACGATCGTCCCTGCCCGCTCGAGCGCGTGCATGAGGACGATCGGCGTGAGCCGGCGGTAGTCGTTCGGCATGCTCATCGGCCCGCGCCGCGACGGCGGCCCGTCGGCGGACGCGTACGCGCACGCGATCATCGTCACGACGCAGTCGACGACCGGCCAGCTGTACATCCCTTCCTCGAACGTCTCTGCGACGTACGACTGCATGCACGCCGTGAAGTTCTCGACGCTCTTGTAGGCGTAGAGCGGGATCGTCGACGTGCCGACCGCGAGGATGAACGCCGTTCCGGAGCCGGCCGGCGCGGGCTCGATCCGCAGCCCGACGCAGGCGGAGAACGGGTTGCTGTCGGCATGGAGCTCCTCGGTCCACTCGCCCGCGCGCCGCGGCCGCTCGACGTAGATCGGGGTCGTCTCGCGGAAGCGAACCGCAATCGCGTAGTCGGACGCGAGCGTCGCTTCGATCACCTCCTTCTGCACATCGCCGTACAGCGAGACCGACAGCTCGCCCGACCGCTCGTTCTGGCGGATATCGATGAGCGGGTCCTGCTCGGCGAGCTGGACGAGCGCGACGCGCAACCGCGCGCGGTCGTCCGCGTCGACCGGCTCGACGGCTGCTTCGAGCGTGGGCGGAGCGAACTCCCGGACGGCGGCGCCCGCACGCGTCTCGCCGACGGCGTCGCCGATGCGGACGCCGCCGAGCCCGTGCATCTTCGCGATCTCGCCGGCGGAGACGATCTGCCGTCGCTGCTCGGCGCCCGCGTCGAAGACGTCGATCGCCGTGACCTTCACCTCGGCGCCGCCGTCGACGCGCACGCGGTCGCGCGTGCGCAGCGCGCCGGAGAACATCCGCACGTACGCGACCTTCTCGCCTCCGGCGCTGCGCTCGATCTTGAACACGCGACCCCCGGGCTGCCCCTCCGGATCGGCGTCGTCGACGGGGAGCAACTCGGCAAGAGCCGTCTGGAGCTCGGGCACGCCTGCCCCGGTGATCGCCGAGCCGAAGAAGACGGGATGCACGAGGCATCCGCGCGTCTGCTCCCGCAACGCCGTCCGCACGCGCTCGGGCGCGACGTGCGCGCCGTCCACGAGCCGGGCGAGGAGCTCTTCGTCATTCTCGGCCAGCTGCTCGGCGAGCGCCCTCGCGTCGCCGGCGGCGACGGCGGCGACGCTCAGCCGCTCGCGGATCCCGCCGAGCGTCCGCGCGCCGTCGGCGCCCATCCGGTCCATCTTGTTGACGAAGAGCACCGTCGGGATCCGGAGGCGCTGCAGCGCGCGCATGAGGAGCGGCGTCTGCGGCTGCACGCCCTCGACCGCGGAGATCACGAGCACCGCACCGTCGAGCACGCCGATAACACGCTCCACCTCGGCGATGAAGTCCGGGTGGCCCGGTGTGTCGATGAGGTTGACCTTGACGTCGCCGATCGAGAACGCGACGACGGCGCTCTTGATCGTGATCCCGCGTGCGCGCTCGAGCTCGAGCGAGTCGGTCTGCGTCGTCCCGTGGTCGACGCTTCCGGGCGCGTCGATCACGCCTGCGAGGAACAGCAGTCGTTCGGTGAGAGTTGTCTTACCGGCGTCTACATGCGCCAGGATCCCCAGGTTCAAGTGCGACACGCGTCATACCCTCCGAGTAGGTCATGAAGGCCCTTTCGATGGACATGAATGCGTGGCGCATCTCCGCTCCTTGGATCGACGGCGCCGGATTCCGAGCGGTTCGATCGTATCGCATCGCACGTGGTTCGATGTCCGCCGGAGTCCGACGTATGCTCGGCGGGTGGGACCTCGGAAGCGTTACCGCCTGCGGCGGCTTCTTCCCGTGGGCCTCCTCGTGTTCGCGGCGCTCGTCGCCGGCGCGTGGGCGGGAACGCGCCGCCCGGCCGCGACGGTGAACACGACGGCCGCCTCCGGGCCGATCGTCGTCGACGCGCCGCCGGCCGTGCACACCGAGCGGGCGGTGCCGATGGCACCGGATCACCTGCTCAGCGGCGACGACATCGTCCGGCACCCGTTCTCGCCGCCGCTCAGCGCCGCCGCCGCCATCGTCGTCGACGCGGACAGCGGCCGGGTCATCTGGGGATCGAAAATGCACGAGCGGCGCAAGGTCGCGTCGCTGACGAAGATCATGACCGCGCTCCTCGCGTTCCAGAAGCTCGCGCCGCACGACGTCGTCACCGTCGACAAGTCGGTGCCGCGCGTCCCACTCGTCCGTGAGGGGCTGCGCGCCGGCGAGAAGGTGCAGGCGTGGAAGCTCTTCTACTCAATGCTGCTCTACTCCGGGAACGACGATGCTCTCGCGCTCGCGATTGCAACGGGCGGCGACAAGTGGACGTTCGTCCGCGAGATGAACGACGAGGCGCACAGGCTCGGCCTGCACGACACGCACTTCATCACACCGAGCGGCGTCGTCGACCGCGACAACTACTCGAGCGCGTGGGACGTGGCGGCGCTCTCGCGCGTCGCGCTCCGCAACGAGCGGTTCGACGAGGTCGTGCGCACGAAGATCATCCACGTCGCGTGGAGCGCACCGACGTACTCGAAGATCTACGTCAACAACAACCTCATGCTCCGCTTCTATCCGGGCGCGGACGGGATCAAGACCGGCTACACGCACGCGGCCGGCGACTGCCTCGCCGTCTCGGCGACGCGGCACGGGCACACGCTCATCGCCGTCCTGCTCGACGACCCGAACATGTACGCCGACGGGACGCGCCTGCTGAGCTTCGGGTTCAGCGCCGGGGCTGCGTAGCCTCCGTCTCGTCCGCAGCGATCTCGGCCCGGATCTTCTCGAGCGAGCGGCGGATGAGCCGCGACACGTGCATCTGCGAGATGCCGACCTGCTGCGCGATCTGCGACTGCGTCAAGCCGTCGAAGAATCGCAGCTGGAGGATCTTCCGCTCGCGCTCGTCGAGCGCGCGGAACCCGGGAGCGAGCACGGCGCGGTCCTCGGACACCTCGTACTGGTGCTCGATCGTCCCGATCGACTCGAGCGGATCGAGCTCGTCCTCGCCGTCGCCGCCGCCGGACGACAGCGAGAGCGACGAGTAGGCGCGGCCGGACTCGAGCGCCTCGAGCACTTCTTCTTCCTGCGCGCCGGCCGCAGCCGCGAGCTCGGGAATCGTCGGCGAGCGGCTGAGCTGTACGGTGAGCTGCTCGACGAGCCGCGAGAGCTGCACGTTCAGCTCCTGGAGGCCGCGCGGGACGCGCACGGCCCAGCCCTTGTCGCGGAAGTGGCGCTTGATCTCGCCGATGATGTTCGGCGTCGCGTACGTCGTCAGCTCGACGCCGCGCTCGATGTCGAAGCGGTCGATCGCCTTGATCAACCCGATGGCGCCGATCTGAACGAGGTCCTCGAGCTGCTCGCCGCGATACGAGTACCGGCGCGCGAGGGAGCGCACGAGCGACATGTACTGCTCGATCAGCTGCTCACGCGCTTGCAGGTCACCCTGCTCGTGATATTTCCGCAGCAAGATCTTGTCGTCGAGACGCGGCACTCCTAGCCCCCCGTTTGCTTTGTCAGGACGACCCAGGCGTCGCTTCCGCGCTCCTCCACCTCGACCGCCTCGCACACCGTTTCCAGAACACGCCGCAGGCCGAGATCGTTGCCGTCGCGCTCGAAGTCGACGAGCACCGCGGACGGAAGCGGCCCGACCGTCGCGCTCATCGTCTGGTCGTCGAAGACGATCCCGACGTTGACCTCGCCGTCGTCGTCACGCCGCGAGAGCAGCGCGTCGAGCGCGACCTGGAGATCCTCGAGCGCGTCCATCGTCAAGTCGAGGCGCACCGCAAGGCCGCCGACGACGAGGTGCACGATCGGGCGAAAGTCCTCCTGCGCGGGAACGACCAATGTGATCTCGTCACTCACCGAGCTCATCCTCCAGCTCCTGCTCGCGGCGCGCCGCCGCGTCCTTGCCGGACTGCACCGCGTGCTTCCAGTCGCGCTTCGCCTTGAAGTCGGCGGCGCCGTAGCTGACGCCGGCCGCGAAGCCCGACACCTTCTGCACGGGGCGCGTGACCGCATGGCTCACCGTTCGCACGGCGGTGTCGACGCTGTCGACCGCGTCGACTGCGCTATCTGTCATGCGGTCGACCTTGTCGAGCTGCCTGTTGACCCGATCCACGCTGCCTCCGACCTTGTTGAGGACGGGCAGGATCTCCTGCTCCGCTCCGGAGATGAACGCGGAAAGGCGCCCGGCGGTTCCGCCGAGGCGGGCGAGGAGGTAGGCCGAGCCCAACCCCACAGCGAGGAGGAAGACAGCGAGGGCGAGTCGCCAGAGATCCCCCCACGTGAATGCGGCGACGAGCATTCCCGGAGGATCCTAGCGACAGGCTGCGGCGGTCACGCTTCCACAGCCGACGACCGCGTCGCCTTCGTAGAGAACGGCCGCCTGGCCGCGGGCGACGCCATACGCGGGCTCGTCCAGCTCGAGGTCGAAACCGGTTTCGGTGCCGGACACGGTCGCGGCGACGGCCGGCGAGCGGTAGCGGAGCTTCGCGTCGACGCGCCCGGCGGGGACGTACAGGCGGCCCGCAGCGGACACGCGGCGGCGGGCGAGCGCCTCGTGCGGGCCGACGACGACGGTGTTCGTCCGCGCGTCGGTGTCGAGCACGTACAAGGGCCGCTCGGCGACGACGCCGATGCCGCGGCGCTGCCCCGGCGTGTAGCCCCAGGCGCCTTCGTGCGAGCCGATCTCGTTGCCGCCGGCGTCGACGATTGCGCCGCGCTGCGAGTCGAGCCCGTGCCGCGAGAGGAACGAGCGGTAGTCGTCGCCGGCGAGGAAGCACGCCTCCTGGCTCTCGGCGCGGCGGGCGACCGCGAGGCCGGCGCGTTCGGCTTCTTCGCGTGTCGCTTCCTTGTCCTGCTCCCCGAGCGGGAACCAGATGCGGTCGAGGAGATCGGGATCGAGCGCGGCAAGCATGTACGACTGGTCCTTGTGCGGATCCGTGGCGCGTCCTAGAAGCGTGCGACCACGATGGCTCACGACTCGTGCGTAATGGCCCGTGGCCAGTCGTTCACAGCCCGCACGCTGCATGAACGCGAACAGCTCGTCGAAGCGGAACGCGCCGTTGCACCGGATGCACGGATTCGGCGTCTCGCCGTTCGCGTACCCGTCGAGGAACGGCGACACGATCGCGTCCCGGAACTCCTCGCGCAGATCGAGCGTGACGTGCGGAACGCCGAGGCGGTGGCACGTCTCACGCGCGGCGATGACCGCTTCGGGCGAGCAGCAGGCGCGCTCCGCGCTCGGCCCCGCGGGATCGAGCCAGAGACGAAGCGTCACGCCGATTGCATTCGGCAGCGCGCGCAGGAGCGCGACGGCGCTGTCGACGCCGCCGCTCATCGCCACCGCCGTGCGGCCGGCGTGCGGTTCGGCGCGGAAGATCGGCCCGAGTGCGTTCGCGAGCGCATCGACGGCGAGCGTCTCTCTGCCGACCGCCGCCGCCTCGAGCAGCGTCAGCCCGGCGAGCTCGCGATCGAGGCCGGGCGCGTCAGCCTCGACGATGCGGTCGCCGTCGACGAGGAGCCGAACCGCGGCCCACTCGCCGTCCCGCGTGGAGTCTCCGAACGTCTCGAACATGAAAGTAGTGGGCCCGGACCTAGGGAACCTGTCGAAACAGGTGGGTACCCTGCCGCCGCGAAGACGGACGCGGGTTCCCTTCATGGTGCTGTTGGTTCACCATTCGGCCCGGACCCGCTTCACACATTACCGCGTGAAGCGCCACCGCACGGTCTGGGCGCCCTGGACGCCGAGGAGCTCCGCCAGCTTCGGCGTGAGGTTGAGCTCCCGGCCGGGCGGAACGTCGCCGCGGTCGATCACCGTCGTCAGCACGGTCCGGTCGCCGTAGCGGACGTAGAGACGGACGCCGCACGGCAGGACCGGATGGCCGACGCCGACGGTGCCCGCACCCATCACGACGCCGCACGCGGTGCGCCCTGTCTTCTGAAACGGCGCGGCGAGCGCGGCGTTCCAGGGGCCGGCGCCGGCGGGAAGCGTCGAGTGATGGCGATGGCGATGGCCGACGTAGGCCGCGATCGCGACGGCGAGCACAGCGACGGTCGCAAGTGCGACGGCGCGCCGAGCCGCCGTCACAGGTTGGCAACGAGCCCGCCGAAGCTCTGCCGGACGAGGTCGTCGAAGTCGACGGGCAGCAGCCCGTCGGGGCCGGCGAAGTCGCGCAGATACAGAAGAAGGAACGTGCGCTCTTCGTCGGCGATCGGATCGCCGCCCGCGTGCTCGCGTGTGACGCGCTCGAGATCCCAGACGTTCCACTGCCTCGGCCCGCCGATGCGGATGACAGCCGCCGCCGGCACGGGCTCCGGCTCGGGTGCCGGAGTGAGGGGCGGAGGCGGCGGAGCAGGGACGGCCGCGAGCACCGGCGGCGCAGGAAGGGGAACTGGTTCCGGCTCGGGCGCCGCCACCGAGACGGGCACCGGTTCCGGCGCCGGCGCAGGGACGGGCTCTGCCTCGGTGCGGATGACACGCACGTGGTCGGCGTTCGTCACAGCCGGAGCCTCCGGCGCCGCTGCCGGCATGGCGGTGGTGCGACGCTTGCCGTCGCGCCAGATCGCGCCCTCGACCGCGAGGACGAGCAGGTACGCGACCGCGCCGGCGCCGATGATGACGGGCCAGCTAAGTCCGACCTCGAGTGCGATGACAGGGACGGCGACGAGGAACGCCGCCTCCACGACCGTCCGGGCCCCGAAGAGTGGCCTCATGTCCGGCAGGTTACGGTTGCGGCTCGGACGGCTCCACGCCGTCCGGCTCTGCGCTCTGCGCTTCGGCTTCGTCCTCCGCCGGTGCGCCCGCGAGGGCCGCCGTCGGCGGCAGCGTCCGTGCCTCGGCCGATTCCTCGGCGGAGCGCATGATGGCGGCGGCGACCTCGGCGATACGGTCCTGCCCGAGGCCGGCGGCCGCGAGCAGCTGCTCCGCGCCGTGCTGCGCGCGGGCGATGACGGCGCGCGCCTGCGTCCGCGCCCACTCGAGCGTCTGCTCGACCTCGGCGCGGGCGGAGTTCGTCAGCTCGGTCGCCTGGTGGCGGGACTGCTCGAGCAGGCGGGCGCCGCGCGCCTCGGCCTCCTGCAGCTCACGCGCCGCATCCGCTTGCGCGCGCGAGAGCAGCTCCCGGGCCTCGTTGCGCGCGGCGTTGAGGGTTTCGGCCTTTTGACGGTCCGTCTCCTGCTGCGAGCGCTCGACCGCGGTCTCGCGGTCGGCGACGTGCTCGTGCCGGCGCGTGATCTCCTGCTCGACGCGCGAAAGCTGGGCGGCCGACGCGTTCTGCGCGTCGCGCTCGATCGTGTCTGCGAACTCGGCAGCGGCGCGAATGAGATGCAGCGCGTCCATGCGCACCGCATGGCCGCTCGCCTCGCCCCCACCCTGTCGGCTGCCTGCGGCCTGGAGCACGCGCAGCTGCGCCTGGAGCTGCGCGACGTGACGCCGGAACGCGTCGAACGCCTCGCGGACCGCGTTCGCGTCCAGCCCGTCTCCGGCGCGAGGAATGTCCTCGACGCTCGGAAGCGCGGTCAGCTGCGATGCACCCTGCTGCGGATTGGGGGTCTCGGACGACATGGCGACAAGTATGACTTAGTTGTCGGCCGGTTCAACGATCGACTTGATGCCGAGCTCCCGCAGCACCGAGTCGGGCATCGGGGTCGGGCCGCCCGTGAGGGGGTCGGAGCCGCTCGCCACCTTGGGAAAGGCGATGACCTGGCGGATGTCGGGCTCGCCGGCCATCAGCGCGACCACGCGGTCGATGCCGGCCGCGAAACCGCCGTGCGGTGGCGCGCCCATCTCGAGCGCATCCAGGAGGAACCCGAACTTCGCGCGCTGCTCCGCCGCGTCGAGGCCCATGACGCGGAAGATCGCCTGCTGCACCTCCGCGTTGTGGATCCTGATCGAGCCGGAGCCGAGCTCCCACCCGTTCCAGATCAGGTCGTAGTGCTGGCTGAGCGCCGACGCGGGATCCTGCTCGAAGCTCTCGTGCCCGGGCATCGGCGCGGTGAACGGGTGGTGCATGAACGTCCAGCGCCCGGTGTCCTCGTCATGCTCGAAGAGCGGGAAGTCGACGACCCAGTGGAGGACGTCCTCCCCCGTCTCGGCGAGGCCGAGCTCGCGGCCGAGATGGATGCGGAGGCCGCCGAGCACGCGCGCGACGAGGGGCTCCTCGTCCGCGACGAAGAGCGCGGTCGAGCCTTCCTCGACGCCGAATGCAGCGATCTCCTCTTCCGAGAGGAACTTCGAGATCTGCCCGAGCTGGGCGAGGCCCTTGGCCCCCCATTCCTTCGCGATCTCCTCGAGCCGCGCGTGCTCGCTGCGGGAGAACGTGCGCGGAACGACGATGTAGCGGACACATGGGGCGTTCGCGAACACGGCGAACTGCGAGCCGCGCGTCAGCTCAGTCGCGTCCTCGATCTCGAGCCCGAAGCGGAGGTCGGGCTTGTCGGTGCCGTAGCGCGCGAGCGCCTCTGCGTACTGCATGCGCAAGAACGGCCGCTGCGGCGGCTCGCGGTCGACAGCCTCGAACGACGCGACCATGCAGCGCTCGAGCACGTCGAGCACGTCCTCGCGCTCGACAAACGACATCTCGAGGTCGAGCTGTCGAAACTCGAACTGCCGGTCCGCGCGGAGATCCTCGTCGCGCCAGCACGTGGCGATCTGGTAGTAGCGGTCGAGCCCGCCGACCATGCACAGCTGCTTGAAGAGCTGTGGCGACTGCGCGAGCGCGTAGAACGTCCCCGGCTGCAGGCGCACGGGCACGAGGAAGTCGCGCGCGCCCTCCGGCGTCCCCTTCGTCATGCTCGGCGTCCAGACGTCGACGAAGCCGAGCGAGTCCATCTCCCGGCGGATGGCGCCGATGATCGTGTGGTTGAGTCGCAGGTTGCGCTGCATGCGCTCGCCCCGCATGTCGAGATAGCGGTAGCGCAGGCGCAGCACCTCGTCGACGCTCTCGTCGCCGATCTGGAACGGGAGCGGCTCCGACGGCGAGAGGATGCGCAGCGTGTCGACCTGCACCTCGACCTCGCCGGTCGGGATGTTCGGATTGACGGCGTCCGGCGCGCGGGCGACGACTTCGCCTTCGGCCTGGAGGACGAACTCGTTCCGCACGTCGTGCGCGACGGGATTGTCCTCCGGCCGGACGACGAGCTGGATTGCGCCCGTGTGGTCGCGCAGGTCGATGAAGACGAGCCCGCCGTGGTCGCGCCGCGCGTTCGCCCACCCGGCGAGGGTCACTCGTGTCCCCGCGTCGGCAGGGCCCAGCTCGCCGCACATGCGGTTGCGCCAGCTCACAGGAGCTCCCTCAGATGGTCGACGTCGCGGACAGCGACGTCGAGCTCGCCCGCGCGCCGTAGCGTCCATCCGTCCGAGTCGACGACGACGGTCGCGCGCGCGTGCTTCTGACCGTACGTCAGCTGGCCCTTCAGCGAGCGGCCGGCGTGATCGACGTCGGCGCTCACGCCGGCCTTGCGCAGCTCGTAGACGGCCGCGAGCGCCGATTGGCCCTCCTCGACGGCGAAGAAGACGTCGAGCAGCGGAGCCTCCGCCTCGACGCCCTCGAGCTCGAGCGACAGGACGAGCCGCTCGATGCCGGCGCCGAAGCCGATGCCGGGCGTCGGCGGGCCGCCGATCTCCTCGACGAGATAGTCGTAGCGGCCGCCGCCGCAGATCGTCGACGCCTGCGCGCTCTCGTCCGGCCCGAGGAACTCGAACGTCGTGCGCGTGTAGTAGTCGATGCCGCGCACGAGCGTCGGCACGAGCGTGTACGGGACGCCGTACTCGTCGAGGTACGCGAGCACGCGCGCGAAGTGCTCCGTGCACGCTTCGCACAACGAGTCGCCGATCTTCGGCGCATCCTCGAGCGCCACACGCACCCGCTCGTTCTTCACGTCGAAGACGCGTAACGGGCTCGTCGCGCGCTTCTGCCTCGCGTCCTCGTCGAGGACGTCCGCGTGCGCGTCGAGCCACTCGTTCAGCCGCTCGATGTACGCCGGCCGGCACTCGCGGTCGCCGATGGAGTTGAGCTGGAGCTCGAACTTCGTGATGCCGAGCGCGCGCAGGAGCGCGTCGTAGTACTGGATCACCTCCGCGTCCACGGACGGGTCGGCGGAGCCGATGCACTCGAGCGAGAGCTGCCAGTGCTCGCGGTAGCGGCCGCGCTGCGGCGCCGCGTACCGGTACATCGGCGCGATCGTGAACAGCTTCACCGGCTGCGGCTCGCGGTGCATCCCGTGCTGGACGTACGCGCGGCAGATCGGCGCCGTTCCCTCGGGGCGCAGCGTCAACGAGCGGTCGCTGCGATCCTCGAACGTGTACATCTCCTTCTGGACGATGTCGGAGCCGGCGCCCGACGTGCGTGCGAAGAGCTCCGTGTCCTCGAACACCGGCGTCTGGATGCGGCGGTAGCCGTAGAGCGCGCACAGGCGCTCCATCTCCCCCGTCACCTTCTGCCAGAGCGGCTGGTCGGAGGGAAGGACGTCGTGCGTGCCGCGCGGCGCTTCGATGCGCGCCGTCAAGCGCGCAGCTCCGCGAGGAAGGGATTGCGCGCGAGCTCGACGCCGAGCGTCGTCCGCGGGCCGTGCCCCGGGTACACGATCGTGTCCGGCGCGTAGCGCTCGAGCAGTCCGCGCACGGACGCGACGAGCGCGTCCCAGTCGCCGCCGGGCAGGTCGACGCGCCCGACGGAGCCGGCAAAGAGCAGGTCTCCGCTGAAGAGGGCGCCGTCGACAAAGAAGGCGACGTGCCCGGACGAGTGGCCCGGAACGTCGACGACGTCGAACGTCATTCCTGCGACCTCGACCGTGTCGCCGCCGGTGACGACGTGCGCGGGATCGTGGGGCGGGACGCGCATCCCGCCGCGTGTGACACCCTCCCGCATCGCCTCGACCTCGCCCGCGGGAGCCCAGACCTCGGCATCCGTCCCGTCCGCAAGCTCGGCGACGCCGCCGATGTGGTCGACATCGGCGTGCGTGACGAGAATCGCGTTACAGCTCGCGCCGATGCGGGCGAGGTCGAGCCGCAGCTGCCCCGGGTCGGCGCCCGGATCGACGACTGCGGCGTCGGAAACACCGCGCTCGGTGCGGACGACGTAACAGTTCGCCTGGTATGGACCGAGCGGAAACGTGTCCACGACGGGAGGCATCGAGCGAGTGTAACGAGGCACGTTGGCGGGCAGGCCGCGCTCGTGCAGCACTGGAACCTCAACGACACTCCGGCCGACTCGCCCGCCGTCCTGCACTCGCGCGACGGCGAGGCGCGCGTCGTTCTCCTGTCACTCCCGCCGGGTCAGGAGCTCGGCGAGCACCAGGTGCACGAGGCCGCGCTCCTGCTCGTCGTCGACGGAGCCGCTCGGATCGAGAGCGGCGACCGGTCCGTCGACGCACGCGCGGGCGACCTCATCCGCTTCGACCCGACCGAGCGCCGCACGGTTACGAGCGTCGACGGCGCACGGATCCTCCTCGTCCTCGCCCCATGGCCCGGCGAGGGTCACTACCTCGGCGAGGAAGCCTTCAGCGCTTCGGCGTAGGCGCCTGCTGCTGGCGGACCTGCCAGCGCTTGTACGTGAAGCGATCGAGCATGTACGTGAACGGGATGAAGAGCGCGGTGTAGATCACCGCGGCGACGGCCGGGCCTGCGTAGCCGTGGCTCTTGTTCAGCACCCCGAAGAGGACGAAGACGACGGCGCCGAGGATGACTGCCCGCTTGCCGGCCCGCTGCCACGACGGCGGCTGGGGCGCGCGACGCGCCCCGCGCGCGGGCGCCGCCGCTGCTTTCTTCGCTGCCGGCTTCGCGCCGTTGCTCGTCGTCGCCTCGGGCGGCGCCTCGACCTCGTTCCCCTCGTCGTCGAGGTAGACGAACTCGTAGTCGTGGCGCTTCGACTTCGCCTCGCGGCGCTTCTGCTTCCTCGTCGGCATCGGAACTAGGGTACTCCGCCCACGACGACGCGGCCGACGACGTCGCCGCCGAGGTGGTAGGCGACGTAGCGCCAGTCGGGCGCATCGAGGAGGACGACGTCGGCGCGGTAGCCGGGCACGAGCCGGCCGACCCGGTCGGCTCGGCCGAGCACGTGGGCGGCGTTGACCGTGCATGCGGACAACGACTCCGCCGGCGACAGCTTCAGCTGCGTCGCCGCGAGCGAGCAGCACAGCGGGAGGCTCTCGCAGAACGCGCTGCCGGGGTTGAAGTCGGTCGCGAGCGCGAGCGCGGCGCCCGCGTCGACGAGCGCCCGTGCCGGGGGCATCGGCCGGCCGAGGAAGAGCGCGCTCGCCGGCAGCACGACCGCGGTCACGTCGCTCGCGGCGAGCGCGCGGACGCCGTCGTCGCCCGTCGCCTCGAGGTGGTCGACGGAGCGTACGCCGAGCTCGATCGCGAGCGGGATCGCGCCCTGCTCCGTGAACTGGTCGCCGTGCAGGCGGAGCGCGAGGCCGGCATCGCGGCACGCCTCGAGATAGCGTCGCGCCTGCGCGGCGTCGAAGGCGCCGCGCTCGAGGAAGACGTCCGCCGCCTCCGCGATCGTCGCCGCCTCGGGGAGCACCTCCGCGAGCGCGAAGTCGACATACGCGTCGGCGTCGTCGAACTCCGGCGGGACCGCGTGCGCGCCGAGCCACGTCGGGACGCCGCCCACGTCGCGGATCGCGCGCAGCGACGCGAGCTCGGTGTCGCGATCGAGCCCGTAGCCCGACTTCGACTCGAACGTCGTCGTGCCGTGGCGCAGCATCCAGCCGCGATGACGCTCGACCGCGGCGCGCAGGCCGTCCTCGCCGGCGGCACGCGTCGCGCGCACCGTCGAGAGGATGCCGCCGCCGCGCGCATGCAGCTCCTCGTAGGTCGCGCCGCCGGCGCGCAGCGAGAACTCTTCGACGCGGTCGCCGCCGAACGCAGCGTGCGTGTGGCAGTCGACGAGCCCGGGGATCGCGCACTGCCCGCGCCCGTCGAGCTCGAC
>JBOGZQ010000208.1:0-14137 GCA_050697375.1 Gaiellaceae bacterium | reverse complement strand
GACGCGTGCCGAGCCCGACTTCTATTCGCGCGTCTACGCCGCAGCCGTCGAAGCCGGTGCGCGAGAGGTCGTCGTGGTCGACACGCTCGGGATCGCGTCGCCCGAGGCGGTGGCCGAGCTCGTCGGCCGCACGGTCGACCTCGTCGGGGACGTACCCGTGCACTTCCATGGCCACAACGACTTCGGCCTCGCCACGGCGTCGGCCGTCGCCGCCGTGCGCGCTGGCGCGACCTGGATCCACGGGACGATCAACGGCATGGGCGAGCGCGCCGGCAACGCGAATCTCGGCGAAGTCGCGCTCACGCTGCGCGCGCTGTACGGCGTCGAGTCCAATCTCGACCTCGGCCGCATCCGCGACGTCTCGGCGCGTGTGCAGGAGCTGTCCGGGTACGCGCTCGAGCCGTGGAAGCCGGTGACGGGCGAGACGCTCTTCCGTCGGGAGTCGGGTGCGGTCGCCTCGCAGTTCCACGACCCGCCGTCGATCGAGCCGTACTCGTCCGGGCTCGTCGGCGCCGAGCGCGGTCTCGTGCTCGGGAAGAAGAGCGGGATCGACTCCATTCGCATCAAGGCGGAGGAGCTCGGCCTCGACGTTCCCGACGAGCGCCGCGCGGAGCTGCTCGCGCGGGTGAAGGAGCTCGGCGTGCACAAGCGCGGGCTCGTCACCGACGAGGAGTTCAGAGCACTCGTCGACGGATCGGCATGAAGAACCGCACGATGCCGCCGAGCGCCGTCATACCGGTGCTCGTCTATCCGACGGTTCGCGAAGCGGTCGACTGGCTGTGCAACGCCTTCGGCTTCGTCGAGCGGTGGGAGGCGAAGGGCCACCGCGCGCAGCTCCTCGTCGGCTCCGGCGCGGTCGTCGTCGTCGACGGGGAGTCGCAGGGCGCGTGCGGTGCGCACTCGATCATGGTCCGCGTCGAGAACGTCGACCTGCACCATGGGCGCGCGATGCTGTGGGGCGCGCGCATTCTCAGTCCGCCCGCCGACTATCCGTACGGCGAGCGGCAGTACACGGCGGAGGATCCGAGCGGCCATCGCTGGACGTTCTCGCAGTCGATCGCCGACCTCGAGCCGGAGGAGTGGGGCGGCAACTCGGGCCCGGGCATGGCCCGTGGCTGAGTACGACGCCGTCATCGTCGGGAGCGGCGTCAACTCGCTCGCGTGCGGGGCCCTGCTCGCGAAGGCCGGCTGGCGCGTGTGCGTGCTCGAACGCAACGACTGGCTCGGCGGCGCGATCCACACGGCGGAGCTGACCGAGCCCGGCTACCACCACGACGTCTTCAGCGCCTGGCATCCGTTGTGGGTGGGCGGCGCCGCGCACGCGCAGCTCGGCGACGATCTCGCTGCGCGCGGGCTCGAGTACCTCAACACGGAGCTGCCGACGGCGACCGCGTTTCCCGACGGTTCGGCGGCATTCCTCCTCCGCGACGCCGACGGGAACGCGCAGGAGCTCGGCCCCGAGTGGCCCGATGTGCTGGAGAAGTTCTTCCCGAACGCCGATCTCGCGTTCAGCCTGCTGGGAACGGAGCTCTGGAGCACGTCCGGGCTCGCGCTCGCGGTGAAGGCATATCGCCGGCTCGGCCGCGCCGGCGTCGCCGCGTTCACCGGCGAGCTGCTGCAGTCCAGTCGCGATTGGCTCCAGCAGACGTTCGCGTCGGAGCACGCACACGGCGTGCTCGCGCCGTGGGTGCTGCACACGGGGCTCGGGCCGGACGCGGCGTCGTCCGGATTCATGACGCAGGTGATAGCCGTGGCGGTGCAGGAAGGCGGAATGCCGATTCCGCGCGGCGGCGGCGCGAAGCTCGCGGATGCGCTCGTCCGGCTCATCCGGGATCGCGGCGGCACGTGCGAGACGGGCCGTGACGTCGACCGCATCGTCGTCCGCTCCGGCCGCGCAGTCGGCGTCCGCCTTGCAGATGGAGAGGTCGTGGAAGCGGGCCGCGCCGTGGTCGCGAACGTGACGCCGACGCAGCTGTACGAGCGGCTGCTCGACATCGAGCCGCCCGCGGGCGCGCGGCGGTTTCGCTACGGGCGCGCGGAGCTGCAGATTCACTTCGCTCTGTCCGAGCCGGCGCGGTGGGACGGCGACGAGCGCCTCGACCGCACGGCGATCGTGCACGTCACGGACGGCCTCGACGGCGTGTCGCGCGCGGTGAATGAGGCCGAGCGCGGCCTCATTCCCGAGGAGGCCACGATCGTCGTCGGCCAGCCGCTGACGATGGATCCGTCGCGCGCGCCCGCGGGGAAGGGGCTGTTGTGGATCCAGTTGCAGGAGCTGCCGTCCCGTGTCGAGTGGAACGACGAGCTGCGCGAGCAGTACGCCGACCGGATCCAGGCGAGGCTCGCGCGCCACATCCCGAATCTCGAGTCGTCGATCGTGAAGCGCGTCGCGCTCGGCCCGCACGACCTCGAGCGGATGAACGTGAACCTGCGGCGCGGCGATCCGTACGGCGGGGCACTGACGCTCGACCAGAACTTCCTCTGGCGGCCGTTTCCCGGGAGCACGGGACACGGGACGCCGGTCGAGCGGTTGTGGCACATCGGCGCGAGCACCTGGCCGGGGCCGGGGCTCGGCGCGGGCTCGGGGACGCTCGTCGCGCAGAAGCTGCTCGAGCCGCCGCTCGCGGAGCGCGCGGCGAAGAGCCTGCGCGGCCTCGTGCCACGCTGACGCGAAGATTTTGCCTTTCGCCACGAAGCCGGCACACCGCCGTCACACGTCCCGCCCTACCGTTTGCCCCACCCAAAGGGTGGGGGGATGGAGGTGGGTAGCGCGTGATTGCCCTCGGCGACGCGGCCCCAGTAGATTCCTCGCATGAGATTCAGCATCTACAGCGAGCTCCAGAGCTGGCCCGGCAAGTCCTATTCGCAGCTGTACGGCGAGGTGCTCGAGCAGATCGAGAATGCCGACCGCCTCGGGTACGACGCATACGCGGCGATCGAGCATCTCTTCTTTCCGAAGTTCTCCGCGTCGGCGAACGTCTTCGGGCTCTTCGGCATGGCGGCGGCGCGCACGAAGAGCATCAAGTTCCGGACGATGCTGCACATCCTCCCGTACCACAACCCGCTCGTCCTCGCGGCGATGATCCACGAGTTCTCGCTGCTCACGAACGGTCGATACGAGTTCGGCGTCGGCCGCGGCCACGGCTGGATTCCCACTGCAGCCGGACTGCCGCTCGACGAGAGCGCCCGCCCGCGCTACGAGGAGGCGCTCGACCTCTTCATCGAGGGACTCCACAAGGACACCGTCACGTTCCACGGCGAGTACTGGAACGTCGACGACAGCCACATCATCCCGTTCAGCGGCCACCGCTTCCGCGTCGTGCTCGGCGGAACGTCGGATCGCACGTACGACCTTGCGGCGAAGCATGGCTGGGCCGTCGCGGTGCCGCCGCTGCTGCCGTACGCCGCGCTGAAGGATCAGCTCGATCTCTACCGCGCGAAGTGCGCGGAGTACGGCACGACGCCCGACATCATCTGGATCCACGCCTGCTACATCGACGACGACCGCGAGCTCGCGAAGCGCGAGGCGGAACGGCACATGCGCGGATTCCTCGAAGGCAACGCCTCGCCGCTCACCGATCACACGCCGCCGCCGGCCGACAAGCTGAACGCGGCGGGCTACGGGTTCTACGCGTCGGGGATCATGGAGAAGCTCGCGGCGACGCCGTACGACGACATGATCGCGGGCGACATCGTCTGGGTGGGGACGCCCGACGACGTCGTCGAGCGGATCCGCGAGACGATCGAGGTCTGCGAGGGGCTCACCGAGATCGCGATCACGACGAACCCGGGCGGCGTCGAGCACTGGAAGGCGATCAAGGCGCAGGAGCTCTTCGCGCAGCACGTCATCCCGCGCGTGCAGGAGCTCACCGCCGGACGCGTCGCAGCGCCCGTCTAGAACGCGAAGATCGAGCGGCCCTTCAGCTCGACGGCGTAGATGTCGCTCGCGAGCTCGAGGTGCGCATGCAGAGCGGCTGCCGCGCGCGCTGCGTCGTGCGCGGCGCAGGCCGTCAGCAGCTCGCCGTCCAGCTCCTCGTGCCGATCTTGAAGTGCGCCCTTCTCAGCAAGCAGGACGGGGCGATACCGCTCGCAGCTGTCCCAGCAGGGGCGGATCACCCGCAGCAGCCAGCCCGACTGCGCCGCTTCGTACACGGTGAAGTGGAATGCGGTGTGCTCGCGCATCGCCGCCCGCGTGTCGGCGCGATGTCGCGCGTCGTCGAGCGCCGCAAGATGCGCGCGCGCCCGCTCGTCGGCGCCCTCGTCGAACAGCTCCGCCGCGCGGCGCACGGCCATCGTCTCGACCGCGAGCCGGATCGCGAACAGCTCGCGCAGCTCCTCGACGTCGAGGCCCATGACCTTCGCGCCGTGATGCGGGACATGCTCGGCGAGCCCGAGCGCCTCCAGCTGGCGCACCGCCTCGCGGATCGGCGAGATGCTCATTCCGAGCCGCTGGGCGAGGTCTTCGAGGCGGAGCGGCGTCCCCGGCTGGAGCTCGCCGAGGATGATCGACTCCCGAAGGCGCTCGAGGGCGGCCTCCGCCATCGTCCGGTGCCGGACAGCGGCCACGGGGCGAGCGTGAACCACACTTGATCAGATGTCAAACCCTGTGACACGATCACCCATCGGCGTGTCGAGGGAACCCGAAGGCCAGCCGCGGATCTCCGTGTCGCAGGTGAGCACGCTCGCCGCGGGCTTCGCCGACGACGTCCGCACCTACGCCGCCGCCGGCCTCGACGGCATCGGCGTCTGGGAGATGAAGCTCGGCGAGGGGCCCGACGACGATGCGGTCGCCGTCCTGCGGGAGAGCGGCCTCGGCTCCGCCACCGCCGTCCCGACCGTGCCGTCGATCAACCCGCTGCCGCTGCTTCCCGGGCCGGACGACCCCCGTGAACGCATCGACGCGATCCTCGCCTCGCTCAACCGGCTCGCCGCCTTCGAGCCCGCAGCCGTCCTCTGCTTCACCGGCCCGGGCGACCGCGCTCAGGCGGTCCGCGGCCTGCGCGAGGTCGCTGCCGAAGCCGAGCGCCTCGGTCTGCGCATCGCGGTCGAGCCGTTCCAACGCGAAGGCATCGAGAGCTGGTCGAGCCTCGACACGCTCGGCGATGCCGCTGCCCTCATCGAGGAGATCGGCTCGCCGGCGCTCGGCATCCAGTTCGACGTGTGGCACCTCTGGAACACGCCCGATCTCTTCGACGAGATCGAGCAGCACGGCTCGCTCATCGTCGGCGTGCATGTGAACGATTGGCGCGAGCCGACCCGCGGCTGGGCCGACCGCGTCCTCCCCGGAGACGGCGTCGCCGACGTGCCCGCAATCCTCGGTGCGCTCGATCGCGCCGGATGGGACGGCTTCTACGACATCGAGGTCTTCTCCGACAACGGGAGCTTCGGCACGGCGTACCCCGACTCGCTCTGGGACGTCGACGGCCGCGAGCTCGTCGAACGTGGTAGGCGACAACTTCTGGAGTGCTGGGTGGAACGAAGGGTGACGGCATGAACGCCGTCCCCGGAGAGGAGAGGGAGTGAGACGAATTGCACTTCTCGCTGTCGTGGCGGCGGCGCTCGTTGTCGCAGCGACTGCGGCGGCGCGCACGCACGCGGGCTCGCCGATCGTCATCGGCTGGGCGCACGACTCGACGGGCCCGATGGCTCCGTTCGACGGGCCGGCATTGGCCGCCGCGCAGATCCGGGTCGCACAGATCAATGCCAAGGGCGGCGTCGACGGGCATTCGCTCGTCATCAAGACGTGCGACACCCAGGGCGACAACCCGGCCGTGTCGAAGACGTGTGCCGACAAGCTGATCGCCGAGGGCTCGAACGTCATCTTCACGACCTGTGACGTCGATCTCGCGGCGCCTGCAGTGCAGGAATCGCTCAACAAGGGCCTGCTGACGATCGCGCCGTGCATCGGCACCGATCAGATGGGCCCGAAGCGCTTCGGCGCGAAGGGCAATCTCGCGTTCAGCTTCGGCAACGTCGCACAGGACGAGGGATCGGCGATGGCGCAGTTCGCGTGGGCCAAGGGGTGGCGGACAGCCGACCTCGCGACCGACACGGTCATCGTCTACTTCAAGAACGTCGTCCAGGCATTCGCGGCTCGCTGGAAGCAGCTCGGCGGCAAGATCGTCGACCAGGAGACGTATCAGGATCCGGCGTTCCACGGGAACAACGTCCAGAACGCCGTCAGCCGGATCAACTCGCACAAGGCCAACGTGATCGTGACGGCGACCGCCGGCGCGTACGGCGCGCTCGCCCCGCTCATCACGGGCCTCCGCACGCTCGGCAACAACACGCCGGTGCTCAACTCGTGGGCAGGTGACGGCGTCTACTGGCTGCCGAAGAGCCCGAAGGTGACGAACTACTACTTCGTCACGTACGCGGACGCGTTCGGCGGCGACCCGAACAAGGCGATCAACGTGCTCGCGAAGAAGATCCACGCGGCGACCGGCGGCTTCGTCACCGGCCCGGCGGCGATCGACGGGCTCGTGACCGCGATCCGCGAAGCCCACGGATCGACGAACGGAGCAGCCCTCGCGGCGAAGATGGTGAAGTTCCACGACGTCCCGACGCTGTCGGGGCTCGTGAGCTTCTCGCCGCAACTGCACAGCGTGTTCCACCGGCAATACCGCGTCATGGAGATCAACAACAACGTGCCGCGGCTCGTCGCCGAGGTCGTCGCGAAGGTCGTTCCGAAGATCTAGTGATGGCACAAGCTGCGTCGGACGGGAGGCCCGGGGACTCGCTCCGGGCCTCCTCCGTCTCTCGTTCCTTCGAAGGCGTGCAGGCGCTGCGCGAGGTCACGCTCGAGCTGCGCCGCGGCGAGGTGCTGGGGCTGATCGGCCCGAACGGGGCGGGGAAGTCGACACTCGTGAACGTCCTCAGCGGATTCGACCGGCCGACGCAGGGGCGGGTGGTGTTCGAGGGTCGCGACGTCACGCGCTGGCGCGCGAGCAGACGGGGGCGGAACGGGCTCGCGCGCACGTTCCAGCACAGTCACGCATTCCGCGGTCTGACCGTGCGGGAGAACGTCGAGGTCTCGGCGCTCGGCGCCGGCGTCTCGCCCGCGAAGGCTGCACGGCGCGCGGCCGAGGTGCTCGAGCTGCTCGCCCTCGCCCGGCACGCGGACGTCCCTGCGGCCGCGCTCGCCCACGGCGACGAACGGCGACTCGGCGTCGCCCGCGCGCTCGCGACCGAGCCACGCTACGTCCTGCTCGACGAGCCCGCCGCCGGTCTCCCGGAGGCGGAGGTCCCGGACTTCGCCGCCGTCGTGCGCTCTCTGCGCGACGGCCACGGCGCAGGCGTGCTGCTCATCGACCACAACATGGCGCTGATCATGGACGTCTGCGACCGCATCCAGGTGCTCGACCAGGGCGTGACGCTCGCGGACGGGACGCCTGCCGAGATTCGCGCCAACCTCGACGTCGCCGCCGCGTATCTCGGCGAGAGCGCCGTCGCGGAGGAGTCGTGAAGCTCGTCCTCGACAAGCTCGCCGTGCGCTACGGCGCGGTCGACGCCGTCCGCGGCCTCTCGCTCGAGGTGAAGTCGGGAGAGATCGTCGGGCTCATCGGTCCGAACGGCGCCGGGAAGTCGTCCACGCTGAACGCGGTCATGGGCGCCGCTCCCGTCGCCGGCGGCGACGTCCGCCTCGACGGCGCGTCACTTCGCGGGTGGCGCTCAGAGGACGTTGCGCGCGCGGGCGTCGCGCTCGTTCCCGAAGGACGTCGCATCTTCGCGGAGCTGACCGTGGAGGAGAACCTCCGCCTCGGACTCGCTGCGCGTCGCACGCCGGGCGACGTGGAAAGCGTCTTCGAGCTGTTCCCCGTGATCAAGGATTTCCGGCGCCGGCAGGCGGGCGCGCTGTCCGGGGGCCAGCAGCAGCAGCTCGCGATCGCGCGCGCGCTCGTCGCCGACCCGAGCGTGCTGCTCCTCGACGAGCCGTCGCTCGGGCTCGCGCCGCGCGTCGTCGACGTCGTGTTCGACTCGCTCGCGTCCATTCGTGAGAGGGGCCTGGCGGTGCTCCTCGTCGAGCAGCGCGCCCAGCGAACCGTCGCGCTCGCCGATCGCAGTCACGTGCTCGCAAACGGGGAGCTGCAGCTCACACTCGGCCCGAACGACGCGAACGACACCGAGAAGCTCGTGGCGGCGTACTTCGCATGAGCGTCTCCTGGCAGACGCTCGCGGACGCGCTCTCGCTCGGCGGGATCTACGCGCTCATGGCAGTCGGGATCGGCCTCGTCTTCGGCGTGCTTCGGCTTGTCAACTTCGCCTACGGCCAGCTCATCATGGCGGGCGCGTATGCGATCGCCTACGCGTCCGTCTGGGGGTGGCCTTCGTGGGCGGGGATCCTGCTCTGCTTCGCGGTCGTGCTCGCGCTGACGATGCTGATGGATCGGGCCGTTTTCCGTCCGCTGCGAACCCAGTCGCCGGCGGTGATGCTCGTCGCGACGTTCGCGGTCGCGTTCCTGATGCAGAGCATCGCCGTGCTCGCGTTCGGACAGCTCGGCACGATCGCGTCCTCGGTGGGGCCGCTCAACCAGCCGTGGGACATCGGCGGTGTTCAGATTCGGAAGATCGCGATCGTCTCCATCGTCGTCGCCGCCGTCTGCCTCGCGCTCCTCCAACTGCTGCTCACGCGCACGTCGGTCGGCCTGCACATGCGCGCAGCGGCGATGGACTTCCGAACCGCGCGGCTGCTCGGCGTCCGTGCGAACCGCGTCATCGGCGGAGCCGTCCTCATCTCCGCTCTGCTCGCCGCCGTCTCCGCCGTCATGCTCACCGCGCGCAATCCGCAGGTGACGCCGATCTTCGCGCTCGACGACACGATCATCGTGCTCGCGGGAGTCGTCCTCGGCGGTCTCACGCGGCCCATCCCGGCGACGCTCGGCGGCTTCACCATCGGCTTCGCAAGCGGGATCCTCGGGGGCTCGCTCCCGACCAACCAGACCCAGTACCTGCCGACGTTTCTGTTCGCCGCCGTGATCCTCGTCCTCCTCGTCCGCCCGAACGGGCTCTTCACGCGCGGCGGCGCGACCGCTGAACGGCTATGAGGAAGCTGCTCGGTCTCGTAGCCCCTGTGGCGCTAGTCCTCGCAACCGCGCTGCTCGGCCTCGCCGTCTCGAGCGCGCTCCAGACGTACTTCGTCGACACGCTCATCAAGGTCGCGATCGTCGTCGCGCTCTACGTGTTCATCGGCAACTCGGGCGTGCTCTCGTTCGGGCACATCTCCTTCGTCGCGCTCGGCGTGTGGACGGCCGGTGTGCTCACCGTGCCGACCGCGGAACGGACGGCGATCATGCCGGGCCTCGCCGGCTTCCTCGGTCACGCAACGGCCGGCAACGTGCAGTCGCTCGTCCTTGCGACGCTCGCCGGCCTGGTGTTCGCATTCGCCGCCGGCCTGCCGCTCATGCGCCTCTCCGGTCTCGCCGCCGGGATCGCGACCTTCGGCGTGCTCGAGATCGTGAACAACGTCCTCCGCTACTACGACAAGATCGGGCCGGGACTCAACGCCTTCTCGTCGGTGCCGGAGACGACGGGCATCTGGCAGGCGGCGATCGGAGCCCTGATCTGCGTCGTCGTCGCGTTCGCGTACCAGCGCAGCCGGTTCGGCCGGCAGCTGCGCGCGACGCGCGAGGATCCGGCCGCCGCGTCGGCGGCGGGGATCTCGATCTACCGCCAGCGCCTGCTCGCGTTCGCGGTGTCGGGCGGTCTCGCCGGTCTCGCCGGCGGTCTCTACGTCCACATGCTGCCGGTCGAGATCGACTCGCTCTATCTCGACCTGACCTTCCTCACGCTCGCGATGCTCGTCGTCGGCGGCTCCGGCAGCCTGCTCGGGGCCGTCGTCGGCGCTCTCGCGATCGGCGGGCTCGACTCGTTCCTCTCCGCGGCGGAGAACGGCGTCGACCTGTTCGGGTGGCATCTCGACCTTCCGACCGACACCGCCGTCCTCGCGGTCGGCGCGTTGATGGCGCTCATCCTCATCGTGCGTCCCAGCGGGATCACCGGCGGGCGCGAATTCTCCTTCGCGTGGATGCGGCGATGAAGGTCGTCGTTGCGGGAGCCGGAACGATCGGCAGCCTGTTCGCGGCGCATCTCGCGCGCGTCGCCGACGTCGGAGTGCTCACGCGACGGGAGGAGCACGCGCGCGCACTGAACGATCGCGGCCTTCGCGTCTCGGGACGGTCCGACTTCACCGCGCGTGTGCGCGCGGCAACCGACCCGGCTGACCTCGGCGAGGCGGATCTCGTCGTCGTCGCCTGCAAGGGCGGCGACCTCGAGCCGCTGGCCGCCGGCCTGCACGGGCAGTTCGCCGGCGCGACGGTGATGACGACGCAGAACGGCCTCGGCGTGGAAGAGATCGTCGCCGCGGACGGCGCATGGCCGCTGCTCTCGTCGGTGACCTTCATGAGCGGCACGCGCCACGACGACACGCACGTCGAGTACGTCCTCGACACTGCAACCTGGATCGGACCGTACCGCGACACGACCCCCGCCGACGCGGAGGCGGTCGCGGAGCTGATCCGCTCGGCGGGCCTGAAGGCCGAGGCGTTCGACGACCTTCGCCCGGCGCAGTGGTCGAAGTTGATCTTCAACGCCACCGTCAACACCGTCGCGGCCATCACGGGGCTGCCGCACGACTTCCACTTCGCCGAGGGGATGCTCGGCGATCTCGTCCACGGCCTCGTCGACGAGGGCAAGGCGGTCGCGGCGGCGGCCGGCGTCGAGCTGCGCGAGGACCCGTGGGAGATGAACGTGCACGCGACGCAGCGCGGGCACGCGCACTACCCGTCGATGCTCGAGGACGTCAAGGCGCACCGGCCGACCGAGATCGAGCTCATCTCCGGATCGCTCGTGCGCGAGGCGGACAGGTTGGGCGTTCCCGTTCCGCTGCACACGACGATGGTCAGGCTCGTCAAAGCGAAGGAGGCAAGCTTCTCGTGAGGATTTGCATCGTCGGATGCGGCGCCGTGGGATCGCTGTTCGCCGCGAACCTCGCGCAGCTCGAGGACGTCGAGGTCTGGGCATACGACCTGTCCCGCGAGCACGTCGACGCGATCAATGCGAACGGCCTGCGCCTGTCGGGCGCCGGCGACGTCGTCGGCCACCCGCGGGCGACGAGCGACGCGTCCGAGCTCCCGGCCTGTGACTTCGGCATCGTCGCGACGAAGGCGATGCACACGAGCGCGGCGATCACAGCGACCGCGCATGCCTTCGCGGACGGCTGCGTCGCGACCGTGCAGAACGGCCTCGGCAACGAAGAGGCGATCGCGGAATATGTCGCGAATGTGATTCGCGGCACGACGTTCCCGGCGGGAAAGATCCTCGCGCCCGGTCACGTGCAATGGGACGTGAAAGGCGACACGACCCTCGGCCCCTTCGAGCCGAAGCCGGCGCCGTTCGCCGAGATCGAGCGTCTCGCCGACGCGTGCACTCGTTCCGGCATGCCGACCGCGGCCGTCCACGACGCGCGCGGCCCGCAATGGCGCAAGGTGATCTTCAACGCGTCGACGAACCCGATCGGCGCGCTCACCGGCCTGACGCACGGACGCGTGTGCGAGCGGCCGGACCTGCGCGCGCTCGTGTCCGGCCTCGTCGACGAGGGCAAGGCGGTCGCCGCAGCGCAGGGCATCGAGCTCGACGCCGATCCGGAGGCGCTGATCGACCACGCCGCGAAGCCCGAGGTCGCCTACGGCCACAAGGCGTCGATGCTCCAGGACGTCGAGGCGCGACGGACGACGGAGATCGACTATCTCAACGGCGGTATCGTCCGCTTCGGGCGAGAGCACGACGTGCCGACGCCGCTGAACCAGGCGATCTGGGCTCTCGTGAAGGGGGTGGAGGACTCGTGGACGAAGTGAGACGGCGGCACGCGAACGTGCAGGCCGCCCTTGCCCGGGACGGCCTCGACGCCGCGATCGTCTGCGGCTCCGAGTACACCGGCTTCGAGGGGGCCGTCACCTACGTCTCCGGCTTCACGATCGTCCATCGCTATGCGTACGTCCTCATCCCCGTCGAGGGCGACGCGACGATCGTCTTCCCGAGCGAGGCCCGCTACGTCGGCGAGCACGGCGACTCGGCGATCGCGGACCAGCAGTTCGTCGACCGCCCGGGCGAGTGGCTGGCCGAGCGGCTGCGCGGGAAGCGCGTCGGCGTCTACGGCCTCGACTACGTGATGACCGTGCGCGACTACGCCGCTCTGCGCAGCGCCGCCGAGCTCGTGAACTGGGACGTCGAGTTCGACCACGCGCGCGCAGTGAAGTCGGACACGGAGCTCGCATCGGTGCGCGACAGCGTCGCGATCAACGTCGACGGCTTCCATGCCTTCCGCGAGGCCTATGCGCCGGGCAAGAGCGCGGCCGAGGTGATGGCGGCCGCCGAGGAGCTGTTCGTCGAGCGCGGCTGTGGCAGGCTGACGATGAACATGGTGCTCGTCGGTGCGGAGTTCGCACTCGCGCGCAGCGAAACGGCACTCGGAAGCTTCTGCGTCCCGTCGCTCGAGATCGCCGGCCCCGGCGGCCACTGGGCCGAGGTCTCGCGCGCGCTCGGCGAGCCGAGCGCGGAAGTGTCGCGCATGCTCGAGGCGTACGAGGAGTACTACGACACCGCGAAAGGCGCGCTGCTCCCCGGCGCGACTGCGCACGACGTCCATCGCGCGGTCTCCAAGGGCTTCACCGAGCGCGGCTACCACCTCGGCCACGTCACCGGGCACTCGATCGGCATGACGATGATCGAGTTCCCGAAGATCGGCGAGGGCGTCGACACCGAGCTGGCGGCGAACATGGTCTTTTCCATGCATCCGCATGCAATTGCCGCGGACGGTCGAGAATGCCTCTACATGCAGGACACATGGCTCGTCACCGAGGACGGCGGCGTCCCGCTCGCCGGGCTGGATCTGAGGATCTGGTGACGGACGAGGAATACGCACCGATCCTGCCGGGCGCCGGCGCGAGCGACTACGAGCGCTATCTCCGCACGGATGAGCTCCTCGCGCTCCAGAAGACGGAGGACGAGTGGGTCCACCGCGACGAGCTGCTCTTCCAGACGGTGCACCAGTCGTCGGAGCTGTGGCTCAAGCACGCGTGGAACGAGGTCGAGGAGGCGACGCGCCTCATCGAGGCGCGCGACCTCGCGGCCGCGCAGCGGCTGCTTCGCCGCGCGAACGCGTGCATCCGCTACGTCATCGGCTTCCTCGAGCACCTCGAGCTGATGTCGCCGTGGGAGTACCAGGAGATCCGGCGTGTGCTCGGGCACGGCTCCGGCTTCGACTCGCCCGGATTCCGCGAGATCCGCCGCGTGTCGCCGCTGCTGTACGGCGCGTTCGAGTCGCTTCTCCGCGAGCGCGGCGTGTCGCTGCTCGACGTCTACGTCCACGGGCGCGAGCACGAGGATCTGTACCAGCTCGCCGAGCTGTTGATCGACTGGGACGAACAGGTCGGGATCTGGCGCTTCCGCCACGTGAAGATGGTCGGTCGCGTCATCGGCGAGGACGTCGTCGGCACGCAAGGCACGCCCGTCGAGCTGCTCGCGGGACTGATCAAGCACAAGATGTTCCCCGACCTCTGGCGTGTGCGCACCGAGCTCACCGAGCTGGCGAAGGAATCGGACTGATCCCGCTCGACGAGATCCGCCGTGCGCGCGAGCGCATCGGCGACGACGTGTTGCGCACACCGCTCGTGCAGCTCGACGAGCGCACATGGCTCAAGCTCGAGAACCTCCAGCCGATCGGGTCGTTCAAGTTGCGCGGCGCGCTGTCGGCGGTCCGCGCCGCGTCTCGTGCCGAGCTCGCCGGCGGCGTGGTCACCGCGAGCGCGGGGAACATGGCGCAGGGCGTCGCCTGGGCGGCGCGCGATGCCGGCGTGCCGGCGCGCGTGATCGCTCCCGCCGACGCGCCGCGCGCGAAGCTCGACGCGGTCGAGCGCCTCGGCGCTGAGATCGTCCCGGTCACGCACGAGGAGTGGTGGCAGGCGATGGTCGATCGCGGCCGCGACGGCGTCGACGGGCTCTTCGTGCATCCCGTGGAGGATGAGCTCGTGATGGCAGGCAACGGCACGATCGGCCTCGAGATCGCGGAGGACCTCGAAGCATTCGATGCAGTCGTCGTCCCGTGGGGTGGAGGCGGGCTGACGACGGGGATCGCGAGTGC
>JBOGZQ010000207.1:0-7682 GCA_050697375.1 Gaiellaceae bacterium | reverse complement strand
GCGAAGCCGTGCGTGTAGATCACGCCGAGCGTGTCGTCGACGTTACGGAACGGACGCAGCAGCGCGAGGTAGTTGTACGCGACGTACACGAGGACGGATGCGACGACGCCGATGGCGATCGCGCCGTAGCCGTTGACGAAGCCGGCCGCGGGCGTGATCGCGACGAGGCCGACGATCATGCCGTTGACGCTCCCCAGCAGCGACGGCTTGCGATCGGTCAGGTAGTCGCAGGTGACCCAGGTGAGGAAGGCGACCGCGGTGCAGAGGTTCGTGTTCAGCACGGCGGCCGACGCATCGACGCCGGCGTTGTACGGGTCGCCGCCGTTGAAGCCGTTCCAGCCGAGCCAGAGCATGCCGGCGCCGACGGCGACCATCGCGAGGTTGTTCGGCGCGTCGATCTCGCGGTCGCGCGCGAGCCTCGGCCCGATGACCCACGCGGCGACGAAGCCGGAGACGCCCGCCGAGAGATGGATGACGTAGCCGCCGCTGAAGTCGACGGCGCCCTTCTGCGCGAACCAGCCGCCGCCCCAGATGAGGAACGCGTTGATCGAGTACACGCACGTCGTCCAGAGGAGGACGAACGGGATCCACGCCTTGAAGTTCACGCGGCCGAGCACCGAGCCGAGCATGAGGATCGGCGTGATCGCCGCGAACACGAACTGGAAGTAGACGAGGGACGACTGCGGGAAGTCCGTCTTCCCGACGTTCGGGATGTTGCCCTGCCCCTGAAGCGACTTGTGGTCGAGCACGCCGCCCGGCTGCCCGATGAAGTTCCCCCAGAAGCCGTGGTTCGAGAGGCCGTGCCACGGGTTCCCGAAGCCCATCTTGTAGCCGTAGAGCACCCACATGACGAGGACGAGAGCGAACGCCATGAAGGCGAGCATCATGCTGTTCACCGACCACCGCTTCTGCATGACGCCGCCGTAGAGCACGACGAGGCCCGGCACGCTCATCAAGCCCACGAGCGTCGCCGCTGTGAGCTGCCAGGCGTTGTCGCCCGGGTTCAGCCAATGTGGGTACAGCATCGCGTCTCCCTTGTTCCGCCAACAAAAAAAGCCCCAGGACTCGTCGGAGTCCTGAGGCGACACTGCCTCCGCGACGGCTGCTGCGCCGTTCGCGTGCAAGGGACGTTACACGGCCGTTCGGCCGGACAACACGGAAAAACCGGTCAACGACGGCGCGTACAGTCTCGGAGTGGAGCTCGTGCGCACCGAGGCGCTGGCCGCCCGCGCGGCGCTTGCGCAGCTGACCGACGAGCGCGTCGACGACGCGCTCGACCGCGTGCTCGAGCTCCTCAGCGACCGGGCAGAGGACGTGCTCGCCGCGAATGCGGAAGACGTCGATGCGGCGGCCGAGCTCGATGAGGGCGCACGCGATCGGCTGCGGCTCGACAAGCAGCGGCTGGAGACGATCGCGGAGGGCGTGCGCGCGACGCGCGCGCTGCCGCCGATCGATCGCGACATCCGCACGTGGACGCTCGACAACGGCCTTGTCGTCTCGGAGCGGCTCATCCCGATCGGCGTCGTCGGCGCGAACTTCGAGGCGCGGCCGAACGTCGCCGTCGACGTCGCGACGCAGGTGCTGAAGAGCGGCAACGCCGTCGTGCTTCGCACCGGCTCGGCCGCGCTCCGCACGGTGACGGCGCTCGTCGACCTCGTGCTCCGCCCCGCGTTCGGGGACACCGTGGGACTCGTGCGCACGCCCGGTCACGAAGGCGCGGAGGCGCTGGTCTCTCTTCCGGAGCTGATCCCGCTCGTCATCCTCCGCGGCAGCGGCGCGTCGACGGCGGCATTGGCCCGCGTCGCCGCCGAGCACGGTGTGCGTGCGCTCGCCCACGCGGAGGGCGGTGGCGTCCTCTACGCGCACGCGGCTGCCGATAGAGCGATGTTGGAGCGGCTCGTGCATGCGAGCCTCGACCGCCTCGGCGTGTGCAACCGGCTCAACCTCGCGCTCGCCGACGCGCAGGAGCATGCGGACTCGATCGCGGCTGTGTGCGAGGAGATCGGGATCGCCGTCACCGGTGAGCTGCCGCCGAGCCGCGAGTGGGCGACGGAGCAAGGCCGAGTCGCGACGATCACGCTCCGCCTCGTCGACGGCGTCGACGAGGCGCTGCGCATCGCGAACGACGACACGTCGGGGCTCGCAGCCGCGATCGTCACCGAGGATCGCGATGCGGCAGAGCGCTTCCTCGCCGGCTACCGGGGAACGGCGGCGTTCTGGAACGCGCCGACGCGCTTCGCCGACGGATTCGAGCTGCTCGGCACGCCCGAGACCGGGATCAGCGTCGACCGTTTCCCCGGCCCGCGCGGGCCAGTCACCTACCGAGATCTCTGCCTGCGGCAGTACCGCGTCGTCGGCGACGGCACGCAGCGGCGATGACGGTCGTCGTCAAGCTCGGCTCGTCGCTGATCGTCGACGCAGCCGGTCGGATCCGGCGCTCGGTCCTCGCCGCGCGCGCGGCCGACGTCGCCGGGCTCGGCGAGCCGGTCTGCGTCGTCTCGTCGGGTGCGATCGCGCTCGGGCTGCCGGTGCTCGGGATCGCGAGCCGTCCGCGGGCGACGCCGCAGCTCCAGGCCGCTTCGGCGGCGGGGCAGGTGCGGCTCCAGCTCGCCTGGGAGGCGGCGTTCCGGCGCCACGGCCTGCGCGTCGGGCAAGTGCTCCTCTCCGCCGGCGATCTCGCGGAGCGCTCGAGCTATGTCAACGTGCGCAACGCGCTCAATGCGCTGCTCCGCCTCAGCGTCGTCCCGGTCGTGAACGAGAACGACGCGACGGCGACCGACGAGATCACGTTCGGCGACAACGACGCGCTCGCGGCGCAGGTGGCGGTGCTGCTGGGCGCGCGCCTGCTCGTGCTCCTCACCGAGGTCGAGGGCGTGTACGGCGCGAGCGCCGAGCTCCTCGCGAGCGGCGACGCGATCGACGAGGCCGCGCTCGGCGTTGGCGGACCGCTTGGCCGCGGCGGGATGGCGAGCAAGGTTGCCGCGGCCCGCCTCGCCGCCGAGGCGGGCATCCCGACGGTGATCGCGTCGGGACGCGGCGAGGGGGTCGTGCGCGCGATCGCCGGAGGCGAGGCGCGCGGCACGGCGTTCGCCCCGGCGGCGACGGCGGCGAGCGCATTCAAGTTGTGGCTCCGCCACGCGAAGCCTGCGCGGGGAACGCTCGTGCTCGACGACGGCGCACGCGACGCGATCCTCACCGGCGGGCGCAGCCTCCTCGCCGTCGGCGTCGTCTCGTGCGACGGCGCGTTCGAGGAAGGCGACGCGGTCGAGCTCGCGGCGAGCGACGGCACGGCGCTCGGCAAGGGCATCGCGGGCGCGGGCGCGGCGGAGCTGCGCGCGCGCCCGCACGGCGTCGAGGCCGTGCACCGCGACCGCTTGGTTCTGTACTAGAGAGCGCGCCGGATCCCGCGCACCGCCTGCGCGATGCGCTGCTCGTTCTCGACGAGCGCGAAGCGGACGAAGCCCTCGCCGTCGGCGCCGAAGCCGCTGCCGGGGCTGACGGCGACGTGCGCCTCGCGCAGCAACCGCAGCGCGAACGCCTGCGACGGCTCGCCCGTCGGGATCTTCGCCCAGACGAACATCGTCGCCCGCGGGCGCTCCACCTTCCAGCCGGCGCGCGCGAGCCCGTCGCAGACCGCGTTGCGCCGGCCCTCGTACACCGCCGCCGCATGCGCGGGCTGCTCGCGCGCCTCGCGCAGGGCTACCGTCGCCGCGATCTGGAGCGGCTGGAAGCTGCCGTAGTCGAGATACGACTTCAGCCGCGCGAGCGCGCCGACGACGTCGGCGCGGCCGAGAACGAACGCGACGCGCCAGCCGGCGAGCGAGAAGCCCTTCGTCAGCGAGTACAGCTCGACCGCCACCTCGCGCGCGCCGTCCGCCTCGAAGATCGACGGCGGCCGGTAGCCGTCGAACGCGAGGTCGGCGTACGCGAAGTCGTGCACGAGCACCATCTCCCGCTCCCGCGCGAAGTCGACGAGCCGCTGCACCTCCTCGAGCTCGACGCACGCAGTCGTCGGGTTGTGCGGAAACGAGCAGAGCAGGACGCGCGGCTTCGGCTCCGACGCCTCCCACGCCTCCTGCACGCCCGCGACGTAGTCGATCGCAGGCACGCGCTGCACGGTTGCGCCCGCGAACCCGGGCGCAAACAGATGGATGGGATAGCTCGGGCTCGGGACGAGCGCGACATCGCCAGGCCCGAGCAGCACCCAGAGCAGATGGACGAGACCCTCCTTCGCGCCGAGCGCGAGGGTCGCCTCCGTCTCCGAATCGAGCTCGACGCCGTAGCGGTCGCGATAGAGCTCGCACACCGCCGCGCGCAGGTTCGGCAGGCCGCGGCTCGACGAGTACCGGTGGTTGCGCGGGATGAGCGCCGCCTCGCGGAGCTTCTCGACCGCGACCTCGGGCGGAGGAACGTCCGGGTTGCCGAAACCGAGGTCGATGACGTCCTCGCCGGCGCGACGCAGCTCGAGCTTGAGGCGCTCGACCTCGGCGAATGCGTACGGCGGGAGCGCGTCGACGCGGCGGAAAGCAGTCACGCAGCGGATCGTTGCACTGCCAGCAGAGCTCGGACGGAAACGACGTCGCCGATGACGACGAGCGCAGGGGTCGCGTGGGCATCGGTCAGCGCGCCGAGCGGCGTGACGACGACCTCCTCGTCCTCGGTGGTGCCGCGGGAGATGACGGCGGCCGGAGTCGATGCCGGCTTGCCGTGCTCGATCAGGCGTTGTGCCAGCCGCGCCGCGTGCGCGCCGCCCATGAAGGCGACGAGCGTGCCCGGCACGCGGGCGAGCGCTGCGACGTCGAGCGCTTCCACGTCGTGCGCGGCGAAGGCGGTGACGGCCGAGGCGATCCCGCGGTGCGTCACCGGAATGCCGGCCGAGCCGGGCACCGAAGCGAGCGAGGACACGCCGGCGACGATCTCGAAGGGCACGCCGGCGTCGGCGAGCGCGAGCGCCTCCTCCCCACCGCGGCCGAAGAGGAACGGGTCGCCGCCTTTCAGCCGCACGACGAGGCTCGTCCTGCCGTGCGCGACGAGCAGTTCGTTCACCTCCTCCTGCGTCAGGCGGTCGCGGTCGATCTTGACACCTTGCGACTCGTCCACGAGCTCGCGCGCGACGAGCCGGTCGTAGACGACGACGTCGCATGCGCGCAGGAGCTCGAGCCCCTTCACGGTGATGAGACCGGGGTCGCCCGGGCCGGCGCCGACGAGCGCGACGCTCATGACAGCGCCCTCACGACCGCATTGCGGAAGAAGTCGCGCCGCTCCTCGTACGTGTCGAACGTCCGCTTCACCCACGGGCGGATGCGGCGCAGCTCCTCCGCCAGCTGCTCGTGTTCGAAGCCGATCTGCGCTGCGAATCGGTCGCGCAGCCACTGTGCTAGCGCGGGCGACGCACCTGCGGTCGAGACCGCGAGCGTGATGTCGCCGCGGCGATGGAGCGCGGGCAGGATGAACGTGCAGAGCTCGGGCACGTCCTCGACGTTGCAGAAGACGCGCCGCGCACTCGCATCGGCGAAGACGCGCTCGCCCTGCGCGCGGTCGACCACGACGACGAGCCAGACGCCGTCGAGCAGCTCCGGCTCGTAGTCGTCCGCGACGACGACCTCGGCGCCGCAGGCCTCCAGCGCGCGCACCTTCGAGTCCGAGCGCCCGACGACGAGGGCGCGGCGGCCGGAGAGATCGAGACAGGCGACGTAGTGCTGCGTCATACGCCGACGGAGTGGATGCGGGCGCCGGAGCGGTCGAGCTTGATCGCGAGCTCGAGGCCCTCGACGGCGACGGACACGAGGAAGGAACCCGGCCCGCTCGACTGCACGGACACGCGCTCGAGCGTCTTGCCTTCGAGCGCGGCGAGCGCGCCGGTCACGTCGCGCGCACCGTCGGCGAGCTCGCGGCCGGCCGGAAGCCGGCGGTACGTCTTCAACGCGGCCTGCTCGCCCTCGGGGCCGTAGACGCTGCGGATGCGGCCGGTCGCGAGGCCGAGCTCGATCAGCTCCTCGAGCGCCTGCGCCTCGTCGTCGCCGAGCTCGCCGTCCTGAACCGCGGCGACGAGACCGGCGAGCCGCGCGCGCCGCTCCGGGTTCTGCACGGCCGCAAGAACAGCCTGCGCCTCGCCGAGCGCGACCTCCGCTGCATCTCCGCGCACGGTAATCACTTGCCGAGGATCGCCTTCAGCTCGTGCTCGAAGCCGCCGTGCTCGATCGAGCAGTGCATCCCGCACTCCTTCGGCGCGTTCTCCTCCCACCACCAGCGCCCCGAACGCTCCTCTTCGCCGGGCCGGATCGCGCGCGTGCACGGCGCGCAGCCGATCGACGTGAAGCCCTTCGCGTACAGCGGGTGCACCGGTACGTCGTTGTCGCGGAGATACGCCCACGTGTCGCGGCCCGTCCATTCGGCGAGCGGATTGAGCTTGACCATCGCGTCATGGTCGTGGTCGATCTCGACCTTGCGGATGTTCGTGCGCGTCGCCCACTGGTCGCGGCGCAGGCCGGTGATCCATGCATCGAGGCCGTCGAGCTGCCGCAGCAGCGGCTGCACCTTGCGGACGTTGCAGCAGAGCAACCGGTTCTCGACCGACGCGCGGAAGAGATCCTCGCCGTTCGACTCGACGAGCCTGCGCACGTGCTCCGGGTCCGGCTCGACCAGCTCGAGGTTCAGGCCCGAGTAGCGCCCGCGCAGCGTCTCGGCGAAGTCGAGCGTCTCGACCGGCAGCCGGCCGGTGTCGATCGAGAACACGCGCACGTCCGGGTCGATCGCGTACGCCATGTCGATGAGCACGGAGCCGTCGATCTGGAACGCGGTCGAGATGGCGATCTTCGAGCCGAACTCCTCCAGCGCCCACTCGAGCAGCGCCTGCGGCTCCTCGCCCTCGAAGCGGATCGAGAGCTCGCCCGCATCGAGCTCGTCGAGCAATTCCGTCATGCCGCCACCCGCTTTCGCGCCGGCTCGAGGCCGGCGAGCGCGCCGAGCTCGTCGTCGGAGAGGCGCCGCTGAAAGTCGGTGAACGTCTCGCCGTCGGCGCGGCCGTCGAGCCATCCGCGCACGAGCCCTTCGACGGCAGGCTCGAGTCGCTCGCTCGGCACGCGGCGGAAGAGCGAGCCGCCGATGGCCGGCTCGGGCCCGAGCGATCCGCGGACGAAGACGTCGTAGGCGGAGACGCGGTTGCCGTCGTCGTCCTTGCCGGTCGTCGCCTGGAAGCCGAGGTCGCCGACCCAGTGCTGCGCGCACGCGTGCGGGCAACCGTCGAGATGCAGGCGGAGCTCCCTGACCTGCTCACCGAACGTCGTCTCGAGATGGTCGACGAGGTCGCGGAGACGATCCTTCGTCTGTCCGACCGAGAAGTTGCAGTGCGGCTCGCCGGTGCAGGCGATCGAGTTGGCCCAGATCTCGTTCGTCGTCAGCGCGAGGCCGAGCTCGTCGAGTTGCGCGAGCACGTCGTCGACCTGCTCGTTCGGCACGCCGGTGACGATCAGGTTCTGCTGGCGGGTGAGGCGGATGTCGCCGCCGAACGAGTCGACGAGGTCCGCGACCGCGATCAGCTGGTCGCCCGAGCTGAGCCCGAGCTGAACGGGAACGCCGATGTACGAGAGGCCGTCCTGCTTCTGGGCGTGCACGCCGATGTGTGCGGACGGCTGCGCCGTGATCTTCGGCGTCTCGAACCGCTCGAGCGTGCGGCCGAGCTT
>JBOGZQ010000206.1:0-6593 GCA_050697375.1 Gaiellaceae bacterium | reverse complement strand
GAGCCGAACTTCCCCGACCCAAACGCGCAAGGCGTGGTCTCGGCCCCACTCAACCGGGCATCGCCGCAAGTCGATCGAGCCTTGCAGGCATGCCGGAAGGACATGCCGGGCGGCACGCCTAGCCCGGCACGGCAGGCCCACGATCTGCAGCAAGAGGTCGCTCTTTCGGCATGTATGCGCCGCAACGGCGTCCCCGACTACCCCGACCCATCGAACGGCGGATCGGTGATCCATCTCGCCAACGTCGACCCCAACTCGCCGTTCTTCCAGAGGGCGCAACAGATCTGCCAGAAGAAGGTGCCCGGCGGCGGAAAGGGCTGACCGCCCGCGACTACTGTCGAGGCGCGCGGAGGGCAGCACCACTCGAGAACGACAGTGAGTTCGGGATTGTCGCCCGAGCAGCTGCGCTGGTCTAGCAGCGGGCCCGGACTCTCGCACCTCGCCTGCCGGCGCCTTAGGATCATTGGTGGCCGGTGGGAAGAGCTCTTCAACTCTTGGCGCTGGTGCTTTCCGTGCTGGCGGCCGTATTCTGTCGCGGCGCGGCCGCGGTCGTAGGCGGCCGTGCGATCTCCATTCAAGTCGCGCCGTGGGCGGTTTCCATCCGAAATGCCGCCGAGCCTAAGGACGCGACGTGGTGTACGGGCGTTGTTCTGGACGCGCGTCAGGTGCTGACTGCTGGGCACTGTCTTTACGATCTCTCATCCAACGCGCTCATCGCGGTAGGCGACTTGAGTGTTGTCGCCGGAGTGTCTAGCGTCGGTTCCGCGACGAAGGGCGCCGGTCAAATGCGCAGGGTCGTGTCAGCCCGAGCCCACCCGTACTTCCGGGTGACGCAGGAAGCGAGCGCCGATCCGCCGGCGGATGACGTCGCTGTTCTGACGCTCGCCAAGCCTCTCGATCTCAGCGGGCCCGACGTCAAACCCGTCGGTCTTGCGCCGGCAGACGGCCCCTATCCGACGAACCGACACGCGGTATTCGCGGCCTTCGGTGATGTCGGCCCAAACGCGGCTCAGGATGGAGTACTCCACGTCTTGCTCGGCACGGTTCTTGCTCAGGGTCACTGTGGGCTTGGCCGAGGCCCGGGCTACGAGAACATTCTGCAGTTCAACGCGGTCGAGCTTTGCGCTCGATCGAGCGGCGCCAGTTGTGGCGGCGATAGCGGAGCAGGGCTCGTGACTGTCGGGAAAAACCCGATCCTGCTTGGCATCCTCAACAAATCCCCAGCAGAGAGCAGCCGCTGTCAGCAAGGCATTCCCACGCAGTTCGCGTACGTTGGCGCTGGGGAGATCAGCTCCTGGATCGTTTACGGCGACCCCCATCCACCCCGAGCACCCACGCCCGGTTACTCCGCGATGGGCTCACATGCGCTCACCCTGCACGCAGGCGACTGGGTCGACTGCAGTCCGCCGTCCGCAACGAAGGGCGCTCGCGTCCGATACACGTTTGCGACCACCTCAGGCGCAGTCAGACAGACCGGCCAACACGCGGTCTACATCTTGCGGCGCGCCGACGTCGGAAAACGGATCCTCTGCCAAACCACAGTCGCAAACGCCGGCGGGACAACCATTTCGCTGCCAACCGTCGACGACCGCGTGAAGCCTTAGCCCTTCCCGCTGCTGCGTAGCCCGTGTCGGCCACGAAAGGGCGTTGACCCTAGCTTGGGCGAGCGTTCTTACGCTGGATCGGTGAGACGAGGGCCGTTCTCGAGGTCAACCGGCTCCGCGGCGACGTGGTTTGTGCAACGCCGAGTTGGCTCCGCTACATCTCGCCGTCGTGCGACACGAGCACGTGGTCGAGGTCGCCGTCGACCATCCGCCACTGGAGGTCGCTCCACGCGCTGCGAAAACCACGATCCTGCGCGAGCGCGAGGCCCGCATAGGTCTCCTCGGCCGTCGTCAGTCTCCGCGCCGCGAGCGCGAGCGCGCGTCGGCACTCCACCCTTCGCGCGAATGACTGGTCGCGCAACTTGCGCGCGTCGTCGCGCGCGGCCCACGCCGTCTTGCACAACGCGGCGAGGTTCATTTCAACCATGGCGCCAGCTCCCGTTCCAGGTCGCGGCATCCGGTCGGCGCGACGATGCGTCGCCTCACCCGCCGCGCCTCGACGACGACGATCGTCGGCAGCGTCTCGATCTTGAACCGCTCGGCGAGGTCGGGCCGCGTCTCCACCGACACGCGGTGGAGGTCGAACGTATCGTGGTTGTGCCTGCGCTGCAGCACCTGCGCAAGGAAGCCCTCGGCGCGTCGACAACGCCCCGACGAGGGCGAGTAGAAGAAGACGAGCCGGGGGCGCTCAGAGACCTCGGCCCGGGCTATCCCAGGCTGCACGGCCACGATTCGTTGTTACCGCAAACGGCGCCGCGGGAAACTCAGACAGGCAGAGCCGTGATGAGCAGGATGACGCCTGCGGCTGCCTCCGCGTTGGTTCCGTCCAGCTGCGCGAAGGCGATCGTGTAGCGGACCGCCTGCCCGCGCCGGTTGTGGCCGCCGACTTCGATCGGCGGCTGCTCCTCGCGCTCGAGGGCGCGCCGCACCGGGTCGCGTAGCTCCTGCACCGGCAGCCCGACGTCGAGATTGAGCAGGTGCGCGCCCTCGACCTCGTCCTCGCGCAGCCCGAGCAGCTCGGTCGCCTGCGAGCTCCAGGCGATCACGCGCAGCTCCCGGTCGACGACCACGACCGCCTGGAAGATGCTCGCGAGCACGGACGTGAGGAACGCATTCGAGCGCAGCGTGTCGTCGGTTCGCTCGCGCATCTCGTCGTTGATCGTCTCGAGCTCCTCGTTCGTCGACTCGAGCTCCTCGTTCATCGTCTCGAGCTCCTCGTTCGTCGACTGGAGCTCCTCGTTCGTCGTCTCCAGCTCCTCGTTCGTCGACTGGAGCTCCTCGTTCGTCGTCTCCAGCTCCTCCACTGTCGACTGGAGCTCCTCGTACGCCGTCTCCAGCTCCCTGCGCGTGCGGTCGAGCTGGCCCTCGAGTGCGCGATACGGCGTGACGTCGACGAACGCGATGCTGACGCCGGAGAGCGGGTCGTTGATGCCCAGCAAGGGAGCGACGCTGACGTCGAACGAGCGGTGCACGCCGTCCGGCAGCTCCCAGCGAACGTCCTTCACGCCGGCCGCGCGACGGTGACCGCGCGCGTCGTCGATGAGCGCGCGCAGCTCCACCGGTCGATAGGAGACCTCGAGCTCGTGCAGCGGCCTGCCGACGTCCTTCACCTTCAGCTTGAAGAGCGCGCGCGCCGCCTGGTTCACCGCAGCGAGGCGATCCTCCTTGTCGACGACGAGCTGGGCGACCGGCCCGTGCTCGAAAGCTGCGTCGCCGAGCTCGACTCCTGGTCCCGGTTCGAGGTCCGGCAGCAGCTTGAGCGGCGGCACGTGGAATCCGAGCTCGGCCGTTCCGTTCTTGACGAAGATGCGCCGCTTCAGGTTGTGCGGCGCGAACAGGCGCCGTCCCTGCTGCAGCGCTTCCGCTTTCCCGACGACGAGATACCCGCCGCGCTTCAGCGCGAAGTAGAAGTTGACGAGGATGCGCTCCTGGATCTCCGGGCTGAAGTACATGAGCGTGTTGCGCGAGACGAGCAGGTCGACGCGCGAGATCGGCGGATCCTTGTGCAGGTCGTTGCGGCCGAAGATGACGCTGCGACGGAGGTCGCTGCGGAACGCGAAGCCGCCGTTCGCCGGCTGGAAGTAACGCTCGCGCAGATCCTCGGGAACGTCCGACAGCTGCTTCGCCTTGTACGACGCCTCGCGCGCCTCCGCGAGCGCGTCGTCGTCGACGTCGGTCGCGTAGATCTTCACGCGCGCCTTGTAGGCCTCGTCTCCGAGCGCTTCGGCGAGCAGCATCGAGATCGTGTACGGCTCCTCCCCTGACGCGCAGCCCGCCGACCAGACGCGGATCGGAGCCGACGGATCGCGCGCCTCGAGCACCTGCGGGATGACCTCGGACGCAACGACATCCCATGTCTCCCGGTCGCGGAAGAAGCCGGTCACGTTGATGAGGATCGTGTTGAAGAGCTGCGCGAACTCGTCGTTGTTGCGCTCCAGGTACGTGCGGTAGTCGTCCCACGAAGAGACGCCGACGTCCTGCATGCGCTTCTCGAAGCGGCGGAGCAACGTCGGGCGGCGGTAGCCGGTGTAGTCGAACCCGCGTGCGTCGCGAACGAACTCGAGCAGCCGTTCGAAATCGGGATCGAGCGCGACGCTCATGCCGCGTGCCCGACCCAGTCGATGACGGCGCCTCCGATCTCCTCGAGCGGCAGCACCTCGTCGACGCCCCCCGCGGAAATGGCGGCTCCCGGCATGCCGAAGTACTGGGAGGTTCCCGCGTCCTGCGCGAGCACGCGCCCTCCCGCCACGTGCACGGCGGCGGCCCCCGCGGCGCCGTCGATGCCCGTCCCCGAGAGGACGATCGCGAGGCAGCGGCCCTCGTGCTCTTTCGCGATGGAGATGAGCAGCACGTCGGCGCTCGGGCGCACGTAGTGCACGAGCGCCGACGACTCCAACCGGAGCGTGCCGTCGGCGGCGACGAGCAGGTGCGCGTCCGGCGGAGCGACGTAGACCGTTCCCTGCTCCAGCGAGTCGCCGTCGGCGGCCTCGCGCACAGAAAGCCCCGTCCGGCGAGCGAGCACGCGCGCCAGCAGACTCGGATGCTCCGGGGTCAGATGCAGGAGGACGACGACCGACGCGTCCAGATCGCGGGGCAGCCGCCCGAGCACCTGCTCCAGCGCGGCGATCCCGCCGGCCGAGGCGACGATGGCGACGATGTCGGATTCCATCCCGACCGGCATTGTCGCGCAGGGTTGCACGACGTGCGTATTCCCGTTCATGCTGATTGCATGGCCGACCGCCCCCCGACGCCCGACCTGCTCCACGAGGCGCTGCTCGGCGAGGCGGCCGAGAGCGCGTTCTTCGCCGTCACCGTCTACGACGACGACGGCCGGATGGTCGCCGTCAACCGCCGCGCCGCCGGTTTGCTCGGGCTGACCCGCGAGGAGATCCTCGCCTACGACGTCGGCGCTTTCACCGAGGGCGGATTCGACCGGACGCGCCTCTTCAGCCAGGAAATGCGGGAGGGTGTGCGGCTCGTCCAGCGGAAGGGCGAAGCCCCTGTTCCGGTCGCCTTCGTGGTCGCTCCGGCCACGCTCTCGGGCCTCCCGTACTTCGTCGCCGTCTGGTGGCAGCTCGCCGACGACGACCCCCGGGCCGCATCGGCCTCCTGAGTAGTCTCCACATCGTTTCCACGTCGCCCTGGCGCTTTTCCACAGCGTTGGCAACAATCCACACAGGATGTTCCAGATCGGAGACAGCCTGCGGGAAGCCCGGACGCGCCGGGGGTTCTCGGCCGCCGACGTCCACAAGGCGATCCGCATCCGCGAGCGCTACCTGACGGCGCTCGAGGAGGAGCGCTGGGACATGCTCCCGGGGGAGGCCTACACGAAGGGCTTCCTGCGGACGTACGCCGAGCACCTCGGCCTGAACAGCCAGCTCTACATCGACGAGTACAACGCCCGCGTCGCCCGGAACGACGAGGAAGGCCCGCCGCTCGTGCCGCATGCGACCGCGGCGGAGGAGCGCAGCGTGGGGCGCGGCATCCTCGTCGCGCTCGCCGCGATCGTCGTCGTCGGCGGGGCAGTCGCCGGCCTCGCGGCGTGGCGCCTCACCGGATCGTCGGCCCCGGCCAAGAGCGCACCGCCGGCGTCAGGGGCGGGCAGCGTCGCGGCAGCGGTGCTGCCGCCGGCCGCCACCATCACCACGATGCCGAAGCCGACGCAGCACCCGGCCGTCTCCACACGGCCGGTCCTCACCTCCATCACCGCATCGCGCGGACGCTGCTGGCTCCTCGTGCGCGCCGGCGGCGCGAGCGGCAAGGTCCTGTTCGAGGGGGTCCTGGAGCAGGGCACGGTCAAGCAGTTCCGCTTCGTCACGAAGCTCTGGGTGCGCATGGGGCGCCCGGACGCGCTCGACATCACGCTTGCCGGCAAGCCGGTCGCCGGCCTGCCCGCGTCGCCGTCGGACCTCGTGCTGACGCGCTCGGGCGCGTCGTCTGCGTAAGCGGCCGCGCGGCAAAGCCGTCGCGGCCTCTTATGGTCGGCGTCGCAAGCGACGCCTTAGGCCGTCGCCGCGGCGTCGAGCTCGATCGCGGGCACGTCGCTCCAGAGCTGCTCGAGCTTGTAGTACTGCCGCGCCTCCGGCGTGAAGACGTGGAGGACGATGTCGAGGTAGTCGGCGAGGATCCACGTCCCCTCCTGCACGCCGTCGGCGCTGCGCGGGACGAGGTCGTGCTCGCGCTTCATCCGGCCGTGCACCTCGTCCCAGATCGCCGCCGTCTGCCGGGCGTTCCGTCCCGTGCAGATGACGAAGAAGTCGGTGAAGGTGCACACCGGCCGCATGTCGAGGATGACGACGTCTTCCGCCAGCTTCTCCTGGGCGAGAGCGGCGATGCGGCGGGCGTTCTCGAGGGGCGTCAACTGCGTTCCAGTCTATCCACGGCTTGCGGACGTCAATCGCCGGCGTAGAGGCCGCGCTCCTGGATCAGCCGCTCGACGGCGGGCGGGACGAGGCCCGCGAGCGGCTCGGCCAGCGCCGCCCGCGCCCG
>JBOGZQ010000205.1:0-20494 GCA_050697375.1 Gaiellaceae bacterium | reverse complement strand
GCGCGGCATCCTGGAGCTCCTCGAAGCGGTTGACGAGGCCGAGCGTCTCCGGGTCGAGCAGCGCGAACTCCTCCTCGACGGCGACGGTGAAATCCGGGACCGCGGCAAAGGCCTCGCGGGACTGCGCGAGCATTTCCTCGTACCCGAGCCGCTGCTCGTCGCCCACTACGAATAAGGCTAGTGATGTGGCCGGCAACGTTGCCCAGCGAATGTTGCCGGTTACACCACTAGTGGCTCGAGGAGGCGTGCGGAGACCTTCGCCCAGCTCCAGCGCCGCTCGACCGCATGCCGCGCGGCGAGGCCAAGCTCGCGCCTGCGCTCGGCGGGCAAGTCGAGGATCGCAGCGAGCCGCTCGCGCAGCGCGCCGGCGTCCCCCATCGGGAAGGAGAGGAGCAATGCTGTTTCCTGCCCGACCTCCTCGCCGATTCCGGCCGCGACCTCGGCGAGCCCCGAGTGCGCGGAGACGACCGGCAGCACGCCGGCGGCCGCAGCCTCCGCCGCAACCATGCCGAATGCCTCGGGGAAGGTCGACGGTACGACCGCGACGTCGCACAGCGGCAGCAGGTGGCGGAGGTGGCGGTGCTCGAGCGGGCCCGTGAAGAGCGTGCCCGGCGGGGCGAGCGCCTCGAGCTGCTCGCGGAAGTCGCCGAAGCCGACGACGACCGCTCGCGCGTCGAGACCGGCGAGCGCCTCGAGCAGGACGTGGACGCCCTTGTTCTCGATCAGCTTCCCGAAGTAGACGACGGTCGGTCCGTCCTCCGCGAAGAAGTCGGCGAAGCGTTCGGCGTTGCCGTGGTCGTGATGCCGTTCCTCGCGATTGCCTGGATTGGGCGGGTCGGCCCGCGCCTCGTCGAGCAGCGCCGCGAGCGCCTCCTCGCGAGGTTCCGGTCGGAACTCGTCGACGTCGACGCCCGGCGGCACCACCTCGACGCGGTCGACGTGGCCGGCGATCTCCTCGAGAACGTCGCGGATGTGCTCGGAGCCGGCGTAGACGACCTCCGCGCCGGCGAGCGTCTCCGCGCCCCAGCGCGCGAGGTCGGGACGGCCACGCATCGCGTACTCGAGCTCCGACCCGTGAGCTTTGACGCGGTAGCGCATCCCGCTCGCCGCGCCGACGGGCGCGCCGAGGAGGACGTGGTTCGCGAACACGAGGTCGGCGGGCGCGAGCTCTCGCAGCGCGGCGGCATTCGCTTCGACGTACGCCTCCCGCTCGCACGCGGAGAAGTCGCCGAGCCGCCGCGCCTCGAGCCCCTCGTACCGGTCGAGGACGAAGGTGGGGAGCAGGTCGCCCGGCAGGTCCGGCACGACGACGCGCGCGCTACCCAGGTCGTAGCGCTCCGGATGCCGCTCCTGGCAGACGGCGGTGACGTCGTGGCCCGCGAGGCTCCATTCCCGCGCAAGTGCGCGCGTGTAGACGTTCGAGCCCGTTCCGCCGAGGAGGTAGCCGTGCCAGAGCAGGATCCGCACGCGGCGGACGCTACGTCAGATGGAAATACAGCGCGTACAGCAGCTCGACCGCGGGGTTCGACGTGTGCACCGTCACGTCACCGGGTGTCTCGAGCAGTGCCTCGGAGTAGTTGAAGATGATCTTCACCCCGGCGGCGACGAGATCGTCCGCCGGCCGTTGCGCCACTTCGGCCGGGACCGCGAGCACACCGACCACGATGTTCTGCTCGCGTACGAGCTCCCCGAGCCGGTCGTACGGCTCGACGGCGACGTGGCCGATCGGCTGCCCGACCTTGGCCGAGTCGGTGTCGACGACCGCGGCGATGTTGATCCCATGCTCGGCGAAGATCGGGGACGAGGCGATCGCTTGCCCGAGCCGGCCCGCTCCGACGAGCGCGACGTTGTGCTGGCCCTGCGTCCGGAGGATCTTCCGGATCGCGTCGAGCAGGAGCTCGATGGAGTAGCCGACACCGCGCTTGCCGAACTTCCCGAAGTTCGACAGGTCGCGACGGATCTGCGTCGCGTTGATGTTCGTGTACTCCGCGATCTCCTGCGAGGAGATCCTCGTCTTGCCCATCTTCCGCGCCTGCGTCAGCACCTGGAGGTACCGGGACAGACGGGCGGCGACGCCGACATTCAGGCGCTCGGCCACAAAACCCCCTTCGTCCAGCTCGACTTCGTGACAGCGTTCTCTGTTGTACCAGGCCGTCTAGCCGTCCGCTTGTGCAACCGCCCGCCGGAGCGCGTCGGGGTGGACGTGATAGACGAAACGCCGCCGGCCGTCGATCTCCACGACCGGGATCCACTCCCGATATTCCGCCTCGAGCTCGTCGTCGCCGTCGATGGCGACCTCGCGCAGCTCGAAGCCGAGCTCGTCGCGCCCCGCGGTGACGACGCGCCGCGCCGCCTCGCAGAGGTGGCAGCCCGCCGCGGTATAGAGAACTACTTCGCTTACGGGTAGATCCCGCGTGTGAGCGTCGCCTCGGCGACCCGCTGCACCGCCAAGCCGTAGGCAGCGACGCGCATCGGGAGGTTCCGCGTCTGGGCCGTCTCCCACGTCTCGTCGAACGCCTTGCTCATGATGTCGTTGAGCTTCGCGTTGACCTCGACCTCCTTCCAGAAGTACTCCTGGAGGCCCTGCACCCATTCGAAGTACGAGACGACGACGCCGCCAGCGTTCGCGAGCACGTCGGGGAGGATGAGGACGCCCTTGTCCTCCAGGATTGTGTCGGCGGCGGGAGTGACCGGGCCGTTCGCCCCCTCGCAGATGATCGCGGCCCTCACCTGAGCGGCGTTGCGCTCGGTGATGACCTGCTCGAGCGCGCACGGCGCGAGGATGTCGACGTCGAGGAGGAGCAGCTCCTCGTTCGTGATCTGCTCCGCGTCGCGCAGGCCCGCGAGCGTGCGGTTCTCGCGCTTGTGCGCGAACGCCGCCGGCACGTCGATGCCCTTCGGATTGTGGAGCGCGACCGTGGAGTCGGAGATCGCGACGACGAGGGCGCCTTCCTCGTGCAGGAACTTCGCGAGGAAGCTGCCGACGTTGCCGAACCCCTGCACGGCGGCGCGCATGCCCGCGAGCGAGCGATCCTGCTTCGCGACGGCGTCGCGGATGCAATAGAGCGCGCCGCGCGCGGTCGCCTCCTCGCGGCCGAGCGAGCCGCCGATCGTCAGCGGCTTGCCGGTGACGACGCCGAGCACCGAATGGCCCTTGTTCATCGAGTAGGTGTCGAAGATCCACGCCATCACCGAGCCGTCGGTGCCGACGTCGGGCGCGGGGATGTCCTTCTCCGGACCGATCTCGTTGATGATCTCCGTCGTGTAGCGCCGCGTCATGCGCTCGAGCTCGGCTCGCGAAAGGCGCTTCGGATCGCAAACGACGCCGCCCTTTGCGCCGCCGAAGGGGATCCCCATCAGCGCGCACTTCCACGTCATCCACATCGCGAGCGCCCTGACCTCGTCGACCGTGACGTCCGGGTGATACCGGATGCCGCCCTTCGACGGGCCGCGCGCGATGTTGTGCGTGACGCGATATCCCTTGAAGACCTCCGTATGGCCGTCATCCATCCCAACGGGGACGGAGACCTCGACCGACTTCTTGCACTGGCCGAGCACGGCGACGAGATTCGGGTCGATGTCGAACGCGTCCGCAACGCGACGAAGTTGGCTGCGTGCGATCTCGAACGGATTTTCGCGGAGGTGGGTGTCCCTCGCCTCGACTGCTGTCACGGTCTGCTCCTTTCGAGGACCTGGATCCGAGTATATGACCGGTCATGGGAGCGCGAACTCGAAGCTGCGACTGCCCGCCGGCCCGCCGTCGGACGGATACGCGACGACGGTGGCGACGTAGCGGCCGTGCGCCAGCTGCTTCCCTCCCGGGCCGGCCCCCGTGAGCTGGAACGTGTACCGACCCGGCAGCACGTCCCGGATCCGGTCGAGGACGCCGAGCGGCTTGCCGGCGGGCGTCGCGAGCAGGACGTCCATGCGGGCGAGCGGCTCGATCCGGCGCAGGCCGGCGACGCTCGTCACGCGGCCCGCGTCGACGGTGAGCCGGAGCGAACGCTGGGAGAACGACGCCCCGACTATCGGGTCGATGGGCGCAGGCGCGAACGCGAGCACCCAGGGAACGCGAATGGATCCGCCTCCGTCGACGGTGGCGACGACCGCGCCGTCCGCGGTCCCGTTGCCGACAGTCGGCGATGCGGTCACTGCGTCGACGTGCACGAGCACGCTGCGCCCCGGCGCGAGCGCGACGTGCCGCGGGCGGAGCGTGAAGTCGACCGTCGCGGCGCCTTCGTGCTGCGTTCGGATCGCGACCTCGAGGTGCAGCTTGCGCGACGAGACGTTCGTCAGCGTGAACGCCGCGCTCACCCTGCGCCCGGGCGCCGTCGATCGGCCGAGCGCGAGTGTCGGGGGCGACGCGGCCAGCTCCGACGCGGCGGCGGCGGCGGCGTCGATCTCGCCGGAGCCCTGCGCCGTGACCGGATCGCCCGCGAGAGGCCGCGCACTGCCGACGAGGAGACCGGCGATCGCATCCGCGGCGAGCGACGGACGCATCTGCGCGAGAAGCGCAGCATCGGCAGCGGCGACCGCGGCGGCGACGCTCGAGCCGTCGGCGGCGATGTTGCCGGATGACGGGACCGCGACGCCGGGCGCGACGAGATCCGGCTTCACGCCGCCGTCGAAAGCGAGGCCGGTCGACGAGAACGGCGCAACGTGCCCGTCGCCGGCGTTCGCGACGTCGTGGCCGGCGCCGATCGCCACCGTCACATTCCCGCGGGCGGCGAGCATCGCGCGGGCCACCCGTTGCGGGAGCGACACGGCCGGCGCAGTGACCGCGCCGCCGAGTGCTCCGGCCGGAAGAAGCGTCGGTCCATAGAGGAGCACCGCCGACGCACCGGCTTCCGCGGCCGCCCGCGCCGACACCGCGACCGGTAGGAGCGCCGCGCGGCCGGCGACGACGCTCCCGCCCGCAGCGGTGAAGATCGGGCCTGTCGTGCCGCGCACCTGCAGCTCGAGCGCGCGTGGAGGGATCGTGTCTCCGACGAGCGGAACGGTCGCGTCGAAGAGCGTTCGCAGTCCGGAGCGAACGACGACGCGCGCTGCTGCGATGCGCGGGCGCGTGTCGAGCGCACCGACCGTGAGCGCCGCGGGAGCACCGCCCGGCGCCGCGACGTCGCCGTATGCCACGCGGGCCGGCCCGTCGTTGCCGACAGGCGCGACGACCAGCACGTCGAGCGCGCGCGCGCCGGCAACGGCGATCGCCTCCGGCCCGTCGGCGAAGCCGGCGAACGGCTCCGCAAGCGGCACGAGCGCGATCCGAGCCGCATCGTGCGCGTCGCCGTCGCCGTTGGGATCGGCCGCACGCTCGAGCCCCGCGATCACCTGGTCGCTGCGCGCGTAGACGCCGGCGACGCGGATCGGAAGGATCGATGCACCCGGTGCGACGCGCGCGATCACACCCGCCATCTTCGTGCCGTGTTCGTCGCTGCCGGCGGCGGCGAGGTCGATCTCCGGAAGCAGCCGGCCGCGTAACAGCGGCGCGCTGCGGTCGACGCCGGTATCGAGAAGCGCAATCGTGACGCCGCGGCCGTCCACGCCCGCCGAGGAGAGAGGATCGCCGAGCCCGGCCGCGTCGGCGTTCAGCGCCCCGGACGCGACGGTGGTGGGATAAGCGACGCGAACGGGGTAGACGCCGGCGACGTCGACATCGCGCTCGACGAGCGGGACGACGTCTGCCGGCACGACCGCCGAGAAGCCGTCGAGCACGCGCGAGAACCGCTGGTCGGCGTGCACGACCACACCCTGCAGCGCGAGCCGTGCGAGCAGAAGCCGCTGCGCAGAAAGCTCGACCTTCGTCCACGCCTGCTCCTGTCCGACGTCGAGGTCGCCGGCGGTAGCGACGCGTTCGCCGAGCGACGGCGTCTTCATGACGACGATGACGCGGTCGCCGACGTCGACCTGCGGCCGCGGCGCGAGCACGCCACGCCACGACTGCGGCGACGAGGAGCTCACGAGCGGGGCGCTCGCGCTCTCCCCACCCGCCGTGACGATGGCCGCGGTCGCCGCGGCGGCGAGCGCAGCGAAGACGCCGGCGTACCACGCCTCAGCGCGAGGCGTACGCATCGAGGCCGAGATAGACGGGGTACGCGACGGCCTCCGTGAACCGCCCGGCCGAGGCGATCATCGCGGCGTTGTCGGTGCAGAGCGCGAGCGGTGCGAGCGCGGCATCGGGGAGCGACGCGCGCAGCTCCGAGTTCGCCGCGACGCCGCCGACGACGGCGATCTTCTTCGAGCCTGCGGCTTCCCGGACGCGGCCGACGAGCGCGCGGACGATCGCGCGCTGGTACGACGCGGCGAGGTCTGCACGACGCGATGCGACCTCGTCCGCGCTCAGGTCGCGGGTCGCGTACAGCAGCGCGGTCTTCAACCCCGAGAACGAGAAGTCGAGGCCCGGGACGCGCGCAACCGGGAAGTCGTAGGCGGTCGGGTCGCCCTCGTGCGCGAGGCGGTCGAGCTCGCGGCCGCCCGGGTAGCCGAGACCGAGGAGCCGCGCGCCCTTGTCGAACGCCTCCCCCGCCGCGTCGTCGAGCGTCGTCCCGAGCACGTACTCCTCGCCGTACCCGCGCACGTCGAGGAGCAACGTGTGGCCGCCGCTCGCGAGCAGGCAGAGGAACGGCGGCTCGACCGGATTCGGCTGGAGGTAGAGCGACGCGACGTGGCCGCGGAGGTGGTCGACGGGCACGAGCGGCAGCCGTCGCGACCAGGCGATCGCCTTCGCCGCGGCGATGCCGACAAGCAGCGCGCCGACGAGGCCCGGGCCCTGCGTGACCGCGACGGACGCGACGTCGTCGAGCGTCGCGTCCGCTTCCGCGAGCGCCTCGCGCACGACGGGCGCGACGAGCTCGAGGTGCCGGCGCGACGCGACCTCGGGGACGACACCGCCGTAGCGCGCGTGCAGATCGGCCTGCGAGGAGACGACGTTCGCGCGAATCTGACCGCCGGCGGTGACGAGCGCCGCGGCCGTCTCGTCGCAGCTCGTCTCGATGCCTAGGATCACGCGCGGTCGCGAGCGACCGGGTCCTTCCACATGATGAGCGCGTCCTCGCGGTTGTCGGTGTAGTACCCGCGGCGGATTCCGCGCGCCTCGAACCCCAGCTGCTCGTACAGGGCGATTGCGACGGTGTTGGTGACGCGCACCTCGAGCGTGTAGCCGCGCCGCGCGTCGTCCGCGGTGAGCTCGAAGAGCCGCTCGAGCAGGAGGGTGGCGATGCCGTGGCCGCGATGGTCGAGATCGACGGCGACGTTCATCACGTGCCAAGCGTCGACGTAGCGCGACACGATCAAGTAGCCGTGCAGCGTGCCGCTCTCGTCGTCGACGTCGACGCCGAACGCACCGAGGCAGATCGAGCTCGGCTTCGCGAGCTCGCCGGCGAACATCGAGCGCGACCACGGCGTGCGGTAGGAACGCCGTTCGATCTCCTCGATCGCGGCGAGATCGGCGATTCCGAGCCGGCGCAGCTCGAGCGTCGTCACCGTGCGATCTCTTTCGCGTCGGGGACTCGGAGATAGAGCGGTTCGATCTCGTCGACGAGCACGAGCTCGCCCGCGAGAGCGACGTGGAAGCGCGCACGCGGAAGGTGCCGCTCGTCGTCGTCGGGCGGGACGACGGCGCCGCGCGACTCCAGCTCGGCGCGATAGCGGCGGGCGCCGTCGCCGACGTACACCGTTCCCGGCTCGACCATGAGGTCGGCCGGCGCAAGCACCGCCGGGTCGCCGTCGACGAGGGTGAACACCTCGCGCCTACGTGCATCGATCACGGGAACCGCTCCCGGAGCTCCGGCAGCGATCGCGTCGAGCGTCGACACGCCCGCGCCGCGCAGGTCGAGCGCGAGCGCGAGCCCACGCGCGGCAGCGAGGCCGATGCGGACGCCGGTGAAGCTGCCGGGGCCGATGCCGACGGCGAGCGCACCGAGATCGCGCGGATGCGCGCCGCCCTGGCGCAGCAGCGCGTCAACGTCCTCGAGCAGGGTGCGCGCGATGGAGGTGCGCTCCCCGAGCACCTCTCCGTCATCGACGAGCGCGCTCGTCGCAACCTCCGTCGCCGTGTCGAACGCCAATGTCAGCACTCGTCGATCTCCACCACTCTGCGGGCTTCCCCAGCATGCCGCAACCGCACCCGGTAGCGCGGCGCGGGGAGCACTCCCGCGCCGGCCTCCGGCCATTCGACGAAGGCGATCGCGTCGTCGAAGTACGGCTCGAGGTCGCCCCACTCCGCAGCCGAGACCCCCGCGAACCGGTACAGGTCGAGATGGGAGATCTCCCCGGCCGAACCGTGATAGCGGTGCCCGATCGTGTACGTCGGGCTCGTCACCTGCTCGCGGACGCCGAGCGCGGAGCAGGCGCCGCGCACGAACGTCGTCTTCCCCGCGCCGAGCTCGCCGGCGACGGTGACGACGTCGCCGAGCCGGAGCCGGGCGGCGAGGGAAGCGGCCAGCGCCTCGGTCTCCTCCGGGGAGGTGGTCACGGTTTCGGTCACGCGCCGAAGCGTAGAGTCACCGCATGCCTGCATACATCATCGTCGAGACCGACATCCACGACCCGGAGCAGTACGAGCAGTACAAGGCGGCCTCGCCCGGAGCCGTCGCCGCCGGCGGCGGGAAGTTCGTGGCGCGCGGAGGCGAGCTCGCCGTGCTCGAGGGCGACTGGCAACCGAGCCGGATCGTCATCCTCGAGTTCCCCGACCTCGACGCGGCGAAGCGGTTCTACGATTCCGATCTCTACCAAGAGGCGAAGAGGCTGCGCGAAGGAGCCGCGAACCTGCGCATGGTCGCGGTCGAAGGCGTCTAGAACAGGCCGAGCTGTTCCGCGGGTGGGGTGACGAGCGCGAGCTCCGGCTCCGCCGCGATGGGCTCGAGCGCGCGGCCGAGGAGCACGGGGAGACGGGCGAAGTCCGACTCGAGCACCTTCAGCATCGCCGGCGTGTACAGCGCCGCCGCCGGGTGGTAGAGCGGATAGAGGACGACCGAGCGGCCGCCGAGCGTCGTCTCCTGCTCCTGCCCGTGCACGCGCGTGATCCCGAGTGGCCGGCCGGAGAGGAGCTTCGTCGCGAAGTTGCCGAGCGTCGCGACGATGGTCGGCTCGATCAGCTCGATCTGCCGGAAGAGGTGGCTCTCGCACGCCTCGATCTCGTCCGGCTGCGGGTCGCGATTCCCGGGAGGGCGACACTTGATGACATTCGCCACGAAGACGTCTTGTCGCGACATCCCGATGCCGGCAAGCAGCTTGTCGAGCAGCTTCCCCGCCTGCCCGACGAACGGGAGGCCCTGCTTGTCCTCGTGGAAGCCGGGCGCTTCGCCGACGAACATGAGATCGGCGCGGGGATTGCCCGCGCCGAAGACGACCTGCGTGCGCCCCTGCGCGAGGCGGCAGCGAGTACAGCCCGCGACCGACTCGGCAAAGGCCAGGAGGTCGTCGACGTGCTCGACCGGGACCGCGCTCACGGCCGGTGAGTCTACGACGCCGCCCGGACGCTGACGATCCGCGCCCGCCATGCCCCCCGCGGCGCCTCGACGACGATCTCGTCGCCCTGTGAGTGGCCGAGAACCGCGCGCCCCACGGGCGACTCGGGCGAGACGCCGCCGACGCTCGAGATCGTCACCGTCATCGCCTCGCCGTCCTCGCGCTCGAGGTCGACCGTGCTTCCGACCGTGGCGACGCCGCCGGCGGCGACCTGCGACTCGTCGAGCTCCTCCGAGTCGAGGAGACGCGCGCGAAGCGTGCGGATGCGCGCCTCGAGGAATCCCTGCTCGTTCTTCGCGGCGTGGTACTCGAAGTTCTCGGAGAGGTCGCCGTGCTCACGAGCCGTTGCGATCGCCTCGACGGCCGCCTTCCGCCGCGGGCCTTCGAGCTCGGCCAGCTCCCCCTCGAGCTGTGCCCGCTCGGCGCGCGTCAGCTTCTCGGGCAAGTGATCAGTGGCCGCAGCCGCACGACCCGCCGCAGCAGCCGCCACCGCCGCCGAACGCCGGCTGCTTCATCGCGCCGTGGACGGCGAAGGTGGAGAACTGCTTCGAGACGTTCTTGGCGGCACAGTCGGGACAGCTGACCTGCTCGTCGCCCCGGACGAGCTCCTCGAAGTGCGACTCGCACTCCATGCAGACGTATTCGTAGATCGGCACCACCCTCAGGGTACACTTGCGGGTGCCCGGCATCCACTACGGAGCTGGAGCGTGAGTTGTGCTCAGACGAATCAACGTCATCGGCTCGGGCCGCGTCGGCGCGGCCGTCAACGGTCGCCTGCGCGAGCGCGGGCTCGACCTCGAATCCGGCGAGCCCGAGCTCGTTCTCCTCTGCGTCCCCGACGGCGCCATCGCCGACTTCGCGGCAGGCATCCCGCCGGGCCCGTGGGTCGCGCACGTCAGCGGGGCGACGCCGCTCGCTGCACTCGACCCGCACGAGCGGCGCTTCTCCGTCCATCCGCTGCAGACATTCACGCGCGCGCGCGGCCCGGAGCAGCTCGACGGTGCCTGGGCGGCCGTGACTGCGGAGAGCGGCGATGCGCGCGCACATGGCGTGTGGCTCGCGGAGACGCTCGGCCTGCGGCCCTTCCCGCTCGACGACGGTGCGCGGACGCTCTACCACGCAGGCGCCGTGTTCGCGTCGAACTACGTCGTGACGCTCCAGCGCGCCGCGGCGCTCCTGCTCGAGAGCGCGGGCGCACCACCCGAGGCACTCGAACCGCTCATGCGCCGCACGATGGAGAACGGCTTCGAGCTGACCGGGCCGATCTCGCGCGGGGACTGGGCGACCGTAGAGGCGCATCGCGGCGCGATCCGCGCAGAGCGGCCGGAGATCGAGACGCTGTACGAGACGCTCGCGGGCGCGACGCTCGCGCTCGCGACGTGAGGATCGTCCGCACGATCGGCGAGCTCGACCTCGCCGGCGAGGTCGGGCTCGTACCGACGATGGGCGCGCTGCATGCCGGGCACGTCTCGCTGTTCGAGACGGCGCGCACCGAGAACGACGTCGTCGTCACGTCGCTCTTCGTCAACGCGGCGCAGTTCGACGAGCAGAGCGACCTCGCGCGCTACCCGCGCGACGAGGCGCGCGACGCCGAGATCGCAGAAGCCGCGGGCGTCGACGTGCTCTTCGCGCCGACGGCGGAGGAGATGTATCCCGCAGGGTTCGCGACCTGGGTCGACCCGGGCCCGACCGGTGCGGAGGGAGACGCGCGGCCGGGGCACTTCCGCGGCGTCGCGACCGTCTGCCTCAAGCTCTTCAACGTCGTCGCACCTGCGCGCGCGTACTTTGGCCAGAAGGACGCACAGCAGGCGATCGTCGTGCGCCGGATGGTGCGCGATCTCGACCTCGACGTCGACGTCCGAGTCCTGCCGACGGTGCGAGACGCCGACGGCCTCGCCCTCTCGTCTCGAAACGCGCTCCTCTCCTCGTCCGAACGCGACCACGCGCTCGGCCTTCCGCGCGCTCTCTCGCGCGCGGTGGGCGAACCGGATCCCGTCGCCGCCGCGCGCGCCGCGCTGAACGGCCTCGATCCCGACTACGTCGAGCTGCTCGACCTCGACGGCGCAACCGTGCTCGCGGCCGCCGTCCGCGTCGGCTCGATCCGACTCATCGACAACGTCCTCCTGAAAGGAGACCTCCCGTGACCGAGAAGCCGAAGCCGCAGCGCTACGCATCCTGGACGGCGGGAAAGCTACCGTTGCCGGAGCTCAGCGAGATGAAGCGCCGCGGCGAAAAGATCGTCATGGTCACCGCGTACGACGCGCCGAGCGGCCGGCTCGCCGACGCCGCAGGCGTCGACCTCATCCTCGTCGGCGACTCCTCCGGCATGGTCGTGCACGGCCGCGAGTCGACCGTCGCCGTCTCGCTCGACGAGATCGTCTTCATGACGCAGTGGGTGACCCGCGGCGCGAAGCGTCCGCTCGTCGTCGCCGACATGCCGTTCGGCTCGTACGAGGTGTCGGACGAGCAGGCGGTGCAGAACGCGGTCCGGCTCGTCAAGGAGGGCGGCGCGGACGCGGTCAAGCTCGAGCGCGGCGGGACGTCGGTCTCGCGCGCGCGGGCGATCGTCTCCGCGGGCGTACCGGTGATGGGCCACGTCGGGCTGACGCCGCAGACGGCGACGGTGCTCGGCGGGTTCAAGGCGCAGGGCCGCACGGCCGAGCGGGCGCGCGCGCTCGTCGAGGAAGCGCTCCAGCTCGAGGCCGCGGGCTGCTTCTCCGTCGTGCTCGAAGCAGTCCCTGCGCAGGTCGCGCGCAAGGTGACGGAGGCGCTGTCGGTGCCGACGATCGGCATCGGGGCAGGCGGCCACTGCGACGGGCAGGTGCTCGTGTGGCACGACATGCTCGGCTACTACGACGGTCAAGCACCGCGGTTCGTGAAGCGCTATGCCGACGTCGGCGAGGTGATCACCGAGGCGCTCGGCCGGTTCGCCGAGGAGGTGCGGAGCGGTGCGTTCCCCGAGCAGCAGCACGCGTACGCGATGCCGGAGGAGGAGCTGGCCGAGCTCGAAGGGGTCAGACCGCCGACGCGGCGACGATGAGCGCGGGGACGACCGCGGCGAGCGCGACGGCCGCAAGCGCCCTGCCGAACGTCCATCCGTGCACGGAGCGGACGCCGACGACCAAGAGGTAGGCGCTCCACGCGAGCGCTGCGTAGTAGACGATTCCGAAGATCGTGTCGCCGCGCCCGTAGTCGTTCCCACCCGTCCGGAAGAGGTCGGTGCCGTAGACGGCGATCCGCACCGGCCAGAGCGTCAGGAGCGTCAGCGCGAGCGGGGCCGACGCGAGCCCGATCACCTGGCGTGAGCGCCTCCACGTCCCGAGGCTGCCGAGCCTTCGCGACGCGCCGAACAGCAGCGCGCCGCCGAGCCAGTAGAACGCGAGCGCGTAGACGACCCCGCCGAAGAACGCCCACACGGGGATGAGCGACGTCGACATCGACGCATCGTTCAGGAGCTGGCGCGCGACCGGCGTGCCGAGCACGCCTGCGATGCCGGCGATCCCGATGATCGCCGTGATCGGCTCCTGGCGCTGCTCGGCCGACTCGCGCGTGTCGTCACGCAGCGCGACGAAGACCGCGCGCGGCGCGACGAGAACGGCGGGCGCGCGCAGCCACCACGAGCGCTCGAGCGTGGGATTCACGGCTTCGGTGCTCACGGTGGGCAGGGTAGCCTCACGCCCGTGGAATCCGCCGATCCCGAGCTCACCGCGCAGGTCGCCGCCGCCGCGGCCTTCACTGCATTCCTCGGGATCGAGATGGTGTCGGCGTCGCCGCACGAGGTGCGCGCGCGGCTGGCGTGGAGCGAGGGCATCTGCACCGCCGGCGGGATCATGCACGGCGGCGCGCTGATGGGGCTCGCCGACAACGTCGGCGGCTTTTGCGCGTTCCTCAACCTGCCCGCCGACGCGGGCGGAACCGCGACGATCGAATCGAAGACGAACTTCTTCGGGCCGGTGCGAGGCGGCTTCGTCCACGCAGTGTCGCGGCCGCTCCACACCGGCCGGCGCACGATCGTCGTCGACACCGAGCTGTACGACGACGCGGGCAAGCTCGTCGCCCGCGTCACGCAGACACAGGCAGTTCTCTAGCGGGCGGCCGGCAAAGCCGGCTCGCCCTTTTCTGGTCGGCATCGCAAGCGACGCCTAGACGGTTGATGCCACGGGGTTAGGCGGTGGAGTTGGCGATTGCGCGGCTGGGTCGGCCGAGTTGGTGGTTGAGGCTGATGCAGGCGGCGAGGGCGAGCAGGCGGGTCGCGATCCGGGCGAGGAGGTTGCGTGGTGTGCGGGCGCCGTGGCGTTCGAGTGTGAGGATGTCTTTGCAGGTCCAGAAGACGGACTCGATTCGCTGCCGGATTGGGGCGAGGTGCGGCCCTGTTTGCGGCTCGGTCGCGCGCGGCGGTCGTGCCACGATGCCGCCGAGCGTCTCGACGGCGCTGGCGAACTCGCGGCCGGCGTAGCCCTTGTCGCAGATGATCGTCTCGCCGCCGGCGAGCGCTCGCGGCAGCAGCGTCAGCGCGACCTCGCGCTCGGGCCGGTCGGCCGCGACCAATGCGGCCGCGCGGGGTGTGCCGTCAGCTGCGCAGGCGAGATGCAGTCGCATCCCCCAAAACCAGCGCGAGTGGCTCTTTGAGTAGCTGTAGCCGCAGATGTCAGCGAGCTGGGAGCGGCGGGCGGTCTCGAGCGAGCGGCCGCACTCGACCGGGGTCGAGTCGAGCAAGAGCAGATCGTCCGCTGCGCCCGGACTTTGGGCGGCGAACACGCCGATCAGCCACTCGATCGTCTCCGCCAGCCGGGCGCGCCGCTTGTGCAACGCGTCTTGGCTCGGCAAGACCGGAAACAAGTGGCCGAGCTGTCGCCGCGCCGCTCGCAGGAAACGGCGGTCGCTCGGTATCCCCATCAGCACCTGCGCGACACACAACGTGACGATCTGAGCGTCGGTCAGCCGTCGCCGAGCATTGCTCCTCCGCTCGGGCAGCAGGTCGTCAGCCGTGCAGTAGACACTGATACAGAGCAGGTCGAGGTCGGCGTCCATCGTGGGCTCCCATCCGACGGTGACAAGACACCGCCGACTTCGACCTGCCCCACCTGGTCCCTCGCCACAGCCAAAACCGTGGCATCAATCATCTAGGCAGCCACTGCGCGTGCCGGCAGCACGTGCTGGAGGAACTGCCCGGTGAAGCTCTCCTCGACCTGCGCGATCTCCTCGGGCGCACCGACGGCGACGATCGCACCGCCCGCCTCGCCGCCTTCAGGCCCGAGGTCGACGATCCAGTCCGCCTGCTTGATGACGTCGAGGTTGTGCTCGATGACGATCATCGTGTTCCCCGCGTCGACGAGGCGCTGGAGCGTCTCGAGCAGCTTCTCGATGTCGGCGAAGTGGAGACCGGTGGTCGGCTCGTCGAGGATGTACAGCGTCTTGCCGGTCGCGACCTTCGACAGCTCGGCCGCGAGCTTCACGCGCTGCGCCTCGCCGCCCGACAGCGTCGTCGCGGGCTGGCCGAGCTTGATGTAGTCGAGCCCGACGTCGTGCAGCGTCTGGAGGCGGCGGCGGATCTTCGGGATCTTCGCGAAGAACTGGAGCGCCTCCTCGACCGACATGTCGAGGATGTCGGAGATCGACTTGTTCTTGAAGCGAACCTCTAACGTCTCCCGGTTGTACCTCGCGCCCTTGCAGGTCTCGCACGGCACGTAGACGTCGGGAAGGAAGTGCATCTCGATCTTGATCTGGCCGTCTCCCTTGCACGTCTCGCAGCGGCCGCCGCGGACGTTGAAGGAGAAGCGGCCCGGCTTGTAGCCGCGGACCTTGGCCTCGGGTGTGAGCGAGTAGAGCTCGCGGATGTGCGTGAACAGGTCGGTGTACGTCGCCGGGTTCGACCGCGGCGTGCGTCCGATCGGCTTCTGGTCGATCTCGATCACCTTGTCGAACGCGTCGATCCCCTCGACGCCGTGGTGCGCGCCCGGCTTCACGCGCGCTCTGTTCAATCGGTTGGCGAGAGACTTGTAGACGATCTCGTTCACGAGCGTCGACTTGCCCGACCCGGAGACACCGGTGACGCAAACGAACTTTCCGATCGGGAACTCGACGTCGATGTCCTTCAGGTTGTGCTGCGACGCGCCCCGAACGACGAAGCTGCCGCGGTCGTCCTCGCGCCGCTCCGGAATCGGGATAGTCCGCGTGTGCGAGAGGAACTGGCCCGTTGTCGAGCGCCGGTTGCGCGCGACCTTCGACGCGGGCCCCTCCGCAACGACTTCGCCGCCGTGCAGGCCGGCGCCCGGCCCCATGTCGACGAGCCAGTCGGCGCGGCGCATCATCTCCTCGTCGTGCTCGACGACGACCACCGTGTTGCCGATGTCGCGCAGCCGCTCGAGCGTCGCGATGAGGCGCGCGTTGTCGCGCTGGTGCAGGCCGATGGAAGGCTCGTCGAGGATGTAGAGGACGCCGACGAGCTGCGACCCGATCTGCGTCGCGAGCCGAAGCCGCTGCGCCTCCCCGCCCGACAGGGTCGCGGCGGCCCGGTCGAGGGTCAGGTATCCGACGCCGACGTCGTCGAGAAACGTGAGCCGCTCCCTGATCTCCTTGACGATGCGATGGCCGATCAGCTGCTCCGTCTCGGTAAGGCCGAGCTCGTCGAGGAAGCTCAGCGCGCGCGACACCGACATCTGCGTGAACTCGTTGATCGACCTCCCGCCGACCGTGACCGCGAGGACTTCCGGCTTCAGCCGTGCGCCCTTGCACACCGGGCACGGCCGCAGCGACATGTATTCCTCGATGCGCTCGCGCTGCTGCGACGAGTCCGTCTCCTTGTAGCGCCGCTCGAGGCTGGCGACGATCCCGTCGAACGCGAGCATGTACTGGCGGCGCCGCCCCATCCGGTTCCGGTACTGGACGTAGACGCGCTCACCGTCGGTGCCGTACAGGAAGCGGTTCTGCTCCTCCTCCGTGAGATCGAACCACGCCTTCGACGTGTCGATCTCGTACCGGTCCGCGATCGCCTGGATGACCGCTTCGTAGAACCCCGAGGAGCCGCCGACCGACCACGGGACAAGCGCGCCGTCGTCGATCGAGAGCGACGGATCGGGGACGAGCAGGTCGGGATCGATCTCCTGCTGCGAACCGAGCCCCGTACAACGTGGGCACGCGCCATGCGGAGCGTTGAACGAGAAGATCCGCGGCTGGAGCTCGGGCAGCGAGACGCCGTGTTCCGGGCAGGCGAAGTTCTCGGAGAACAGCATGTCGTCTCCGTCGATGACTGAGACGACGACGAGCCCGTCGGCGAGCGCCGCGGCAGTTTCGATCGACTGCGTCAGGCGAAGGCGAAGATCGCCCTTCATCACGAGGCGGTCGACGACCACCTCGATCGTGTGCTTGAACTTCTTGTCGAGCGCCGGAACGCCGTTCTCGAGGACGTACTGCTCGCCGTCGACCTTCACGCGCGTGAAGCCCTCGCGCTGAAGCTCCTCGAAGACGTCCTTGTACTCGCCCTTGCGGTCGCGCACGACGGGCGCATTCACCGTGAAGCGCGTCCCCTCGTCGAGCTGCAGCACCTGCTCGACGATCGAGTCGATGGACTGGCCCGCGATCGGCTTCCCGCAGATCGGGCAGTGCGGCCGGCCGACGCGCGCGTACAGCAGGCGCAGGTAGTCGTAGATCTCGGTGACGGTCCCGACGGTCGAGCGCGGGTTGCGCGACGTCGTCTTCTGGTCGATGGAGATGGCCGGGCTGAGCCCGTCGATGTGGTCGACGTCCGGCTTCTCCATCATCTGGAGGAACTGGCGCGCGTAGGCGGAGAGCGACTCGACGTAGCGGCGCTGGCCCTCCGCGTAGATCGTGTCGAAGGCAAGGCTCGACTTGCCGGAGCCGGAGAGCCCGGTGATGCAGATCAGGCGGTTCCGCGGCAGCCGGACCGTGATGTCCTTGAGATTGTGCTCGCGGGCGCCGTGGACGACGAGCTCGTCGGCAGCCATCGAACGGCCATTGTACTTCAGCGAACGTGTGTTCGGAAGGGTCTGCTACCGCTTCGGGACGCGGTGCGGGAGCAGGCTCCAGGAGGCGGTGTTCCGGGTGGACGGGAAGAGGTCCCGCCAGTCCTTGATCACGAGCCAGGAGCCCCCGGCCGTTGCGGCGGCGGTCGCGCGCGTCAGCTCCCACGCCCCCGTGAGGCCGCCGACGAGGAGCGTGGCGAGCACGGCGAAGCCAAGCGCGAACTCGTGAATGCGGAGACCGCAGACGAACACGCGCGGGCCGAGCCGGTGGCGCTCGAGGCGAAGCATCTCGCCGGGTAGATCGGCAGGATCAGGCGTTCGATAAAGCCCGGTTCAGCAGCCCGTGGATCTCACCCGGGTGAGCGACGCAGCTGATCTCGAGATCGCCGGCGACGACGGTGCCGTAGCCGAAGAGCCGGCCGAAGGCGGACTGCTCGATCTCGACCGTCTGCACCCGCTCGAGCCGGACGGCGGCGGCCCTCCGGCGGAGCGTTCCATGCACGACGAACAGCTTTTCGCCGGTGAGGATGACGCGGGTGCGATCCCAGCGCCAGACGGCTACGACGGCGCCGATCGCCGCGATACAGAGGAATGCCGCCCCCGCGGCGGAGACCGGCCAGCCGCCGAGGAAGGCGACGGCGCCGAGCAGGGCAAGGACGAAGGCGCGGCCGAGTGGCCGCACGAGGACGACCCCGTGTCGACGGGCGTCGACGTAGACGCGCTCTCCTGTGGGTCGATCCATGGGTTTGCGTCATTCGCTGCGAGGCGACAAACCCCTCGCCATGAGCGGAACTGCCCGTCGCGCGGCCACGGCGACGCTCGTCGCGGGCTCGATCGTCGTCGCGGCGCTCGCCCTGTGGAAGATCAAGGCGGTCATCGCGCTGCTCTTCCTCGGCTTCATCGTCGCGGCGGCGATGCGGCCCGGCGTCGAGTGGCTGAACCGGCGGGTGCACATGCCGCGCGGCCTCGGCGTCCTGATCCACTACATCGCGCTGGCGGGCGCCCTTGCGCTCGTGCTCTGGCTCATCGTCCCGCGCGCGCTCTCGCAGGTCGAGCAGGCGATCGGCAACGTCCCCACGACGTCGACCGAGCTGCGCCATCAGGCGAAGCAGTCGACCGGGATCAAGCACGAGATCCTCGTCGCGGTGCAGAAGCGGCTGAAGAAGCTCCCGTCGGTCGGCGACGTAGTGCACCCGGTCGTGTCCGCGACAAAGACCGCGTTCGAGGTCCTCATCGGGGTCTTCTTCATGTTCGCAGTCGGTGCCTACTGGATCTTCGAGCGCGACAAGACGATCTCGCTCGTGCAGTCGCTGCTCCCACGACGGCACAGACGCGTGACCCGCGACACGTGGCTGCTCATCGACCAGAAGCTCGGCGGCTTCGTCCGCGGCGAGCTCCTGCTCATCGTGTTCGTCGCGATCTTGCTCTCAGTCGCCTTCTGGCTCGACGGCGAGCCGTACTGGCTGCTCATCGGAGTCGCTGCAGGTGTGTTCGAGATCGTCCCGATCATCGGGCCGCTCCTGATCGGCCTCCTCGCCGTCGGCGTCGGTCTGACGGTCGACTGGAAGACGGCGCTCGGCGCCGGAATCGCTGTGCTCGCGCTGCGTCAGATCGAGGATCTCCTGATCGCGCCGCGCGTGCTCGGTCACGCGGTTGGGCTCTCGCCGCTCGTCGTGCTCGTCTCGGTGACCGCGATCGGTCTGCTGTTCGGCGGCTTCTACGTCCTGCTCGCGATCCCGATCGCTGCGGTGCTGAGCACGCTCGTCGACGTCGTCTTGCGCGGGACCGATCCGGCCGATGAAGAGGTGCCGCCGCTCCTCTTCCCCGCGAAGGACGCAGAGGGGTAGGCGCCGCTCGCGGCGGCGTGACGGAACCGGCGCGAAGTCGCCGGTCTCGCGTCACCATCCGCGCGCTGCGCGGAGCTAGGCTCGAGCCGACGGGGCGGGAGGTGGGTCTCCCGGGGGAATGACGCGTGTACCTAGAAAGGGCTGCGGGCTAGGCAGGTTTGCGCCGGCGACCGCCAAGGCGTCGCTTGCGACGCCGACATAAAGGCCGCGACCGCTTCGCGGCGCGGCCGTCTTGACGTTCGAGTTAGGCAGGCTTGCGCTAGCGACCGAAGACCAGGCCGCCGAGGGTGAAGCCGAGCCCGAAGGTGCCGACGGCGAACCCGCCGATCGCGATCGCCTTGCGCCACGTCGAAAGTCGCTGCCAACGGCCGAGCGCCTCTTCCTCCTCGGTCGTCAGCGCCTCGCCGCGCCGCTGCTTGCGAAGCGCGCCGCCGGCCCTCAGGCCGAGGTAGAGGTCGTCGAAGATCTCGGTCGTCGGTTCGTCGGCCATTTCACTCACTGTATAGCCTGCTTCGCCGGTGATTACACGCATCCTGCACTTCTCGGATCTCCACTTCGGGGCCCGCGCCGACCCTGCGATCGACGAGGCGATCGCGGCGTTCGTGGCCCGGACAGAGCCCGGGCTGATCGTGGCCACGGGCGACCTGACGCACCGCGGCCGACCCGAGCAGCACGACCGCGCCGCTGCCTTCCTGCGCGGTTTGGGTGCACCTGTCGTGGCCGTCCCGGGAAACCACGACATCCCCTACTCGTTTCCCGCGCGGTTCACGCAGCCGTGGCGCGAGTTCGACCGCCACTGGGAGACGACGGAGCCGGTCTACTCGACCGAGGCGGTGCACCTGGTCGGCATGAACTCTGTTCGGCCGTGGCGCCACCAGTCGGGCGGCGTGAGCGACGCACAGCTGGCGCGGATCGGGGAGCGGCTGGCGGCTGCGCCCGCGGGCGCGCTCCGGGTCGTCGCGCTCCACCACCAGCTCATCGGTGCGCCGTGGCGCACGCGGAAGAAACCCGTCGCCCGACGCAACCACGTGCTCGCCTCCCTGATCGACGCGGGCGCCGAACTGATCCTCGGCGGTCATATCCACCAGGCGACGGTGAGCGAACGCCACGAGTTCGAGGTGCTCGACGGTGCCGCGCGCGGTGGCGTCATCTCGATCGCGCCAGGGCTCGGCCGCCCGCGGCCGCACCGCCGGGGTGAGG
>JBOGZQ010000204.1:0-3613 GCA_050697375.1 Gaiellaceae bacterium | reverse complement strand
TGCCCCTGCGCTGGCAGGCGAGCGGAACTGCGCCCGAGCGCACGCTCGCAGCACAGGTGCAGGCTGCGGTTTCGCCGCCGGCGGGGACGTTCTCCTGGCGGTGGACGCGCGTCCCGTCGGCGCTGCGCGCACTCTGGGCGCCCGGGACGACGAACACGGTCACGCGGGCGGCGCTCATGCGATTCGAGGACGCACACGGGCTACCGGCGGACGGCATTCCCGATGCGATCGTCTGGCGCGACCTGCTCGCGGACGTCATCGCGGGCCGGCTCAACACGGGCGGCTACAGCTACGTCCTCGTGCACGAGTCGGTTCCGGAGTCCTTGACCGTGTGGCACAACGGCAAGGTCGTCGCGACGTCGCCGGGGAACACCGGCATCCCGCAGGCGCCGACGGCAACCGGGACGTATCCGGTCTTCGAGCACATCCCGGTCGGAACGATGAGCGGGACGAACCCCGACGGCTCCAAGTACAACGACCCCGGCGTGCGGTGGATCAGCTACTTCCACGGCGGCGACGCGCTCCACGCATTCCCGCGTGCCTCATATGGGACGCCGCAGAGCCTTGGCTGCGTCGAGCTCCCGTACTCGGCGGCCGAGCAGATTTGGCCGTACACGCCCGTAGGGACGCTCGTTACAGTCGAGGAGTAATGGGATTTACCGTTCGCAACTTGAAGGAAGACGTCGACGACGCTGCGCAGTCGTTCGGGCTCTCGCCCGACCTCGAGGCGCGCTTTGCGCGCCAACCGCTCGAGTCGAAGAAGGTCGCCGTCAGCTACCAGCGGCTGAAGCCGAACGTCCGCATCCCCTTCGGACACAAGCACGCGGCGCAGGAGGAGATCTACGTCGTGCTCTCCGGCAGCGCGACCTCGAAGCTCGACGACGAGACGGTGGAGCTGAAGCAGTGGGACGCGCTCCGCGTCGATCCGGAGACGATGCGCGGCATCGAGGCCGGAGCCGACGGCGTCGAGTTCCTCGCAGTCGGCGGGCCGGTCGGCGACAAGAACGACGCCGAGCTCGTCAACGACTGGTGGTAGCCGACTTTCGCTCGAGCCAGAGCACGTCGCGCCACACGCCGTCCCGTTCGCCGAGTCCTTCATGCACGCCGACCACGCGGAAGCCGCACGCCGTGTGCAGCGCGACGCTGGCCTCGTTCTCCGGGAAGACCCCGGCGAGCAGCGTCCAGTAGCCGTCCACCCCCGCTCGCGCGATCAGCTCCTGCAGAAGCGCGCGCCCGACCCCGCGCCCCCGAGCCGCTTCGGCGACGTAGACGCTCTCCTCGCCGACCCCGCGGTAACAGCTGCGGTCGGAGTACGGCGACAGTGCCGCCCAGCCGAGGACGACGCCGGCGTCCTCGGCGACGAGCCGCAGCGACGGGTGCGCCGCATCCCACCGCTCCCACGACGGCGGCTCGACCTCGAAGGTCGCGTCGCCGGTGGCGATGCCCTCCGCGTAGATGGACTCGACCTGCGGCCAGTCCGACGCGTCGAGCGTTCGGATGTGCACGGCCGTTACGCCGCCACCGCCTCCTCGGCGTATGCCGGCACGGTCACGATCGTCTGCAGGATCCGCCCGGCGATGCGGTACGGGTCGCCGAGCGAGTTCGGCCGCCGGTCTTCGAGATAGCCGCGGTAGCCGTCGCGCACGAAGCTGTGCGGGACCCGGATCGACGCGCCACGATCGGCGACGCCGTGGTTGAACGTGTCGATCGACTGCGTCTCGTGCAGGCCGGTGAGCCGAAGATGGTTGTCGGGGCCGTAGACGGCGATGTGGTCGTCCTTGTAGACGGCGAAGGCGGTCATCAGCTCGGAGAAGTACGCCTCGCCGCCGACCTCGCGCATGTGCTTCGTCGAGAAGTTCGTGTGCAGCCCGGAACCGTTCCAATCGAGCTCGACGCCGAGCGGCTTGCAATGCCAGTTGACGTCGACGCCATAGCTCTCGCAAAGCCGCATGAGCAGATACCGCGCGACCCAGAGCTCGTCGGCGGCCCGCTTCGGGCCCTTGCCGAAGATCTGGAACTCCCACTGCCCCTTCGCAACCTCGGCGTTGATCCCCTCGAGGTTGATGCCCGCTTCGAGGCAGAGGTCGATGTGCTCGTCCACGATCCGGCGCGCGACGTCGCCGACGTTCTTGTAGCCGACGCCGGTGTAGTACTCGCCCTGCGGCCCCGGGAAGCCCTCCTTCGGGAACCCGAGCGGAGCGCCGTCCCGGTAGAGGAAGTACTCCTGCTCGAAGCCGAACCAGGCATCGGGGTCGTCCAGGATCGCCGCCCGGCTGTTCGTCGGGTGGGGAGTCTCGTCCGGGAGCAGCACCTCGCACATGACAAGGAGCCCGTTCTCGCGTGCCGGATCGGGGAAGACCGCGACCGGCTGCAGGAAGCAGTCCGAGCTCGAGCCCTCCGCCTGCCGCGTCGAGCTGCCGTCGAAGTTCCAGAGCGGCAGCTCCTCGAGCGTCGGCGTCTCCGCGAACGAGACGACCTTCGTCTTGCTGCGCAGGTTGGCCGTGGGCTCGTATCCGTCGAGCCAGATGTACTCGAGCTTGAACTTGGTCATTGTCGCCTCCGGGTCTGGTCCACGAAAAAAGCCCCACGACTCCGAGAGTCGTGAGGCCCCATTGCCTCGGCGCGCGCCTTCCTCGGCGAGCACCCGTCCCGAGGGTATCAGTGGGAGCGGCTGGGCGTCCAGGCCGCAGCGGCGATGCCGAGCCCGATGAGGATCGAGCCGCCGAACCAGCGTTCGAAGCGGGCGATCTTGCGAGAGCCGCGCAGGCGGTCGGCGACCGCACCGGCGACGACGGCGTACGTGCTGTCGCTGAGGAAGCCGAGGACGGCGAAGCTCGCCCCGAGGACGAGCACCTGGAGCCAGACGTGCTTCGCGTTCGGGTCGACGAACTGCGGGATGAACGCGAAGATGAAGACGATCGTCTTCGGGTTCGTCAGGTTGACGACGATGCCCTGCCGGTACGCCATCCGGCGCGTCCGCGGGGCCCGCTCCGTCTCGACGCTCTCCTCCGTCCTGCTGAGCAGCCGCCGCACGCCGAGGAGGATCAGGTACGCGGCGCCGACGTACTTGACGGCGTCGAAGGCCGGCTTCGAGGCGATGATGAGGGACGAGAGCCCCGCGGTCGCGAGCCCGACGTGCACGAACGTGCCGGTGGTGATGCCTGCACACGAGGCGATCCCGCCGGCACGGCCCATCTCGATGCTGCGCGTGACGACGTAGAGGACGGCCGGCCCGGGGATGGCGAGGAGCGCCATGCCGGTAGCGAGGAACAGTGCGTACGTCGAAAGAGACGGCACTCAGAGACCGTACAACGATGCCACCTCGCGGGCAGTGGCCGCGAGGCGCGTGCGCAGCTCCTCGGGAGCGACCACCTCCACCTCGGGGCCGCGGCGCAGCAGCTCTCTCTCCGCCTCGCCGAGATTCTCGAACGTCAGCGTGCGCTCTCCCTTCGCGCCGCGCACCGTCACCTCGACGCGCGGGCGGCTCTCCTCGAAGGCGCGCGACCACTCCTGCCAGTACGTGGACAGCTCGAAGTCCGGCGGCCGCTCGCACGTCTCCTCGAGCGGGTGCACGGACACGACGCGCGAGACGCGGTACACGCGCATGCCGGCG
>JBOGZQ010000203.1:0-6184 GCA_050697375.1 Gaiellaceae bacterium | reverse complement strand
TCGAAGCCGATCCAGGCGCTGGCGCTCGCGCGCGCCCGCGCCGACCTCGGCGACGCCGACCTCGCGATCGCCTCCGCGTCGCATCGCGCCACCGACGACCAGATCGCCGCCGTCCGCGCGCTCCTCGACAAGGCGCCCGCCGGCGAGGACGACCTCGAGTGCGGCCTCCAGGAGGGACGACCGCCGCAACGCGTCTTCCACAACTGCTCCGGCAAGCACGCCGGCATGCTCGCGCTCTGCCGCGCGCACGGATGGCCGACCGAGAACTATCGACTCCCCGACCATCCCGTCCAGCAGGCGTGTCTGGCCGCGCACGTCGAAGCGACGGAATCCGAGCCGCTCGCAACCGCAACAGACGGTTGCGGCGTCGTTACGTTCGCCTTTCCGCTCGATCGCATGGCGCATGCGTTCACGCGAGTTGCGCATCTCGACGGCGGCGCGCGCGTCACGGACGCGATGCGCGCGCGCCCGGAGCTCGTCGGCGCCCACGACGGCGCCGACGTCCAGCTGATGCAGCTCGCGCCCGGATGGTTCGCCAAGGGAGGCGCAGAGGGCCTCGTCTGCGCCGGGGACGGAAGCACCGGCGTCGCGCTCAAGTCCGAAGACGGCGCATCGCGGCCGCTCGGTCCGGCGCTCGCCGCCTTCCTCGGCCCGCTCGGCGTCGACCTCGCGCCGCTCACTAGCACAAAAGTGCGCAACAGCAAGGACGAAATCGTCGGCGACTTGAAAGTCTTTACGAACCTGTAACTCGCAACTAAGATCCGGTCCCTTCGAGGTGAGGCCGGCGGGAGGAAGGGTCCGGCCCAGCGCTGTTCAACCCCCAAGCAGCCGGAGGTCGCCGACGTGCTCACCGTTGATATCTCGCTTCCCGAGGTCGAAGAGCTCCAGAAGCTCGTCGCCGAAGGACAGGAGAAGGGCTTTCTCACCTATGACGAGATCGTCAACGGGCTCGAGGACGTCGAGCTCACCAAAGAGCAAGTCGAGGACTTCTATACGTACTTGATCGACCACGGCGTCGAGCTGATGGAGGGGGAGCAGCACAAGACGCCGCCGCACGAGCAGCCGCAGCCGGAGGACGACAAGGTCGCGACGACGCCGAAGCTCGACCTCACCGTCGAGCCGTCGCTCGACTCGCTGCGCCTCTATTTGCGCGAGATCGGCAAGGTGCAGCTGCTCACCGCAGACCAGGAGGTGTCGCTCGCGAAGCGGATCGAGCGCGGCGACATGGGCGCGAAGACGCAGATGACCGAGGCGAATCTCCGCCTCGTCGTGTCGATCGCGAAGGGCTATCTCGGGCGCGGGCTCTCGTTCCTCGACCTGATCCAGGAAGGCTCGCTCGGCCTCATCCGCGCGGTGGAGAAGTTCGACTACCGCAAGGGCTACAAGTTCTCGACGTACGCGACGTGGTGGATCCGCCAGGCGGTCACCCGCGCGATCGCCGACAAGGCGCGGACGATCCGCATCCCCGTGCACATGGTCGAGAAGCTGAACAAGGTCGTGCACATCGAGCGGCAGCTCGTGCAGCGCCTCGGTCGCGAGCCGAACGCGGAGGAGATCGCGGAGGAGCTGGAGATGACGCCGGAGGAAGTGCGCGAGATCCTGCGCATGGCGCAACTGCCCGTCTCGCTCGAAAAGCCGATCGGCGAGGAGGAGGACTCGGCGCTCGGAGATTTCGTGCAGGACGAAGCCGCGGAGTCGCCGTTCGACACGGCGCAGCTCTCGCTCCGCCGCGAGGACATCGACAGTGCGCTCGGTGCGCTTCCGCTGCGCGAGCGGCAGGTGATCGAGCTCCGTTTCGGCCTGCGCGGCGGCCCGCCGCGGACGCTCGAGGAGGTCGGTCGCGCATTCGGCGTCACGCGCGAGCGCATCCGCCAGATCGAGAACAACACGCTGAAGAAGCTCGAGCATCTCCCGGAGGCGCAGGCGCTCCGGAACGCGGTTTCCTAGGCCTCGTCCTTCTTCGGCTCCACGCGCTCGGCCGGAACGAACAGCCGGCAGTGCGGGCACTTGAACCCGCGGTAACGCTGCGCCGCGCCCTCGAGCAGCTCCGCCGCGAACGTGCGGTGGCAGTGCGGGCACTCGACCTCGAACGACTCGGCCATGGCGTCCACGGTAGCTGCTCCGTCCGGTCCGCCCCCTACGCTCCGCGGCGATGGAGGAGAGCGTGTTCCGGCGAGGTGTTGCCGAATTCGTGGGGACGTTCACGCTCATCTTCATCGGCGGTGGCGCCGGCGCGATCTCCGGCAACGACATCGTCGCCGTCGCCCTCGCCAACGGCCTCGCCATCGGAATCATGGTGTCCAACTTCGGGCACATATCCGGTGGTCTCTTCAATCCTGCGATCACGCTCGGGTTCCTGAGCACGCGGCGCATCACACCGCGGCTCGCAGGGGTCTACTGGATCGCGCAGTTCGGCGGCGCGATCGTCGCCGCGGGGATCCTCCGGTGGATCGTCGGCCGGCACGCGTTCGGCGGCGCGATCCCGGGCGTGCACACGATCGGCGCCGGACGCGGTTTCGTCCTCGAGGCGATCATGACGTTCTTCCTCGTCGTCGCCGTGTTCGCGACTGCGGTCGATCCGCGCGGCGCGTTCAAGTCGATCGCGGGGCTCGCGATCGGGTTGACGATCACCATCGACGTGCTGTTCGGCGGCACGCTCACCGGTGCGGCGATGAACCCGGCGCGCGCGTTCGGCCCCGAGCTCGTCGGCAACTTCTGGGGCGCCGGCTGGATCTACTGGCTCGGGCCTGCGTTGGGCGCGCTCGTCGCCGCCGTCGGCTACGACTGGCTCTACCTCAGGCCGCTGCAACCGTCGGTGGTCGGCACGCCCGAGTCGGGCGTCGAAGAGCCTGGCCCCGGCGCGTCCTAGTCGAGAAATTCGACGTAGGTCTCGACTGGCTCGCGCTCGCGTGGCGCCGGTTCGCGCGCCGGCGCGCCGAAGTGGAGGAGCCCGAGGACGCGCTCGCCGTGGGGGATTCCCAGCGCCTCGCGGCCACGCGCCGTGCGGAGGACGCTGGGCGTACGCCAGTAGGACGCGAGACTGCGCTCGGTCGCCGCGAGGAGGGCGAGCATCGTCGCGGCCGCAGTGGCACAGACGTCCTCCTCGTCCTGCAGGAGGTCGCCGGTGAGGGCCGCGGAGACGACCACGAGCGTCGGCGCGCGGTCGAGCTTCGCCGCCTCGGACGCGCCCGCAGCCTCCTTCAACTGCGCGAGCGCCGTCGGCCCGACGATGCGGAACCGCCACGGCTGCGTCAGGTGATGGTTAGGCGCGAGCCGCGCGACGTCGAAGATCTCCATCAGCGTCGCGCGCGGAACGGGCTCGGGGCCGAACGCCTTGTGTGTCCGCCGTGCCGCTGCCAGCTCGGCGAGCGTCACGCGCGGCGCGCGCTCAGGTGGAGCTCGACGCCAGCGGCGCGCAGCAGCTGCGAGAACGGACAGCCCTCGTCGGCCTTCTCGAACGCCGTGCGGAGCGCGTCGTCGTCGAGGCCGTCGACGTCGACGACCGCGTCGACGTACGACGCGACGATCTGGTGGCCGCGGCCTTCGACCTCGTCCATGACGATGCGGCACGAGACGTCGAGCCGGCCGGGCGGCGTCCCCGCCTGCGTCAGCTCGCTCGCGAGCGACATCGTGATGCACCCGCCGTGCGCGGCCGCGAGCAGCTCCTCCGGGCTCGTCTTGCCCTCGGGCTGGCCGATGCGTGTCGGCAGCGAATAGCCGAGCCCGGCGAATGCTCCCGTCCCGGCGGTGATCGCTCCGACGCCGCGGGCGACGTTCCCTTCCCAGACGAGCTGCGCGCTCCGTTCGATCCGCGGCATCAGTATTGGACTGCCGGAGTTCCGTCGACGTAGTACGCCTCCGCCGGAGAGCCCGCCGGGCGGAAGACGCCGAGCACGCGCATCTCGCCGGGCCCGTGGTTCTCGAGCGAATGCACGAGCGTCGCGGGCAGATGGATGCACGACCCTTCCCGCAGCGGCGCCGACTGGCCGTCGACGTGCAGCGCGCCGTCGCCCTCGAGCACGTACACGACCTCGTCGTAGCGGTGGTAGTGGTCGGGTGCGCGTCCGGCGGGGATGTAGCCGACGAATTGCGTCACTGATGCGCACGGAGCGAGGAGCCGGAACATTCGGCCGGCCGTCGCCTCGCCGGCCTCGACGTCGGCGATCGCGACGACCGCATGCCGGTTGCTGTCGCCCGGCAGCGGGTCGTGGACGACGACCGACAGCAGCTCGAGCCCGTCGGCTTCGTCGACGCTCCAGCCGACTCCGGCCGCGACGTAGAGCGCGGTGCCCGGCTGCAGCTCGACGCGCTCGTCCTCGACGGTTACAGCGCCGCTTCCGCGCAGGACGTAGAGAACGTCGTCACCCGATGTGGGCGCCTGCTGTCCCGCAGCGGCGTCGAATCGCAGCAGCCGCTGCTCGAATTCCGCGCAGCCATGCTCGGGCCCGAAGAGCGCCTTCTCCTCGTCGGACTGAATGCAAAACCGCATCGTTGCCACCCTACAGCGGCTACAGTCGTCTGCTCGCGGGGACATCCCAAAGGAGGGTTATTCGATGGTCAGAAGGTTTGGACTGATCGCGACGGTATCGGCGTTGCTGGTGCTCGCGGTCGTGTCCGCCGCTTCCGCGCGCCCGACGGCGCAGGCGGCGGCGACGGCGTCGTGCTCGAAGGGCGTGACGATCGGGATGCAGGCGCCGATCACCGGCCCGGCCGGCTCGATCGGCAGCGACCAGCTGCACTGGGCGGAGTTCTACTTCAACCAGTGGAACAAGACCCACAAGCTCAAGATCCACCTGAAGCAGGAAGACACGCAGCTCGATCCGTCCAAGGCATCGACGACCGCGCAGGCGCTCGCCTCGACGGCGTCGGTCATGGGCATCATCGGCCCGGCCGGCAGCGACGAGGTGCAGGCGGTTGCGCCGATCTTCAAGAAGGCGGGTCTCGCCTTCGCATCCGGATCGGCGACGCGCGTCTCGCTGACGAGCGGCGCGTGGAAGGGCTACTTCTTCCGCGACGTCCCGAACGACGGCGTGCAAGGCCCGACGGATGCGAACTACATGATGTCGAACCTCGGCGTGAAGTCGGGCTCGAAGGTCATGGTCGTGGACGACCAGGAGTCGTACTCGACCGGCCTTGCCGACATCGTGCAGCAGGCGCTGACCGCGAAGGGCGTCAGCGTCGATCGTGAATCGGTGAGCCAGAAGTCGACCGACTTCTCGTCGCTCATCGCCAAGGTCGACTCGAGCACGAAGGTCGTCTTCCTGCCGTTCCAGGTCGCGTCCGAGGCACAGCTCTTCGCGCAGCAGCTCCAGGCGCAGGGCAAGACCGCGGTCGCGTTCGGCAGCGACGGCACGTTCGACTCGTCGAAGTTCACCGTCAACGGGAGCTACATCTCGTTCTTCGCCCCGGACGTCACGACGATCTCGAAGGATGCTGCGGTCGTCAAGGCGTTCCACAAGCAGTTCCCGGGCGCAACGAGCCCGTTCGGCGCTCCGAACTACCTGCTCGCGCAGATGTACGCGAACGCGGTGACGAAGGCGTGCAAGGACGGCAAGATCAGCCGCGCGGAGGTCCGCAAGGACGTCCTCAAGGTCTCGCTGCCCAACACGATCCTCGGCGGCCCGATCAAGCTGACCGCCAAGGGCGACGTCGCGGGAGCGAAGTTCCACATCTTCAAGATCGAAAACGGCAAGTACATAACCGTCGCGTAGTCATCGAGACAGGGAGCGTGGCCGGGAAGCCGGCCACGCTCCTCCTCGTATGAACTGGAACCTCTTCCTCACAGAGCTGGTCTCGGGCATCTCGCACGGTGCCGTGTACGCGTTGATCGCGCTCGGCTACTCGATGGTGTACGGGATCCTGAAGCTCCTGAACTTCGCCCACGGCGACATCTACATGGTGGGCTCGTTCATCGGCTTCGGCATCGTCACGGTGTTCGGGGGCGCGACGAACCTCAGCGTCCCGGTGTGGGCGCTGCTCATCGTCATGCTGCTCTGCGCGATGCTCGGCGGCGGCCTGCTCGGCGTCATGATCGAACGCTTCGCCTACCGGCGGCTCCGGAACGCGCCTCGCATCGCGCCGCTCATAACCGCACTCGGCGTGTCGTTCTTCCTCGAGAACGCGGCGCAGCTCGTGCTCGGCGCGCAGTACGAGAGCTACGACAGCTTCAGCTGGAAGAGCCCGA
>JBOGZQ010000202.1:0-11586 GCA_050697375.1 Gaiellaceae bacterium | reverse complement strand
GCGCAGGCCGTCGTCGTGCACCTCGGCGGTGAGGAACTCGAGGAAGCCCTCCAGCTCGTCCGCGTCGCGCCGCATCGCGGGCGCCATCGCCGCCGGATCGACGTCGGCCGCGGGCTCGAGCGTCCGCACGTCGAGCTGGAGCGAGTCGCGGAAGCGCTCGACGCGCCCGAGCACGCGCACGGCGTCGCCTTCGCCGAAGCGCCCGTCGAGCAGCTCGACGTCGTTCCAGACGCGGGCCGCGATGCGGCCGCTCGGATCGACGAGCTCGAGCGCGAGGTACGGCGCGCCGTTGCGCGTCTTCAGCCGCTGCTTGCGCGCGACTGCGTACACGCCCTCGATCGTCCGGTTTTCCTCCAGCTCGGCGATCGTCGACATGATGTTGAGTCTAGGCTTCGAGCTCGATGGCGCGCATTCGCCCGTTCCGCGCTCTCCGCTACGACGTCCCCGACCTCGATGCGGTCGTGGCGCCGCCGTACGACGTCATCTCCGTGGAGGAGCGGGCCGAGTACCTGGCCCGCAGCCCGTACAACGTCGTCCACCTGACGCTTCCAGACTCGGAGGAGCAGGCCGCCGACGACCTGCGCGAGTGGCAGGACGAGGGCGTCCTCGTCCGCGATCCGGATCCGTCGTACTGGTGGCTGTCGCAGGACTACGTAGGCCCCGACGGCGTCGCCCGGCGCCGCGAGGGATTCGTCGCCTCGCTCCAGGCCGAGCCGTACGAGCGCCGCGTCGTCCTCCCGCACGAGCGCACGCACGCCGGCCCGAAGGAGGGCCGCCTGCGCCTCCTCCGCGCGACGCGGACGCAGCTCGAGCCGCTCTTCTTCCTCTGGGACGGGGCGATCGAGATCGACGGCCTCGGCGATCCCGACATCGAGAGCGGCGGCGACAAGCTCTGGCGCCTCGACCCTGCGTTCGGCGACGCGCTCACCGAGGAGCTCGCGGACGCGCAGCTGCTCATCGCCGACGGCCATCACCGCTACGAGACGACGCTCGCCCTCGGGGGCGAGCCGTGGGTGCTTGCGGTCATCGTGCCGACCGACCAGGAAGGCCTGACCATCTTCCCGACGCACCGCATCGCCCGTTCGGTCGACGGCGCATCGGGACAGCCGATCGACCGTCCGGGTGATGACCTTCCGGGACCCGTCCTCTACCGCGGCGACGGCAGGTACGAGCTGCTCGCCGGCGACGGGCTCGACCCTGAGGTCGTCGACGCGTTCCACCCCGAGGGCGTGACGTACACGCCGCAGCGCGCGGACGCCGAGGCCGCCGTCGACCGAGGCGAGGCGGAGGGCGCATTCCTGCTCCGCCCGACGCGGATCGAGGACGTCTGGGAGGTCGCCTCGCGCGGCGACGTCATGCCGCAGAAGAGCACGTTCTTCTATCCGAAGCTGACGTCGGGCCTACTCCTGTATCCGCTTGACTGACTGGCTCGAGGTCTGCCGCGCGGCGGTCGAGGACGTGCGCGGCGTGTTGGCCGCGATGCCGACCCGCGTCGAGCGCGAGCCGGTGCTCCGGCAGGGCGAAGGAGGCGACGACACCACCGCGATCGACGCTGAGGTCGAGCGCGTCGTGCTCGACCGGCTGCGGCCGCTCGGCGTCTCGATCGTCTCGGAGGAGGTCGGGCGCATCGACGGCTCGTCGACGCTCGTCGTCGTCGATCCGATCGACGGCTCCCTGAACGCAAAACGGAACATTCCGTTCTTCGCTCTTTCGATCGCGGTGGCCGACGGCGACCGCATGGATGACGTCCACTTCGCGTACGTCCACGACTTCGGCTCCGGCGAAGAGTGGACGGCGCGCCGCGGGGAAGGCGCGTGGCTCGGCGATGACCGTCTCGGCGCCGTGCGGCCGAAGGAGCGCATCGAGATCCTCAACTTCGAGGCGACGCTCACGTCGCTCGTCGCCGAGCGCGCGGCCGCGTTCACCGGCATCGCGCACCGCCTGCGCGTCATGGGCTCGCTTGCCCTTTCGCTCTGCCACCTCGCCGCCGGCCGCGTCGACGGCGTCTGCTCGCTCAAGGAGGCGCGCTCGGTCGACATCGCCGCCGCGCAGCTCCTCTGCAGCGAGGTCGGGATCGCGATGTCGCTCTTCGACGACCCGCGCGCGTTCGGCGAGGCCGAGCTCGACCTCGGGAAGCGGTCGCGCATCGCCGCGGCGGGAACGCCGGAGCTCTGCCGGCAGATCGCCGACGCGCTGTCGGGCTAGGCGTAGCCGAGCTCGGCGAGCAGGTCGCCCGCCTCTGCCTCGACGGCGGCGAGCTGCTCGGGCGTGAGGTCGCGCCGCCAGCGGTCGACCGAGTTCGCGTGCGCGAACGAGAAGGCGGCGCCGAGCTCGTCCACACCGACGCCGAGGGTGTGCGCGAGCGGCTCGGTCGCCTCGTTCGGATCGGAGACGAGCGCTTCGTAGCGGAGCTCGATCGTTCGTTCGGGCGCTGCCTGCCCCGCGGTGACGTACCGGCGCCATGCCCAGGCTGCGCGTCGCGCATCGCTGGCGTGGACGAACTCCTCGCGCCGCTCCGGCTCGACCCAGAAGCGGGGATGCACGCCGTACGAGAGCTTCGCGTCGTCGCTCTCGTCGCTTCGCCGGGCGCTCAGCCAGCCGCGCTCGAGCAGCGAGCAGACCACGTCGCGCCCGTCGCGGACGACGTGGACGGCCGTCGCGGACGGGAACGCCTGCAAGGCCGCCGGCAGGACGAAGCCCGTCTCCGGCGTCTGTTCGACGCCGCGCAGGCGCTGGACGAACGCGAGCCTGCGGACGCGTTGGAGGACGTGCCGGATCTCGTCCGCTTGCTCGTCCTCGGGCAGGTCGACGAGGTCGGGGATCGCGGCCTTCAGCACCGGCACCTCGCCGAGGTCGACGAATGCCGGCAGGCCGCCGATCGCTCCGGCGGTGAAGCTCGTGCCGGATCGCGGCGAGCCGACGACGAAGACGAGCCGCTCCTCGAGCGGCCGGCGCAGCCTCGTTGTGGTTCCGCGCACGGCTACGCGTACGGCGGTCCTGCCGTACGCCGACGCCGCCCAGGCAGCCTGCCTGACGACATGCACGGGGGCCAGCTCGTGCACCGGCGGGATCGTTACAAATTCCGTTGTGAGCCGTGTAAATCTCAGCAGCGGGGACCGCGTCCTCTTCCCGGACGACGGGATCACCAAGGGCGACCTCTTCGACTACTACGGCCGGATCGCGCCGACGATCGTCCCGCACCTCCGCGACCGGCCGTTCACGCTGAAGCGCTATCCGCACGGCATCACCGGCGAGGTCTACTTCCAGAAGCAGACGCCGCGCGGGGCGCCCGAGTGGATCCCGAGGCGGACGTTCACGACGCATCCACGCGAGGGCGGCTCCCGCGAGGTGGACTTCGCGCTCGTCAACTCGGCCGATGCGCTCCTCTGGATGGTGCAGATGAACTGCGTCGATATGAACGCGTGGTACTCGCGGGTGGACAAGCCCGGCCGGCCGGACTACGTCGTCTTCGACCTCGACCCTCCCGACGAGCCTGACGGGTTCGAGCTCGCGATCGAGGTCGCGCATCTCATCCGCGGCCTGCTCGACGAGGTCGGGCTGCCGGGCTGCGTGAAGACGAGCGGCGCGGACGGGATCCACGTGCTGGCGCCGATCCAGCGGCGCGCCGGCTTCGACGACACGTACGCGTTCGCCGAGGCGGCATCGCGCTTGCTCGAGCAGCGTCACCCCGGCGTCGTCACGACCGAGTGGCTGAAGAAGAAGCGGTCGGGCGTGCTCGTCGACCACCGCCAGAACGGTGCGGGCAAGACGATTGCATCCGTCTACTCGGTGCGGCCGAAGCCGGGCGCGCCCGTGTCGACGCCGCTCCGCTGGGACGAGCTGACGAAGGGCGTGCGGCCGCGCGACTTCTCCATGGAGGTCGTTCTCGGCCGCGTCGCCGAGCGCGGCGACCTCTTCGCGCCCGTGCTCGAGGACGCCCGGCCGCTCGGCGCGGCCGCGCGGAGCCTCGCCCGTCTCGTCCCGTAGTCTGTTCCTCATGCGGCGCGCACTCGTCCTCGTCTCGGCGCTCCTTGTCGCAGCGACGCTCGCCTCCGGCGCGGCGGCGGCGACGAAGCTGAAGGTCGTCATCACCGCGCAGAGCCACCACCCGGTGCTGCACCACACGTGGTGGTACCGGGTGAAGGTGACCGCGAACGGGAAGCCGCTCGCGTGCAAGATCCACATCCAGGTGTTCTTCAACGGGTTCTCCGTCGGCGAGGTCGGGACGCACGTCGTGAAGAAGGGCATCTGGAAGGAGACGATCCCCGCGAAGGGCGTGAACGCGTTCCCGCCGGCTGCGGTCGGCCAGCACGTCGACTGGCATGCGGTTGCGACCGCAAAGGGCTACGTCAAGGGCATCGGGATCTTCCCGGTCTCCGTCGTCAAGTGAGCGGCGCACAGGTCGACGTTCGTCACGTCCGCAAGAGCTTCGACGGCGGACGGATCCGTGCGCTTGCGGACGTCTCGCTCCATCTCGACGAGGGCGAGCTTGTCGCGCTGACCGGGCCGTCCGGCGGCGGCAAGAGCACGCTCCTGAACCTCATCGGTGCGCTCGACCGTCCCGACGACGGCGAGATCGTCGTCGGCGGGCTCGACGTCACGCGTCTCGACGACCCGGCGCGCTATCGCGCGGAGATGGTCGGCTTCGTGTTCCAGTTCCACAACCTCATCACGACGCTGAACGCGGTCGAGAACGTGCAGATCCCGATGCTCGGGATGCGTCCGCGTGCGGAACGCGAACAGCGCGCGCACGAGCTGCTCGCGGAGGTCGGCCTCGGCGACCGCGTGCGCAGCTATCCACCGACGCTGTCGGGTGGCGAGCGCCAGCGCGTCGCCATCGCCCGCGCGCTTGCAAACGATCCGAGACTGCTGCTCGCCGACGAGCCGACCGGCGCGCTCGACTCCGAGACGGGCGCGCAGATTCTCGACCTGCTCCGCCGCGTGCGAGACGAGCACGGGACGACGACGCTCATGGTCACGAACGACGACGGCGTCGCGGCTCAGGCCGACCGCGTCCTGCAGATCCGCGACGGGCAGCTCAGTTCTGCGGCGCAGCCAGCGCTGCCAGCGCAGCACTGAGGCCGTTCGCCGTCTTCGACAGATAGCCGACCTGCGCCTGCAGATAGCCGGCGTCGAGCTGGCTCGACGGTGTCTGCGTCACGTACGAGGTCAGAGCGCGCAGCTCGTTCGTCAACCGGTCGAGATCGCCGCTCAGCGGCGCGGCGGCCGCCGAGAGGCTCGCGTCTGCGTGCCTCGCCGCGGCGAGCTCGGTGCGGAGCTTCGCGCCCGTGCGCTCGAGCGTGCGCTGCGACGCCGCGAGCTGCGTCCCGTGTGAGCGCGCGTCCGTGAGAGCTGCGCGCGTCGAGGCGAGCTGCGTGCGGAGTGCATGCGTCGTCGCGGTCGCAACGACGAGCTGCGACTCGGCGGAGGCTCCCTTCTGCGCCTGGTGCTTCCACCCGATCGAGAATGCGGCTGCGCTCACGGCTGCACCGCAGAGGAACGCGGCGGCGACGACGGCCCACATGACCCGCGGGATGTGACGCCGCGTCTGATGGCTGGCAAGGTGGCGGCGCGACTGTTCTGCGATCGGCCAGGACATCCGGTCGCCCTTCTGCGCGTGGCGTCTATTCCCTCCTGAGCGCCTCGATTGGGCTGAGCCGCAAGGCGCGCCAGGTCGGATAGACGGCGCCGGCGAGGCCGACGCCGAGCGCGAACGCGAGCCCCCAACCGAAGACGCCGGCGGTGAACGTCGGCGACACGAGGGTCGACAGGCCTGTCTGCGCCGTGAACAGATGCGCGGCGAGCACGCCGACGCCGAGACCGAGCGCGAGCGCGACGAGCGAGATCCCGATCGCCTCGCTGACGATGAGCGCCGCGATTCGCCGCCCGGGCCAGCCGACGGCGCGGAGGATGCCGATCTCGCGCACGCGCTCGAACACCGACATCGCCATCGTGTTCGTCACACCGATGCCGCCGACGATGAGCGCGAGCACGGAGATGACCCAGCCGACATCGATGATCAGCCGCGACGACGTGTCGACGTTCACCGCCTGGCCCGGCTCGACGACCGCGGTGATGCCGTACTCCTTCTCCAGCCGCTTCGCCACCGTCTCCGGCTTCTGCCTCGGCATGACGATGACGCCGATGCTCGTCGTCTCGCCCGGGCGGTTCGTCAGCTTCTGCACGGTCGAGAGCGGGAGGACGACGCCTGCGTCCTCGAAGCGGTCGCCGCTGTGGAATATCCCGGTGACGGGGAACGTGTGCTTGCCGATGTGCAGCGTCTCTCCCACGTGGGCCCCGAAGTGGTCGCCTGCAAGTGCGCCCGTCCGCGTGCCGTCGACGAGGGTGAGGCGCTTCGCGGCGAACTCGTTCGGATCGAGGCCGATGACGAGCGACGACGCCTGCCCGTTCACCGTCGTCACGTCGAGGAAGACGAGGGCCGTCTGCGCGACGCCCCCATCGCGGCGGATGCGCGACTCGAGCGAGACGGGCAGGAGCGACTTCGTCGCGTCGCTGACACCGCTCTGGAAGAGGCCGAAGTCTGCCCGGCCGACGTGGATGAGGTCGCCCGCCGTACGCTCGGTGCCGGCCGCGATCGAGAGAAGCGCCACGATGAGCCCGACGCCGAGGGCCACCCCTGCCGCCGTGAGGAGCGTCCGGACGGGGCGCCGCAGGAGGTTCTTCCGGACGAGGCCGAGCCAGGTCACGTTGCCTATCTTCGCTACGGTGCCGGAGCGATGCAGGTAGACCGTGACGCCGTCCTCAAGGCCCTCGAGCAGGTCATCGACCCTGAGCTCCAGCGGCCGGTCACGGAGCTCGACATGGTGCGCGGCGTCGAGATCGCCGACGGCGTCGTCTCGCTCACGATCGTCCTCACGATCGCCGGCTGTCCGCTGCGGCAGTCGTTCGAGCAGCAGGTCGAGCAGGCGCTCGCCGGCATCCCCGGCGTGCGCGGCGTCGCCCTCTCGTTCGGCGTCATGACGCCGGAGGAGCGGCAGACGCTGACGACGAAGCTCCGCGGCGGCGCGAGCGAGGACAAGGCCATTCGCCTCAACCGCGACACGCGCGTGATCGCCGTCGCAAGTGGCAAGGGCGGCGTCGGCAAGTCGTCGCTCTCGGCCAACCTCGCGGTCGCGTTCTCGCACCTCGGCCGGCGGACCGGCGTGCTCGACGCCGACATCTACGGCCACTCGATCCCGCACATCCTCGGCATCCACCAGAAGCCGGTCGCCGTCGACCAGATGATCGTCCCGCCGGTGAAGGACGGGCTCAAGTTGATGTCGATCGGCTTCTTCCTCGACGGCAACGAGCCGGTGATGTGGCGCGGCCCGATGCTGCACCGTGCACTCGAGCAGTTCCTGACGGACGTGCACTGGGGAGACCTCGACGTCCTCGTCGTCGACATGCCGCCCGGCACCGGCGACGTCTCGATCTCGCTCGGGCAGCTCCTGCCGCGTGCGGAGGTCGTCGTCGTGACGACGCCGCAGAAGCTCGCGCAGGATGTGGCGTCGCGCGCGGCGTCGATGGCGCAGAAGACGAACATGCGGCTGCTCGGCGTGATCGAGAACATGAGCGGCGACGTCTTCGGCTCCGGCGGAGGCGAGGAGCTCGCGGCCGACCTCGGCATCCCGCTGCTCGGAACCGTGCCGCTCGATCCGGTGCTGCGCGAGCAGGGAGATCTCGGGATTCCCGTCGTGACGGGCGAGCCGGAGACGGAGTCGGCGCGCGCGATCGTCGCCATCGCCGAGGCGATCGACTCGGTGCGCGAAGCAGGCGGGATCGTCAAGTCCCTCCCGCTCGTGAGCTAGTGCCTCCTACCGACTCTCCGAACGTCGAGTTCGTCCGCGAGGTGTACGACCTCGCGCGGCGCGCGAAGCACGACGAGCTTCGCCGCCTGCTCGCCGACGACGTCACGTGGCATCCCGCGCGCGAAGGCGCCTGGAAGCCGTGCATGAATGCGGACGAAGTCGTGAAGACGCTCCTGTGGCGTGCGGGCTTGAACAAGCTGCGGCCGTTCGACTTCCTCGACGTCGGCGACCGCGTGGTCTTTCAGCTTCGCGGTCGCGGGATCGGCAGGCTCGGCGCGCGGGGATTCATCTTCCAGCGGCTCTTCCAGATCGTCGTCGTGCGCGGCGGGAAGGTCGTGAGCCTGCAGGACTACCCGAATCGCGCGACCGCACTCGCCGCTGCCGGGCTGACGAAGTAGTGGCCGGTGCGGCGTTCTTCGATCTCGACCGCACGCTCCTGCGCCGCGCGTCCGCGCTCGCGCTCGCAGGCACGTTTCGCGAACGCGGTCTGATCTCGCGGAGCCAGCTCGCGAAGGCCGCGGCCTGGCAGCTGCTCTTCGTCCTGCGCGGTGCGAGTCACGAGATGGTGCGGCGCGCGGCCGAGGACGGCCTCGTGCTGCTGCGCGGCTTCACGCCGGACGAGATGCGCAACCTCGTCGCCGACGCGATGGAGCCGGTGTTGAAGCCGCTCGTCTATGCGGAGCCGCTCCATCTCGTCGAGCAGCACCGCGAGCGCGGCGAGCCGGTGTACATCGTCTCGGCGACACTCCAGGAGATCGTCGAGGGGATCGCCGACGAGCTCGGCTTCGACGGCGCGCTCGGCACCGTGTGCGAGGTGCGCGACGGCGCATACACCGGCAAGGCGCTGCGCGCGCTCCACGCGGAGAACAAGGCGGGTTGCGTACGCGAGTTGGCGGAGAGGCACGGCTACGACCTCGCCGAGTGCACGGCGTACTCCGACAGCCACACGGATCTTCCCTTCCTCGAGGAGGTGGGCAAGCCGGTCGTCGTCAATCCCGACCGCGAGCTTCGCCGGATCGCCGCCGCTCGCGGCTGGCCGGTCCTCGAGTTCAGCGGCGCCGCATATCCGCACGCGCGCCGGCGCTTGCCGCCGCTCGTTTGGGCGGTCTCGGCCCTCTTTGGCGCCGGGGTGGCTGCGGGCTCGAGGCGGCGTGGAGGCTGACGAGGCGCTCGCGCGCCTGCGGGCGCGCGGCTTTTCCGAGGAGGACGCCCAGCGGCTCTTCGCACACTTCTCGGAGGCGGAGTCGCGCGGCAAGCTCGGCCACGGCTACTCGCGCGTCGAGTGGCTGGAGACGCTCGACGTCGATCCGGCCGCGCAGCCGGAGACGGTCGAGGCGGAGGGCGCGTTCGAGCGCTGGCATGGGCGCGGCGCGCTCGGCTACCTCGTACTGGACGCGGTCGTCAGGACGCAGCTCGCCGACCCGCCCGAGCGCTCGCGCGTCGTCGTGTGCGAGCACACGTTCCCGACGGGGATGCTCGGCGGTTGGGTGCGCCGGCTCGCCGAGGGTGGGCTCGTCGCGGTGCTGACGGCGACGTCGCCGCAGCGGCTCGGGCCGCCCGGCGGGCCGAAGGTGGCGGGAACGAACCCGCTCGCGATCGGCATCCCGAGCTCGGACGGCGAGCCGGTCGTCGTCGACGTGTCGATGGGCGCGGTCACGTGGGGCGACGTCATCGCCGGGCTCGCGTCCGAGGAGCAGCTCGTGCCGTTCGGCGGCGAGCAGTGGCACAAGGCGCTCGCGCTCGCGCTCGGGCTGCAGCTCTTCGTCGACGCGCTGCACACTGAAGCGGATTACGGTGCCGTGCTGCTCGTCGCGCGGCCGGAGTCCGATCCCGTGCCGGCATTGCGCGCGACGGGCGTGCGGTTGCCCGGCGACCGTTGACGAGAGGACGCTGGCGCATGCGATGCTGTTTCTCGGCGCGTCCTAGGATCGCATCATGCTGCGAGCCGTCATCTTTGACCTTTACGACACGCTCATCGATTACGACGACGCGACGTCGAGGAGCTTTAGCGACTCGATAGCAGCCACGCTCGGCCGCTCGCCGGACGAGTTCGCGCGCACTTGGCGCGAAGGCTGACCTGCGCGCGAGACCGGCCCCCTTCGGGGCTTCCTCGGAACGCTTGGTCTCGATGAAAGCCAGGTGCGTGACGTCACCCAGCGTCGGATGGACTGGACTCGCACGTTGCTCGCGACCCCACGTGACGGAGCCGTTGAGGCGCTGGAGCGCATACGCCGGCTCGGTCTGAAGACGGGTCTCATCACCGTTTGCAATGAAGACGTGCCGCTGGTCTGGGAGCAGACGCCGTTTGCGCCCCTTATCGACGTTCCGGTCTTCTCCTGTTCAGTCGGGGTGCGGAAACCCGACCCACAGATCTACCTTGTCGCTTGTGAACGATTGGAGATCGAGCCCTCAGAGGCGGTCTTCGTCGGAGACGGCGCGAATGACGAATTAGCGGGAGCTGAGCGAGTCGGCATGCGGGCGATCCTGGTCCGTCGCCAAGGAACCGACTCGACGGTAAGCGATTTTCAAGGACAGTCGATCACGCGGCTCTCTGAGCTGGAGGAACTCCTCGATTAGCTGATCGGCTCCGTTCGGGTGGCATTCCAGGGGTGCGCTGGCGCAACCCAGGCTCCTCTTCCGATTTCGCGGAGGGATAGCCTCGGGACATGCGCGTATCGATACTCGGCAGCGGCGGCGGCGCGCCTTCCGGCGTTCGCGAGACGAGCTGCGTACTCGTGCGTGACGGCAAGCGAGCCCTGCTTCTCGACATGGGCACCGGTGCCCGGCGGCTTGTTGCAGATCGAAGTCTGCTCGACGGCGCGGGTGAGGTTCATATCGTTCTCACGCACTTCCACTTCGATCACATCTGCGGACTGCCGTATTTGCCGTGGCTGCACGTCGAGGCCACGATCTGGGCACCCGGACGATGGCTGTACGGCAAGGCCAGCGCCGAGATCCTCGAGCCGTTGCGGCGCCCGCCGATCGCACCGAGCGATCACACTGGGACGTATCCGGTCAATGAGTTGGTTCCGGGAAGCCAGACGATCGGTGGGTTCGAGGTGCGAACCAGTCCGCAGCCGCGACATTGGGCGCCGAGCGCAGGCCTGCGCATCGACGACCACCTCGCGTTCATCACGGATACGCCGTATGAAGCGTCCAGCTCGAACCTTGCATCCGGCGTCGTTCACCTGCTCCACGAAGCATGGTCCTCGTCTCGAGCGCCGATGTACCCGGATCGAGATGCGACCGCAGCCGATGCCGCCCGTGTCGCTCACGAGTCGGGCGCGGGTGAGCTGACGCTCATCCATCTCAATCCCACGCTGGGCGATCTCTCTCCTCTACTCGAGGACGCGTCGGCAGTCTTTGAACGAGTCGGACTTGGTAGAGATCAGATGGTGCTGGGCCGAGGAGTCGAACCCGGATGAACGTCTCGCTGAGGCCGCTCGAGGACAGGGATCTCGACGCGATCTATCAGCAGATGACGGATCCGGAATCGATTCGAATGGCCGCCTTTGCGGCCGAGGATCAGGCCGATCGCCGCGCGTTTCTCGACCGGATGTCGCGGCTGCGGACCGACACGAGCGTCTCGTTCCGAGTCATCGATGTCGACGGAGCATCCGCTGGGACGATCGGGTCCTTCCGAATCGACGATCAGCTCGAGGTGACCTACTGGGTGGACCGCACGCTATGGGGGAAAGGCATCGCGACCGCAGCACTCGAGATTCTTCTCGCCGAGACTGCCGAACGCCCGCTGTATGCCCGAGCGACGTCGGACAAC
>JBOGZQ010000201.1:0-7516 GCA_050697375.1 Gaiellaceae bacterium | reverse complement strand
GGCTTCGCTGTTTAGCCTGCTATCTCCGGACTGTTGTCAGGCGTGAAGCCGTTTTTGTGTTGCGGCGTCCACCGAGCGTCCACCAGCGTCCACGGCGCGTAGAGCGCGGCGAGCAGCTTGATCGCGTGCTCGCGTCCGTCGCAGGACGACTTGCTCTTCGTCGCGCGGCGTCGTGTCAGCGCTTCCGTTACCGTGTTCGGTTGACGTAATCACGCCTTCTGGTGCGCGCTAGCCAAGGAGCGTTGTCGAGCGCATGCGGAGACTAGAGTGTAGACATCGAGGAGACGCTCGTGCCCGAAGACTCAGATCAGCACGCTGTCGCGGAGCCGTTGCTCCGACTCGAACTCGGACGCTCGACGAGCCTACTGCAGCCGGGCGAGGCGGGGATGCTGCGCGACGAGTTGCGAGCGATGGAGAGTCCCGCGGCCGCACGGCTTGCGACGCAGATCGACGTCGCGGTGACAACGCTTCTGGCGGCACCGCTTCACGCCGGCACGCGATCGGTTCGCGTGGCAATGGACGAGCGCACTGCCCTACACGAGGCGGCGCTCATCCTTGAGCGGCAGCCTTCCGACAGGTTCGCGAGACTCCGCAGCGAACTCTCGACTGACGACTAGCTTCTTCAGCGAGGTCGTCCGTTGCGATTGGATCGTTAGCGGCGGATGGCCGTGGTGTTGCGAGGAACTCGGCGATCGTCTCCCACGCGTTGAGGTATCGCGCTGGGTCATGCATGTTCGAAAGGGTGAGCTCCCTGAGGGGGCTGCACGTCCCAGCCTGACTCCTTCCTGTTCCGGACGAGGTCTGGGTCGGGCTTCAAGCCTGCGACACGAGTCTCGGCAGGAACGTCGAGTCGTCGTTACTCGTGGTTGGCGGGTCCAGGTCTAGGCTTGGGGAGTGGCCGACGCGCGCGAGATCGGGAGTGCTTCTACGGGCGAGGCGGGCGGCGTCGAGCTGTGGGCGGCATCGCTTCGGGCCTCGAGCGGTGATCTGGACGTGTTTGTTGAGGTGCTTGCGGAGAAGCTCGAGCAAGCGTTGCCTGGGCGGGTGGTTGTGGAGCGGCGACCGGTGCGGCGTTTTTCGAAGGACCGGCGTGTGGCCCGAATCGAGGTGGCGCTCGGCGATGAGAGGTTCATCGCGGTTGCGAATGGCGGGGTGATTGAGACGCGGTGCGCGAAGGCGGTGCGCGGGGTCGTGTTGAAGAGCGAGGTGCTGCCGGTGGAGCGGTGGCTGGAGGGGCTTGGCCGCGAACTTGCCATCGAGGCCGAAGCGAGCGAGCAGTCGCGGCTCGCGCTCGAACAGTTGTTGCGGGGCTAGGGGCGATGCCTCTGTTTCAGCGCGGCAGCGGGAATGACCGGGAAGCGCGGGACGCGGCGCATGCCGAGCAAGCGGCTTCGCTGGCAGCGCTGGAGCGAGGAGAGTTACCCCTGCGCGCACAGCAGCGCATGGGCGAGATCGGCGCTTCCGACGGCGGCCCGTTCAGCTCTGATCTTTCTATAGATGAGTTCGTGCTTGCACGAGCGGCCGGGTTGCGACCTGTGGCGCAGGTGATGGGCAGTTCGATCTACCACGTCGGCTGGCAGCAGCAACCGGGCAACTGGGGCATACAAATGGGCTCGAGCTCGCAGGAACTCAGCGTCCTCTCGGAGGCATGGAACAACGCGCGTCAGCGCGCGTTCGCCCGGCTCGAGCAGGAAGCAACCCTCGTCGGTGCCGATGCCGTCATCGGTGTGCGACTAACGATCGGCCGGCACGACTGGGCTGCCGGAGCGATCGAGTACGTCGCTGTCGGCACAGCGGTGCGCAGCGAGGGCTCCGAGCGCGCAGGCGCGCAGCGCCCGGTGCTCACAGATCTGTCCGGGCAAGACTTCTGGAAGCTGTGGCGGGCGGGCGAGCGGCCGCTCGGAGTTGTCGGCGCTTCGACGGTGCACTACATCGTCGCCGGATGGTCGACCCAGCAGGCGCAGTCGGGCCTTGGCGCCGGCTGGGCAAACCAGGAGCTGCGGGACTTCACTCGCGGTGTCTACGACGCGCGCGAGACCGCACTCGGACGCATGACCAGCGAGGCGCGCGAGCTGGGCGCAGCCGGCGTGGTCGGCGTCTCGATCGTCCACGGCGTCGAGGAACGCGAGGCCCGCGCCGGCTCGGGCCGCAGAGATCTCGTCGTCACCTTCCATTGCCTGGGGACGGCGATCGATCACCCCACCAAGAAGAGCTACAAGCTCGAGATCTCGCCGCGGATCGACCTCAGCAAGGACGTCGAAAAGCCCCACCTGCGAGGAGGAATGCGATGAGCTACGACGCAACCTCGACCGAAGGAGTTCCCGAACACGGCCGCGAGCGCCTCGCGCAGATGCGCAGCGGCTTCTTCACCTCCGACCTGTCTGTGAACGAATTCCTGCTCGTCAAACAGGCTGGCTTCGACCCGCTCGGCCTGGTCATCGGCAGCTCGATCTACCACATCGGCTACCAGCAGTCGAGCTGGAAGCAGTCGATGGAGATGGCGGTGCTCTCACAAGCGATGTACGAGGCGCGTGAGCTAGCGATGACGCGCATGGAAGAAGAAGCAGACCAGCTCGGCGCCGACGGCGTTGTCGGTGTCCGCCTCGATGTCGGCCGCTACGAATGGGGTGCTCAGCTGGCCGAATTCATTGCTATCGGCACCGCCGTCAAGCACCACGAAGGTGAACTGCACCGCGCACTCAACGGGCGACCATTCACCAGCGACCTGTCCGGCCAGGATTTCTGGACGCTGCTTGCCTCCGGGCACAGGCCTGTCGGCCTTGTGATGGGCTCCTGCGTCTACCACGTCGCCCACCAAGGAATGATGGCGACGATGCGCCAGGCGGGCCAGAACGTCGAAATGCCGAACTTCACCCAAGCGCTCTACGACGCCCGCGAGCTCGCCATGGAACGGATGCAGAAAGAGGCCGAAGAACTCCAAGCCGAAGGCATCGTCGGTGTCCAACTCCAAGAACGCTCCCACGGCTGGGGTTCACACGTCATCGAGTTCTTCGCCATCGGAACCGCCGTCGTATCAACCCACAGCGACAGTCGGCTTCCGGAGCCGGTGCCCACCATCAGTCTCAACGACTAAAAGAGAAACTGGTCACACCTGCGGTTGACCCATCCGAGCTCGAGAGGTCGTCAACCGCGGGTGGGGAACGGGCGACGCCTACGGGGCGTCGGGGTGCAACACGACTTTGCGTTCGCGCGCGTTGACGGCTCGCACCACGTTGAACGGAATGGTGCGCCGCCGGCGTCGAAACGGCCCGCGACGGTACACAAGGATGTCGTCCGGGCGAGACACCTGCGTCTCGTATCTGATCCGCTCGAGCGTGCCCAACGCCACGCCTTCATGAGTGAAGACCCTGTATCCCTGCGCGGCGGCAAGGAGCCGGCCGAGCTCGTTCGCGCTCTGAGTTGAGATCTGAATCCTCCTCAGGCGTGTCGGGGCGCGAGGCGGCCTTGCCTCGCCAGCGCGCGCGCTGCGACTGAGAGGACGAGACCGCAGAGTGCGGCAGCGCTCGCGCTTGTTACGAGCAGCAGGCCGGAGGCCAGCGAGAAGTTGATCGCGACGTTCTTGCCGACCCCGAGTGCGAGCAGGATCCCGGCGGTGGCGCCGACGTTTGCGATTGCCCCGCCGGCGGTGATCGGGATGACGCCCGCGGCGGCACTGAGACAGATGACGCACAGCGCCGTCGTCGGTGAGAAGGAGAAGCCGAGCGCACTCAGGAGCAGGGTGCTACCGAGGGCACGCGTCGTCCAGCACGCGAACAGGTAGAAGCCGGCGATGATCGCGCTGCGACGCCCGCGCCGCGTCCTGTGCGCAGAGACGTGATCGGAAATCGCGGCGAGCCGGCGGCTTCGGCGTAGCACGGGGAGGCGCACCAGGCGGGCGCTTGCGAGGAGCAACGCGCAGCAGGCGAGACCGAAGACGACGACGATCAGCAGCGGCCCGCGGAAGCTCGCAGAACTGGTCGCGGTAGCTGAAACCGACAGAGGCAGCATCGCCACGGCGTCGACCATCCCGAGCGAGACGATCGAGAGTGCGATTGCCTCCAAGCCGATGCGGACTCCGCCGAGCCTACGCAGCGTGCCGATCTTGACGAGATAGTCGAGCCGGAACGGCAGCACGACACCGCTCGCGGCCGCGGCGCCGACCGAGGCGAGACAGCGAGCTTGGTCGGGCTGTTGCTCGGGCGGGAACAGTCGATGCCAGCCGCGTGCGCGCACGATGAAGCTTGCGAAGTAGCACATCGCGGCGAGGCCGACGAGCAGCATCCGTGCGTGCGCGAGCGGCCAACTCGAATGCGTCAGACGCTGACCGACCAAGACGCAGGCCGTGACCGTGACGAGCGTGAAGCAGACACCGGCAACGAGCCGACGACGCGCGTGTATCCATGCGAATCCCGCGGGCTTGCGCAAACGTGACGCTCCTTGCTCCTCGAGGTCGTCAGCAAGTCGGAAGGACCTCGGAGCCCCGGCGGCTTCGCGCTCAACCACGCGCTTCCTTGAGCATAGCGCCGCATCCGCTACCGTGTGCTTCAGCGTCCCCGTGTCCTGACTTCCACACGAGCCCGCCGCTTGCTGTTCGGGAAGTCACAAGAGGGAGCGAGATCATGACTAAGACTCTGAAGCGCGTGCTCGAGCTCGTGCGCAAGTCGACTACGGTCAAAGACGACCTGCAGCCGCCGCAGCGGATGCAGAGCTAGCGCATGCGCACCGCGATCGTCTCCACCTACCCGCCGCGGGCATGCGGGATCGGTACCTTCGCGGCGGATCTGCGGGCGACGCTCGCGGCTACCGGCGGCGTCAGGGCCGATCTCGTCGCGGTCGTGCACGAACCGTCGAGCCCGCAGCGGCGGGGCGTGCTCGCGACGATCGCGCAGGCCGTCCGCGGCGACTACATCCGCACCGCCCGCATGCTCGGACGGCTCGACGTCGACGTCGTGTTGCTCCAGCACGAGTACGGGATCTTCGGCGGCCGCGACGGTGAGTACGTGCTGTCGTTTGCGCGCGAACTCGCGCAACCACTCGTGGTGACGCTGCATACCGTGCTCTCCGAGCCGACGCCGCACCAAGCAGAAGTGCTGACGGAGCTGTGCGGCGAGGCGGAGCTCGTGATCGTGATGACCGAGACAGCACGTCGGCTGCTGATCGATTCGGGCACGTGCCCGGAGGAGAAAGTGCGGATCGTCCCGCACGGAGCACCGGCCCTCATCACCGCCCGCGCCGCGCGCGAACGCGAAGAGCTTCCGCCGAGACTGTCCGGCGGAGACACATTTCGGCTTTCCACCTTCGGTCTGATCTCGCCCGGCAAGGAGTTGGAGACGGTGATCGAAGCGCTGCCGGCGATGATCGAGCGACACCCGGAGATCACGTACACGATCGCCGGCCGCACGCATCCAGACATCGCGCGGCGCGAGGGCGAGCGGTACCGGCTGATCCTTCAGCGGCGCGTGCTCGAACTCGGACTCGAGGATCATGTCGAGTTCGACGATCGCTTTCTTACCGTCGACGAGCTCTCCGATCTGCTCGCGACGACCGATGTCTTCCTGACCCCGTACGGCAACCGCGAGCAGATCGCCTCCGGCGCGCTCACCTTCGCGATCGCCGCCGGCTGCGCCGTCGTCTCCACCCCCTACTGGTACGCACAAGACATGCTCGCCTCCGGTGCCGGACTGCTCGTCCCGTTCCGCGATCCGGAAGCGCTCGCCGACGCGGTCTGCAGCTACCTCGAGCGGCCCGATACGCTCACGGCGGCACGCGCCGAAGCCCAGCGGATCGGCTCGTCGCTCGCCTGGCCCGCCGTCGCGGAAGCCACCGCCGCCGTCTTGCATGAAGCAGACGACCTCGCGCCGCGGCGACGGCCGACAGGCGTCGCCGACCTGCACCTGACGAGCCTACGCAGCGACCATCTGCTCACACTCGCCGATGACGTCGGCATCGTGCAGCATGCACACGGAATCATTCCCAACCGCGACAGCGGCTACTGCGTCGACGACGTCGCCCGGCTCGCGGTCGTCTCGCTCGCTCTCGCCCGGCGCGGCGACGAGCAGGTCTGGAGATCCCATCTCTACAGTTCGCTCGCGTTCCTGCACGCGGCGGCCGCTGACGGCGGCATGCGCAACTTCATGAGCTACGACCGCCGCTGGCTGGACGAGCCGCACGTCGGCGACCACGTCGGCCGGTCGGTCTGGGCGCTCGGAGACATTCTCGCGACCGCTTGGATCCCGGCCGTGGTGCGGCCGGCAGGCGACCTCCTCGACCAGCTCGTCGCCTCACTCTCCGGCGAGGTCCACCTCCGAAGCGCCGCCTCCGCTGTCCGTGGTCTCTCGCGGCTCGACGCTGACCGGCTCGAACCGACGGCCCGGCAGCTGCTCGAACGGCTCGTCGGCCAGCTCGCCGACGCCTACGAGCACCACGCCTCGGCGGAGTGGCGCTGGTTCGAGGACGAGCTCACCTACGACAACGCCCGGCTGTCGCAGGCGCTCCTGGCGGGCGCCAACGCGCTCGACCGGCCCGAGCTGGCCGAGCTTGGACTCGACTCCCTGCGCTGGCTCGGCGATGAGTGCGGGCTCGACGGGACGATGCTTCGGCTTCCGGGTCATTACGGTCGCCGCAGAGGCGAACCGGCGCCGGGCGCCGGCGACGAGCAGCCACTCGACGCCGCGGCGCTTGTCGAAGCCGAGCTGAGCGCATTCGCCGTCACGCGTGAGTCCGAGCACGGAATCCGGGCGATCCGGGCGTTCGAGTGGTTCCTCGGCCGAAACCGCTTGCAGCGGCCGCTCTACGACTTCGCGACCGGCGGCTGCAGCGACGGGCTTGGCAGCGACGCATTGAACGACAACCAGGGTGCCGAGTCGACGCTCGCCTTCCACCATGCCGCGCTTCTGCTCGATGCCGCGGGCATCCGCGCCGGCGTCCGCCAACACGCCGAGCCGGTGTCGGCATGAGCGCACACGAGTTGTTCCAGCGTGACGCCGGGAACCCGATTCTGACCGCTGCAGATTGGCCTTATCCGGTCAACGCGGTCTTCAATGCTGCAGCCGCCGCAGTCAACGGTGAAACGGTGCTCCTTGCACGCGTCGAGGATCGCAGAGGAATCTCCCATCTCACTGTCGCCCGCTCGCCGAACGGCCACGATGGCTGGTCTGTCGCGGCCGAGCCGCTGCTCGCACCCGACGAGGAGACGGCGACTGAGCAATGGGGCTTCGAAGACCCGCGCCTTGTCTGGGTCGATGAGCTTCGCCGCTGGGTGATCACCTGCACCGCGTACGGGCCCGCCGGTCCGGCGGTCTTTCTCGCCACCACGGAGGACTTCGAAACGGTCGAGCGATACGGAATCGTCAGACACCCCGAGGACAAGAACGCTGCGCTGCTGCCGCACCGGATCGACGGCCGCTGGGTTCTTCTGCACCGCCCCAAGACGCAGTTTGCCGGGGCTCGCGGCGAGATTCTTCTCTCGCGCTCCGAGGACCTCGTCAGCTTTATATATCACTATCAGGTACTGAAT
>JBOGZQ010000200.1:0-6455 GCA_050697375.1 Gaiellaceae bacterium | reverse complement strand
ATCCGGCACCGCTCGCGGCCGCGGCCCGCGCCGCCGCCGGCGACGCGGCCGTCGACGAGGCGCTCGCCGCCCACGCGGCCCTGCGGTAGGTTTCCGCCGTGCTCTCGCAGCTGCACGTGCTCGCCGTCGAGACGGCCGCCGAGGAGGGGAAGAAGACCGTCCTCGTCATGCTCGTCGTCGGCCTCGTCTTCGTGACGGTGATCGCGCTCGGCGAGCTGTCGCACTGGCTTCGGCACAGGCGCTAGTAGTGCTGAAGGACCTGCGCGACTGGATCGCGCTGCTCGAGCGCGAGGGCGAGCTCGCCCGCGTCTCCGTCGAGGTCGACCCAGATCTCGAGATCACGGAGATCGTCGACCGCACGGTGCGCTCCGGCGGGCCGGCGCTCCTCTTCGAGCACCCGAAGGGCTCGCAGCATCCGCTTCTCATCAACCAGTTCGGGACCGAACGGCGCATGTGTCTCGCGTTCGGCGTCGAGCAACTGGACGACGTCGCACGCAAGGTCGCGGACGTGCTCGAGATGCAGCCGCCGACGGGTCTCATCGAGAAGGTCCGCGGCCTCCAGAAGCTCAAGTCGATCGCCGACTCGCTGCCGCACACCGTTCGCAAGGGCGCGTGCCAGGAGATCGTCCTGCGCGGCGACGACGTCGACCTCGGACTGCTCCCGGTCCAGCGCTGCTGGCCCGGCGACCCGGCGCCCTTCATCACGCTTCCGGCCGTCATCACGCGCGACCCGCGCGATGGCACGCGAAACGTCGGCATGTACCGCATGCAGGTGATCGACCGCGCGACGACGTTCATGCACTGGCAGATCCACAAGGACGGCCGCGCCGACTGGCTCGCGAGCGACGGCCGCATCCCGCTCGCGGTCGCGCTCGGCCTCGATCCCATCACCGCGTACTCGGCGAGCGCACCGCTGCCGAAGCACGTCGACGAATTCATGCTCGCCGGCTTCCTCCGCGGCGAGCCCGTCGAGCTCGTGCAATGCGTGAGCAACGATCTCGAGGTGCCGGCGAGCGCCGAGATCGTGCTCGAGGGCTACGTCGCGAAGGACGAGCTCGGCGACGAAGGCCCGTTTGGCGACCACACCGGCTACTACACAGCGGCCGAGCCGTTCCCTGTGTTCCACGTCACGACGATGACGATGCGGCGCGACGCGATCTATCCGTCCATCGTCGTCGGCAAGCCGCCGCAGGAAGACGCGTGGCTCGGCAAGGCGACCGAGCGCATCTTCCTGCCGGCCGTGCGCACGACGATCCCCGAGATCGTCGACTACGACCTGCCGGTCGCCGGGGCGTTCCACAACTGCTGCATCGTGTCGATCCGCAAGTCGTTCCCCGGACAGGCGCAGAAGGTGATGCACGCGATCTGGGGGCTCGGGATGCTGAGCCTGACGAAGTGCATCGTCGTCGTCGATGCCGACGTGAACGTGCACGACTACGCGGAGGTCCTCTTCTACGCGGGGGCGAACGTCGATCCCGCACGCGACGTCATCTTGAGCGAAGGCCCCACCGACCATCTCGACCACGCGCCGCAGCGGCAGTTCGTCAGCGGCAAGCTCGGCATCGACGCGACGGCCAAGCTTCCGGAAGAGGGCGCGAGGGAGTGGCCGGAGGAGATCGAGATGACGCCCGACGTGAAAACGCTCGTCGACCGGCGCTGGTCCGAGTACGGGTTCGCTCCGCACAGCACGGGCCGATCAGGTTGAATCAGGACCGGATGCACGAGGAGCACGGCCCCGCGCCCACGATCTGGCCGCTCGGTTTCGCCGTCGGCATCGCGGTCGCTTTGGTCGGCCTGATCGTCGACCCGGAGTGGGTTGCATCGATCGGCGCGATCATCGCGATCGCCTTCGGCTTCCTCTGGGCGCGCGACGCGACCTCGGAGATGCGCCGGGCGGTCCCGGTCGTGAAGGCGGAAGTACGCGAGATGACGCCCGCGGAGGCGGCGGCGTTGCCGCCGGCTGCCGAAGGCGAGGCTGCGATGGCGCCGCCGGAGCCCGGCGAGCGCTTCGCGCGCAGCCGGTTCCTCGAGGCCGCGACGCTCGGCCTCGGCGGAGTCATCGGCGGAGTCCTCACCGTGCCGGTCGCCGGGTTCGCGCTGCTTCCGGCATTCCTCGACCAGAAGGGCCACAAGGTCGACATGGGCCCGGTGAGCGCCTACCCGCTCGGGAAGTGGTTCATCGCCACGTTCATGACCGATCCCAGCGTGGGCGACGTCTCGCGGCGGACGGCGTTCGTCCGCAACAACGGCGTCGTGAACAACAACAGCCCGAGCTTCACGATCATCTCCAACCGGTGCTCCCATCTGGGTTGTCCCACGCAGGCGAACGGCCCGACCGGCGCGATCCTCGGCGAGAAGAACGTGATCGAGCACACGCCGAACGGCAGGATCCTCATGCGGCCCGTCGTTCCCGCCGGCTTCGGCTGCCCGTGTCACGGCAGCCAATTCGACACGGAAGGCAACCGCACCGCCGGGCCGGCCGTCCGCGCGCTCGACCGCTACGCGTTCGAGATCGAGAACGGCCACCTGGTTCTGCTGAGCACGTACTCGGTGTCGCACGTCGTCGGCATCGGCGGCCAGGCGAAGATCTACAGATACAAGATCGCCGGACCGGGAGATCACGTCGATGGCCCCGAGCAGTGGTTCTATCCCCTCGAGCCTCCGCACCACTGATGGCGGTCCGTCGAGCTCCGAGCAAGGCGCAGGTGCGGCGCGAGCAGATGCTCGCCGCAATGACCTACCCGCTCGACTGGCTCGAGGAGCGCAGCGGCCTCGTCGGCGGCGTCCGCTACTTCCTCTTCCGGAAGGTTCCGAGCGACACGAACTGGATGCAGACGCTCGGCTCTGCGACGCTCACCGCGTTCATCGTCCAGGCGCTGACGGGTGTGATCCTGGCGATGTACTACAAGCCGTCGCCGCACGACGCGTATGCGTCGATCCAGAACATCACCGACCACGTCTTCATGGGCTGGCTCGTGCGCGGTATGCACAAGTGGGGCGCGAGCGTCTTCATCATCCTGCTGTTCCTGCACATGGGCCGCGTCTTCCTGTTCGGCGCGTACAAGTATCCGCGCGAGCTCAACTGGATCGTCGGCGTGCTGCTCCTCGTTCTCGGGCTGACCGAAGGCTTCACCGGCTATCTGCTGCCGTGGGACCAGACCGCGTACTGGGCGAGCGTCGTCGGCATCAACCTGAACGGGACGGCGCCGTTCCTCGGCCCGTGGCTCGCGCAGTTCCTGCGGGGAGGGCAGGAGATCAGCGGCGACACCTTGTCGCGCTTCTACTCGCTGCACATGCTGGTCATCCCCGGCGGGATCATCGCGCTCATCACCCTCCATCTGTATCTCGTCATCCGGCTCGGCGTGACGTCGCCGCCGTGGTCGCGTGAGGCGGCGGGGCGCGAGGTCGTCGAGGAGCCGGCACCGGTTCGCACCGGGTTGACGAGGCCGGCGCCGCACGGCGGAGGACAGGACTGATGAGCGAAGAGAAGCCGACTCCGCTCGAGGAGCGCCGCTCCGGGTTCGCGCGGTACAAGAAGGACGTCAAGGAGCGCGGGAAGTCGTTCTACCCGTACGCGATGTTCGAGGACACGGTGATGAGCCTCATCGTCGTGTGCGTCATAGTCGGGCTCGCCGTCGTCTGGAAGTGGACGGCATACGGGCCGCACCACGATCCGCTGCACAAGGGATTGCTCGGGCCGGAAGTCGCGCCGCCCGCCGACCCAGGGACGGTGAGCTTCGTCCCGCGGCCGGACTGGTACTTCTATTTCCTCTTCTATCTCCTCCGCATCTTCAAGTGGCCGGAGACGGTGTTCCTCGGGACGATCGGCGTGCCGACGATCGCGCTCATCCTGCTGCTCATGCTGCCGTTCATGGATCTCCGCCGCGAGCGGAGGCCGTCGCGCCGTCCGGTGGCGATGGTCGCCGCGGTGCTGACGATCCTGTCGATGGGAATCCTCACGTGGAAGGGAGCGACCGCGAAGGAAGCGCTCGCATCGGAGGTGATTGCGGACGTGCCGTCGTGGGTGAAGGCGGAGAAGCTTCCGCCGGCGGCCTTGCCGGGCGCGAAGCTCTTTGCGACGGCGGGCTGCACGTCCTGCCACACGTATCTCGGGACGGGCTCGTCGAACCTCGGCGCCCCCGACCTGACGGCGATCGGGACGCGCAATCTCGGCGTCAGCTTCCAGATCCGGCACCTCACGTGCCCGTCCTGCGTGAACCCCGGCTCGCCGATGCCGAAGTTCGCCTCGCTCGGGAACTCGAGGCTCCACCAGCTCGCCGTTTTCCTCGAAGCCTCCAAGGGCAAGCACTAGACCCGTGCTGCGAGGAGCTGCAGGCTTCGTGATAAGCCTGCTGCTGATTCTCGGTGGCTGCGGTCAGAAGACGCAGAAAGCGAAGGAAGCGCTCGCGTCGGAGGTGATCGCGGACGTGCCGTCGTGGGTGAAGGCGGAGAAGCTGCCGCCGGCGGCGTTGCCGGGCGCGAAGCTCTTTGCGACGGCGGGCTGCACGTCCTGTCACACGTACCTGGCGGCGGGATCGGCGAACCTCGGGGCGCCGTCGCTCACCGCTGAGGGGACGCGCCGTCGCGGGCTCGAGTGGCAGGTCCGCCACCTCGAATGTCCGGCATGCGTCGCCTCCGGTTCGCCGATGCCGAAGTTCGCGAGCCTCGGCACCGCCCGCCTGCACCAGCTGGCGATCTTCCTCGGATCCTCCAAGGGCAAGAGATAACAGCGACAATTCCGGGGAGTGCACGTATTCCTCGGGATCACGGGCGCCTCGGGCGCCCCGTACGCGGCGCGGCTGCTGGAGGCGCTCGCGGCCGCCGACTGCGAGATCGGCGTCTGCGCCTCGTCCGCCGGCGTCGAGGTTGTCGCCACCGAGCTGTACGGGAACCCGAAGCTCTCGCGCGACGAGACGCTGGCGCGGCTCCTCGAGCACGCGCCGCAGGCGACGCTCTACGACCTGAACGACTGGAAGGCGCCGTACGCCTCCGGGTCCGCGAAGGTCGACGCCTACGTCATCTGCCCGTGCTCGATGGGGACGCTCGGGACGATCGCCTCCGGCGCGATGCAGAACGTCATCCACCGCGCCGCGTCGGTCGCCATCAAGGAGGAGCGCCGCCTCGTCCTGATGCCGCGCGAGACGCCGCTCTCGGCGATCCACCTGCGCAACATGCTGACGCTGCGCGAGGCCGGCGCGACGATCCTCTTCCTCGCGCCCGGCTTCTACCACGGCGCTTCGTCATCGGACGCGCGGGCAGAGCCCGGGCGTCCTCAGAGAGGCGTCGCAAGCGAGCGCCTCACGGTGGACGACCTCGTCGACTTCGTCGTCGCGCGCGCGCTCGACCAGCTCGGCCTCGAGAACGCGCTCGCTAAGCGATGGGGGCAGGCTTGAGGACGCCAAAGGAGCCCGGCGGTTCGTTCGCCTCTCCTGTAACCAAGGCGCATAGCGCGGGCAGCCTGCCTGCGGACGGCGTCCGGCGGATGTTCGACCGCATCGCGCCGGTGTACGACGCGATGAACCGCGTCATGACGGCGGGGCTCGACCAGCGGTGGCGCCGAATCACCGTCGAGCAGACCGTGCGGTCCGGCGACCGCGTCCTCGACGCGTGCTGCGGAACCGGCGACCTCGCGCTCGCTGCACGTGCGCGCGGCGCCGACGTCGTCGGCCTCGACTTCTCGGAACGGATGCTCGAGCGGGCGCGCACGAAGTCGGTGGACGTCGAGTGGGTTCGCGGCGACGTGCTCGCGCTCCCGTTCGGGGACGCGAGCTTCGACGCGGTCACCGTCGGCTTCGGCGTCCGCAACGTCGCCGACCTCGACGCGGGCCTGCGCGAGCTCCGCCGCGTCCTCCGGCCCGGCGGCCGCCTCGGCATCCTCGAGATCACGACGCCGCGCGGCGCGCTCGCGCCGTTCTACCGGGTGTGGTTCGACCGCGTCGTCCCGCTTCTCGGCAAGGTGCTGCCCGGCGGCTCCGCGTACAGGTACCTGCCCGCCAGCGTGCGCCGGTTCCCCGAGCCGGAGGCGCTCGCGGCGCTGCTTCAACGAGCGGGATTCTCCGCGGTGCGGTTCCGCCGCTTCGCCGGGGGTATCGTCGCCTTGCACGTGGCAGAGGCCGGTCGATGACGAGTCTGGTGGAGATCCGGGAGGCACCCGGTCTCGAGACCTACCTCGACGCGATCGAGGAACGCCTCGCGCGCACGGTCGCGACGCATCCCGGGCTCGTCGCCTCCGTCGGGAACGAGGCGCTCGCCGCCGGCGGCAAGCGGCTGCGGCCGCTCCTCTGCTTCCTGACAGCGCCGGGCGAGCCGTCGGTCGCGGCGGGAGTCGCGGTCGAGATGGTTCACATGGCGACGCTCGTGCACGACGATCTCGTCGACGGCGCACGTCTCCGCCGCGGCCTGCCCGCCGCCTGGTCGGTGTACGGCGCCGATGCGGCGAAGTCCGCCGGCGACTA
>JBOGZQ010000199.1:0-10501 GCA_050697375.1 Gaiellaceae bacterium | reverse complement strand
GCTTCTGTGCGCTCCGCTTCGCGCTTCGCGTGTTCGCCTAGCGCCTCGTCGAAGCGCTTCTGGCCTTCGGCGATGGTCGCCTCATGTTTCGCCTTGGCGCCGGGTAGGAACTTGCCGACACCGGTCGGCTCCGGCGGCATATAGGCGATGTGGCTCGGAGGAGACTCGACGACGTCAAGTACTCCAGGCTGGAAGGGCGGGATCTCCGCGTCTTCCTTGAGCAGGTCGAAGTCGAGGTAGTCGTCGACCGACAGCGTGGCCTGGAGGAGTGTCTGCAGCTCTTCGACCTCCGCTTCAAGCTCCGTGTTCATGGCATCGGTCTCAGCCTGGCGCGACTCGGCGTAGAGCCGCTTGCGCTCCTTCTCCTCCGAGGCCTGCGCCCTCTCCAGCGCTTTCCGCGTCCGTTCGGCCTCGCGAACGGCAGCGGCGACTGCCAGCTCACGAGCGCGAGCCTGCCTCTCAGCTTCCCGTTGCATCTGAGCGAGCCGTGAGCGATAGGACGAGCGGCGCGCCACGGCCAAAATCTAGGCGCGCCGCTTACCTAAGGCAAGAGCGGCGACCCGCGCGGTTGTTGATGAACGTGTCACGAGCCGCCGCCTCGGGCGTCGCGACGCCTGGCCGGACGGTCTCGTGCTCGACATTGAACACAGCGTCGAGCACGTTCTTGAAGCACAGGCAGCGGTAGATCGAACTCGTCGAATTGACCCCTTCGCGGTAGAGCGCGATTGCAAGCCACAGCGATTCGTCTCGCACAACTTCGATCTCGCGCGGCGCGAGGGCGCCCACTGACCGGCGTAGGTGCTCAGATTTCTGTACACTTACTACATGACGCGAATCGTTCCGTTCACCGAGGCTCGAGCACGACTCACCGAACTCCTAGATGACGTCGAAGCACGGCATGAGCATCTCGTGATCACGCGCAAAGGACGGCCGGCAGCAGTGGTCGTTTCACCCGAGGAGTGGGACGCGATCGAAGAGACGCTCGAGGTGCTCCAGGACGAGCAGACCCTTGCTGACCTTCGCGAAAGCGAGGACGACGTCGAGGCGGAACGGCTGTTCAGCCTAGACGAGGTGAGACGCGAGCTCGGGCTTGCCTGAGCTCCGACTCACACGACGAGCAAAGGGACAACTCGAGGCGCTACCGAACGCGGTGCGCGAAGCCGTGGTCGAAACGCTCGTGCTGATCCAGCTCGAGCCGGAGGAGATGGGCAAGAGGCTGGTCGGTCACATGAAAGGTCTGTGGGCAGCGCGCGTCGGGAGTTACCGTGTCCTCTACACCATTGAGGCGACCGGAATAATCGTCCGCTCGATTCGGCACCGAGGCGTCGTCTACCAGCCGCGCCGGCGGCGGCGCCGGTAGCGCCCGAGAGCTATCGCGCCCACACTGAGAGCGGCGACATGGTTCGGGCCGCGTAGTCGCGCACTGTGGTTCGGATTGTGACCAGTTGGGAGACTCGCGCATCTGGAGTAACGTCGTGGTCGTGGCAACGCGTTCGGCCGCCACTCAGAACCAGCCACCGCCGCTCACCGGCCACGATCTCTTCTCCGGGAACCGGCCGCTCGTCGAGGGGCTACGCCGGCTCGCGCCGTGGGCGGAGCAACGCGTGCAAGCGTTCGGCGCGCTGCTCGGCGGCGAGCCGCTCGAGTGGGGCAGGCTCGCGAACGAGCACCCGCCGCTCCTCCGAACACACGACAGGTTCGGTAACCGCATCGACGAGGTCGAGTTCCACCCGGCGTGGCATTCGCTCATGCGGCTCTCCGTCGAGCACGGCCTGCACGCGCTGTCATGGCGCGAGCCGCGGGACGGCGCGCACGTCGCACGAGCGACGCTGATGCTGCTGGCGATGCAGGTCGAGCCGGGGCACGGCTGCCCGATGTCGATGACCCACGCAGCCCTGCCCGTGCTCCGGGCGACGCCGGCGCTCGCGGGCGAGTGGGAGCCGCTTCTCACCGCGCTCGCCTACGACCCGGAACTGCGCCCTCCGGGCGACAAGGCCGGTGCGCTGTGCGGGATGGCGATGACCGAGAAGCAGGGTGGGTCCGACGTGCGCGCGAACACGACCGTTGCGGAGCGAGTCGGTGACGAAGAGTTCGCGCTGACAGGCCACAAGTGGTTCTGCTCGGCGCCGATGTGCGATGCGTTCCTCGTGCTCGCGCAGGCGCCGGGCGGGCTCTCCTGCTTCCTCGTCCCGCGCGTGCTGCCGGACGGGGAGCGCAACGGCTTCCACCTGATGCGCCTGAAGGACAAGCTCGGCAACAGGTCGAACGCGTCCGCCGAGATCGAGCTGGACGGAGCCTTGGCGCGCCTCGTCGGCGAAGAGGGGCGCGGCGTGCGAACGATCATCGAGATGGTCAACCACACGCGACTCGACTGCGTCCTCGGCACCGCGGCGATGATGCGCGCCGCGGTCGAGCAGGCGACGTGGCACACGGCGCACCGCGCCGCCTTCGGACGGCTGCTCGCGGACCAGCCGCTGATGCAGAACGTCCTCGCCGACCTCTGCGTCGAGTCGGAGGCGACGACGTTGACCGCGCTCCGGCTCGCAGAGGCGTACGACGACCCGGGGCAGGCGCCGTTCCGCCGCATCGCCACCGCAATCGCGAAGTACTGGGTCTGCAAGCGCGGGCCGGCACACGCGGCCGAGGCGCTCGAATGCCTCGGCGGCAACGGCTACGTCGAGGAGTCGGGCCTACCGAGGATCTACCGCGAGCAACCGCTCACCTCGATCTGGGAAGGCTCGGGCAACGTCATCGCGCTCGACGTCCTGCGCGCGGCACGTCGTGAGCCGGAGTCGCTCGAGGCGTTTCTCGCCGAGCTCGACCCAGACCTGCGCCCACACACCGGCGGCGCCGTGGAGGAGGTAGACGCGCGGCGGTTCGTCGAGCGCCTCGCACTCGCACTCCAGGGCACATTGCTCCGCCGGCACGGCGATCCCGCCGTCGCCGAGGCCTTCTTTGCCCGCGACGGCGGCGCGTACGGGACGTTGCCGGGCGGCCTCGACTTTCGCGCGATCGTCGAGCGGCATATGCCGCGGGCGCCTGCATAGCCGCGCAAAGCCAGCGACTAGGCGACGGCCCGTTCCGGGTCGGCCCGAACGATCACCGTGTCGACGACCCGAATGACCTCGTCGATCGGCAAATCTGCACGCGTCGCGTGCTCGCGAATCGCGTCTTCGCTCGACGCCTGGTACACACAGACGGTGCCGACGGCTGAGCCGCCTTCATTGAGGACATAGCTCCGGATCCAGCGAATGTCGTCCGACATCTCTTCGTCACCGACCTGGCGCGAGCGTTCGGCCGCCAGCTCGAGCTCCGCGCCAGAGCGCCAACCGCTGCGCCGCAAGATGATGTACGTGTCCACGAGGTCTCCTTTTCGAATCGACGGAAGCGAGCCTCACACGATCACGGAAACGTGTCAATCGGGCAATCCAGGGTCGAGCGGCCGGAACACCGGATCGAGTCGGCTTTGCTCCTGCGGAAGCCGGCCGCAGCCGCACAGCGCGAGCGGCGCCTCGAACAAGGGGTCCAGCTCGAGCGCGCGGGCGAGCTCGCCGTCGTCGAGCGCGGCGGTGACGAACGGCCCGAGCCCGAGGTCGGTGCACGCGAGATAGAACGTCTGACTGAAGTGCCCCGCTTCGACGAGGAGCGCCCGGAAGATCTTCGCGTGCCTGCGGTACTTCCAGTAGCTCCGTGCAAATCGCGCGGTGAGCACGAAGCCGACGTCCGCGTCGCCGAAGTACCACTGCCCCGCAGTCCCGTTCTCGATCAGGCGGCCGCTCGCGTCCGCATCGAGCGACGCGAGCCGTTCGAGCTGATGGTCGCGGACGCGGTAGTGGTAGACGCCCGGAGGCACGCCTTCGACGCGGCGCACGATCGGGTAGACCTCGATCGCGTGCAGTCCGCCGCCGGAGGGACTCGACCTCCGGAGCGCGGTGTCGCCGCGGGCGAGCTGCGCCGTCCCGTCCACGCCCCACACGGCGCGCAGGATCGTGGCGAGCTCCTCGCTCGTGACCGGACGCGCGACGCCGAAGCTACGCGTGGTGCGGCGCGCGCGCAGGAGCCGACTCAGGTCGCCGCGACGTTCGCCCGATGCGAGCTCGATCCGTTCGCCCCCGCGTTCGTAGAACGGCGGCTGCGGCGGGCCGACGCGCGGGCCACGCTTCCGCGCCGAGCCGTCGCGCGACGGGACGCCGAGCCGAGTGCCGTCCCACCACGTCTCGAGATGAAATGCGGCTGCTGCCGGGTGCCAGCCGAGCGCCGAGAGGTCGGTGTCGCGGCGACGCAGCCGCTCGAACGGCTCGCCATGCTCATCCGAGACGAGCAGGCCGCGCACCGCGAGCGAGCGCGCAAGCTCGTCGACGCGCCAGGTCCAGCTCCGCGCCGACACGGAGCTCAGCTCGCCGAGATCGGCGAGCGAGAGCTCCTCGGCCGCACCCGTCAGGTGCGACCGCACGGTGATGGTCGGCGGCGGCCCGTCCCGCAGCGCGACCGGCGCGAGGTGGCGAGTCCGCCTCACCCACGCCACGGAATGCGGTCTTACTCGTCCTCGGACTGATCGGGGCCGAGTTCGGGCGCCAGCTCCTCCGTCACTTCGGGGGAGTCGTCGGGCTGCTCCTCCGGCTCTTCGTCGGGCGGCGCGGGGCGGTCGGGATCCTGCGAGGACATTCGGAACCTCCGAGGGTCGCTGGACGATGGAGGCAGCGTGGCTGACGCCGCCTCGACTGTCAACCGGGAGAGAGCACCGCGACCCGCGCGGCGGCCGCCCGATTCCCCTTCCCGAGGTAGCAGGCGCGCGCGTCGACCGCGTTGCGCTCGGCGCCCGGAACGTCGCCGCACGCGCGCAGGACGACGGCGAGATCGAGCAGCGTGTCGCCGCGCAGGTTCGAGAAGTCGGTCGTCGCCGAAAGCTCCACCGCTGTCGACGCCATGCGCCGCGCCTCGGCGCGATCTCCCCGCGCGACGAAGACGAGCCCCAGGACGCTCCGCGCGTACGCTTGGCCGACGACGCCGTCGCCGCTCCATTCGAGCGCCAATGACGCCAGCCGTTCGGCCTCGTCGTGGCGTGAAAGGTCGACGAGTGCACGCGACAGCAGCGCGGCGGTCGACGAGGCGACAGAGCGTTCGCCGAGCCGATCGAGCGTCTCGAACGCAGAACGGAGATATCGCTCCGCGCGGGCCGGGTCGCCGAGTGCGAGCTCGGCGATGCCGGCGTACTGCGACGCGGCGGCGACAGGCACCGGCAGCGCCGTCTCCTCGAGCACGGCGATGCTCGTCTCGACGAGCTCGCGAGCGTGCTCGGCGCGTCCGCGCATCGCTTCGAGGACACCGAGCCTGTTCCTGATCGCCGCCTCGGTCGCCGGCCCGATGAGGCGGGCGCGCGCGAGGAGCTGCTCGCACCGTCGTGCTGCCTTGTCGGCGGGGGTCGGCCCGACCAGGACGGCCCGTGCGAGAGCCGTCAGGATGGAAGCCGTCAGCCGATCGTCGCGTGCCGCTTCGGCGCGCACGAGCGCTTGTTCGAGAAGCTGTTCGGCCTCGGCACAGCGCAGCGCGACCCAGCGCTCCCGCGCGAGCACCGTGAGGGCGTAGGCGCGACCGTGCTCGTCGGCGCACTCGGTGAAGGTCGATAGAGCGGCCTCGGCGACCGGCTTCAGCCTCGAGCCGCCCGCGTGCGGGCGCAGCGACTGCTCGAGCATGGCGAGCTCGAGGCGGGCTCGAGCGGCAGTCGCCTCCAGGCCGGCGGCGACGGCGTCGCGCTCGACCGCCGACAGGAGCTCCTCGGCGAGCGCGAATTCGCCCATCTCGGACGTCGCGCTGCCGCGACCCAGCTCGATCTCGATCCGTGCGGGGCCCGGGGGCGCAAGCGCCGCTGCGCGCATGAAGAGACCGCGCGCGGCGACCGGATCGCCGCGCGCGAGAGAGCGGCGTGCTGCGCCGCTGAGCAGCGCCGCGGCTCGTGCACCGACGTCGCGCGTCTGGTCGTCGAGCGGTCCGAGCTCGCCACGGAGCCGGCAGACCTGCTCGAAGTGGTAGCCGACGATCTCCGCCGCCTCGGCGACGCGTGGGCCGAGCTTCTCCTGGAGCCACGCCGCGAAGCGCAGGTGGAGCTCTGCTCGGCGACGCTTGGCGGTGCCGCGATAGGCGGCGTCGCGAACGAGCAGGTGGTGGAACTGGAAGGCGGCCTCGTTCTCGAAGCTCGAACGGCTCGGTCGGATCAGCGCGTCCTCGAGCAGCCGTTCGAGAGAGGTCGGGACCGTCGAGGCATCCTCCGCCCCGGCGAGCGCAAGGAGCGCGCCTTCGTGGAAGACCTGCCCCTCGACCGCAGCGCACTCGAGGATGCGACGCTCGTGTGGCGGCCGGGCATCCAGCCGCGCGTTCAACAAGGCCTCGAGGGTCGGCGGGACATCCGATCCCTCGCCTTCGGCGCCGACGTACGCGACGAGCTCCGTCAGAAAGAGCGGGTTTCCGCCGGCCGCGGCGAGCAGCCTCGCATGGGACTCGAGGGCGGGCACGAGCCGCCGCACCAGATCGACGGACTCCTCGTCGCTGAGCGGGCTGAGGCGCAGGCCCACCGGCCAGTCCGGCCGGTGGCCGAACTCCGGACGGGCGAGGCCGAGGACGACGATCGGGCCGCTGCCACGGTCGGCCACCGCCGCGAGCAGCTCGAGGAACGGCTCTTGCGCCCACTGGAGATCGTCGACGAGCAGCAGCAGAGGGTGAGCCGCGGCGATGGCTTCGACGAAGCGACGCACGGCCCACGCGATCTCGTCCGCCGAGACCGCGCCCTCGACGAGACCGAGCACCTGGGCGAGGATGGCCGTCGCAGTCGACGTGTCAGGCCCGCCGCCGAACACCTCGCGGATTCGATCCCGCATCGCGAGCGGGTCTTCGCCCTCGCCGATGCCGGCGACCTGACGGACGAGGTCGACAACAGGAAGGTACGTGATGTCCTCTCCGTAGGGCAGACAGCGGAGCGACAGCACCGACGTCGCGGGGCGGCCCTGCTCGAACGCAGCCTCGACGAGTCTCGACTTTCCCACGCCCGCTTCGCCGATCACGAGCACACGCTCGGGCGTCCTCGAAACGCCGACCCGTTCGAACAAGCTGAGGAGCGTCGCCAGCTCGGCGTCGCGGCCGACGAACGGGGACACGTCTCGCTTCCTGGCGGCGGCGTCCGGCTTCACCGCCACCAGCCGGTAGGCGCGAAGCGGCGCCGACTTCCCCTTCGCGGAGAGGAGCGGCAGCTCCTCGGCCTGGACGAACCGCTCGACGAGCGCGAACGTCGTCTCGCCGAGCACGACGTCCCCGGGCGACGCCGCCTGCTGGAGCCTCGCAGCCACGTTGACGGCGTCACCGAACACGAGCCCCTCGCGCACGACCGAGTCGACGGCCAGGACCTCGCCGGTGTTGACGCCGATCCGGATCGACAGCCGCGTGCCGAAGCTGCGCTCGAAACCCTCGTTGAGAGCTTGCAGTTGCCGCTGCATGTCGAACGCGGCGCGAGCCGCACGCAACGCGTCGTCCTCGTGCGCCACCGGCACGCCGAAGACGCCCACCACCGCGTCCCCGATGAACTTCTCCACGGCGCCGCCGTGGGCTTCGATCGCCCCGCGCATCTCGTGGAAGTACGCGACCATCAACTCCCGGACGGCCTCCGAGTCGACGCGCTCCGCGAGCGCAGTCGAATTCGCCACGTCGCAGAAGAGGAGCGTCGCCACCTTCCGCCGCTCGGCCCGCACGACCGAAAGCGGCCCGCCACACGAGTTGCAGAAGCGAGCGTCGTCGGGATTGTCCCGGCTACAGGCCGGGCAGCGCTTCACCATCTGAGTGTAGAAGAGGACGCGCCGCTCGAGTCCCCGTTGCCGCGGCTCTAGCGGCGAAAAGGTCGCGGCGGCAGGAGGCCGAGGCGCTGCGCGATCGCGACCGCCTCGACGCGCGTGTGCGCGTCGAGCTCGTGCAAAAGGCGCCGCAGATGGTTTCGCACCGTTTCCACCGACAGCGACAGCTCCGTTGCGATGTCGGCCGTCGACCTACCGGCGGCGACGAGCTCGAGGATCTCGTGCTGTCGCCGCGTCAACTTCGCCCGTCCGTTGAGCGTCCGCGGATCGGCCGGCCTTCGCACGTCGTACGCGAGAATGAGGACGCCGACCACCGCATCGCCCTCGAGCAACGGAAGATGCTGTGCGCGCACGCCGCGAACCTCACCGCTGCCGTCGACGAACACCGTCTCGAAGTCGGTCGGCTCGCGGCTCTCGACCGCTCGCCGGAAGTGAGCGACAACACTCGCGCGTTGCTCCGGCGGCACCGGATCGGTGAGCGACCGGCCCCTCATCTTCGCGTTCGAGAATCCCGAGGCGCGCTCGCCGGCCGCGTTCAGATGCAGAAAGCGCCCCTCGACGTCGTGCAGGCTCGCCGGAATCGAGAGACGGTCGACGAGCGAGACGTCGATCTCCTTCACGGCCCCGCCCGATGGATGAGCGCGTTGAGCGTGTTCGGGCCGAACACGCCGTCTGCGGTGAGGTTTGACGCGTGCTGGAACGCGGCGACGGCCGTCTTCGTCGCCGGGCCGTACTGCCCGTCGATCGTGCCGACGGGATAGCCGAGCGACTTGAGCGCGCGCTGCAGCGCGCGCACCTGCGCACCGGTATCGCCCGGGTTGAGCGTCGACGTCGGCAGCGCCGGCACGGACGGGCTCGACTTTGCGGTCGTCGTCGGCGTCGAGACCGTCACCGACGACGGCGGCAGCGTACGCGGCTTGCTGCTCCCGCTGAAGACGCCGCCCGCGGCGAGCCCGGCCAGGAGGACGACAATCGCCGCTCCTCCGACGATCGCGATTCGCCGCCACGGCAGCTCCGCGCCGGGTCGCCGCGTCGGCTCCATGGGCACGAGCCAGTCGTCCTCGGCGCTCGGGGGATCGCTCTCGAGCGCGCCCGGCGGCTCGACGTCGGCGAACCAGTCGTCGCTCTCGCCTGCGCCGTGCGGACCCCGGGCGGCCATTGCCGAAGACACGCTACCGCTTCAAGCAGGAGACGAGCGCCCGCGCTGCCGCATGCGGGCACACGCCGCGCCGGATGTAGATCGACGTCTGGTCCCCTTCGAGCGCCACGGCTGCTGCCGGGGGGATGCCGAGGAGCGACCGGAGGTTCACGTTCTGCGGTTTCAGGCCACACCCGTGGACGACGCCGGCGCCGATCGCGACCGCCTGGACGAGCGCGTTGTCGCGGGTTGGGCGAACCGCATACGCCCCGCCTCGGTAGGACAAGGCCATGGAGCAGGCCTTCGTCGATCCGCCGCGGTCCACGACCGGGGCAACGAGCGCCCCGGCGATCAGGAGCGCCGCAATTCCACCCAGAGCGATGCGAAGCCGCCGGTTCACGGCTCCATCATCGCCGTAGACGCTCTTAGCCCGATCTCACCTCCACGGGCACACTGTTTCCGAGCATGCTTGTTCTGGTGACAGACGACGATCGCGCCGTCCGCGAGGCGCTCGAGCGGGCGCTCCAGCTCGCCGGCTACGAGGTCGAGCTTGCCTCCGACGGCGACACCGCGGTGGCCGCGATCGACCGGCGGACGCCGGACGCCGTCGTCCTGGACGTGATGATGCCGGGACTCGACGGCCTCGACGTCACACGGCGCCTTCGGCGCGAGGGCAATCGCGTGCCGATCCTTCTGCTGACCGCGCGCGACGCGGTCGGCGACCGCGTCGAGGGCCTCGACGCCGGCGCCGACGACTACCTCCCGAAGCCGTTCGCGCTCGAGGAGCTGCTTGCGCGCTTGCGGGCGCTGCTCCGCCGCGCGCTCGACAAGGAGCCCGCCGACGTGCTGCGGTTCGCCGACCTCACGTTCGACCTCGGTTCGATGGACGCGCGCCGCGGCGGCCGCCGCTTCGAGCTGACGACGACGGAGGCGCACCTGCTCGAGCTCTTCATGCGCAACCCCCGTCAGGTGCTGCCGCGGTCGCTCATCTACGAGCGTGTGTGGGGCTACGACTTCAGCCACTCGTCGAATGCACTCGACGTGTACGTCGGATATCTCCGCCGCAAGCTCGAGGCGGAGAACGAGCCGCGTCTCATCCACACCGTGCGCGGCACGGGCTACGTGTTGCGCGAGCAATGAGCCTCAGAGCTCGCTTAACGCTCGTCGCGGCGGCCGTCGTCGCGGTCGTCGTCGCGTCCGCATCGGTGACGACGTACTTCGTCATGCGGCACGAGCTGTACTCGCAGGTGGACAGTGAGCTTTCGCAGCACGCGCAAGATCCGCGGGCCGTCCTCCATGGCCCGAGCCCGTTCGGCGGCGACTATGTCACGCTCGTCGATCCGAGCGGAGCGATCGCCGCGGGCTTGACGCAAGGCGTCCCAATCGACGCGAGCGTCCGTCGCGCGGTCAACGGCAGTCGCGGTCCGTTCTTCCGGGACGAGCGCGTCGCGGGATACCACCTCAGACAGGTCGTCGTCCCGATCCGCGGCGGGGGAGCCGTCGTCGTCTCTCGCGTGGTCAACTACAT
>JBOGZQ010000198.1:0-3138 GCA_050697375.1 Gaiellaceae bacterium | reverse complement strand
CCGCTCACCGTCGTGATCGGGTCGGAGTCGATCTACTGCGACGTCGCCGCTGCGATTCCCGTCGTCGACCGCATTCTCCCTGACGCCGAGCTGCTCGAACGCTGCCGCGCGGCGCTACCCGATGCCGCAGTCGTCCCGATCGGGACGTCGGCGGCCGTGGGCGGGGGAACGTGCGACGTCGAGGCGATGGAGGGCTTCGGCGTCCTCCGCGCATGCGAGCTCGCGGGCGTGCCGGCGGTCGAGCTGCGCGTCGTCTCGAACTCACCCGACGAGAGCGACCGGTCGAAGTGGCTCTTCGAGGAGGCGTTCGAGCTGCTCGGCTCGGTCCTAGACCGACTCGACGTCGTCTAGGAACTCGGCGTTGCCGTGCTGCGTCGGCGCGCCGTACGCGAAGAACGTGATCTCCTCGTCCGTCTCGTTCCGCGCCTGCATCGCTGTTCCGATGTGGACGACGATGACGCCGCCCGGCTCGACGTCGACGCGCTCCGGCGGCTCGCCGAGCGCCATCGTCAGCGTGCCGACGATCGGGACGAACACCTCTTCCTGATCCGGGTCGCTATGCCGCTTCCCACGCACGTGCGGCGGATACCGCCACATGCGCGCGCGTGACTCGGTCATCGAGGCCGCATCGGTGATCGCGGCCGCGTGGCGCGGCGCCTGGCCCTCGTGGCCCGGCCGCTCCTCCCACGCGAGATCTCCCCGCTGCACGACGTCGTAGCCCACGAAGCGCGACGATACCCTCTCGCGCATGGCAGATGTTCGCCTAGCCGCTCTTCCGCCGGGCGAGCAGACCGTCGGCCAGCTCGTCGCCGAGTCGATCCGCTTCTACGGCGGGCACTTCTGGGCCGTCTTCGTGCTCGGATTCCCGCTCGCGATCGTCGACTTCATCGACATCGGGCACGGCACGGGCTTCGAGGTTGCCGTCCTGTGGCTCGCGACGCCGCTCTTCTGCGCCGCCTACCTCCGCGCATCGCAGCTCGTCCTGGGAGCGCGGCCCACGTGGGCGGCCGCGATCGTCGCGGTGCTCGTCTTCCTCCCGTTCCCTGCGCTCGTGCTCGTCTACGTGCTGCCGGGCGTCGCGTGGCTCGGGCTCTTCGGGCTCGGCGTGCCCGCAGCGATGGTCGAACGACTCGGCGTCCGCGCAGCGTTTCGCCGGGGCTTACAGCTCGGACGCGCGGAGCTCGTGCATGCGATCGGCGGCGTCGCCACGTTCGCGCTCGTCTACCTCGTCGCCAAGGGCGCGCTGCTCGTCCTCCTGCACACCCAGGGCGACCAGACCGAACGCATCGCCGTAACTCTCGCCGATCTCGTCCTCTCGCCGCTCGTCTTCATCGGGCCGGCGTTCCTCTACGTGGATCAGGCGGCCCGGGTCAAGTAAGTTCCCGGCCATGCCCATCTACATCTTGCTCTCGAGGTTGTCGCAGCAGGGCGTGCAGACGCTCAAGTCGAATCCCGACCGGTTGCGCGAGGTGAACCGCGACGTCGAGGAGCTCGGCGCCAAGGTGCTGCACCAGTGGGCCACGCTCGGCGAGTTCGACTTCGTCAACGTCATCGAGGCACCTGACACCGCGACGGTCGCTCGCGTCTCGGTTGCGCTTGCCGCGCGCGGGTCGACGCGCATGCAGACGCTGCCGGCGCTGACGATCGACGAGTTCATCCAGACTCTGAGTTAGCTCACGACGGCGACGCGGCGCACTGTGACGCCCCACGCCGCACCCGAAGCGAAGAGCTCGTCCGGGTCGACGTCGGCGAGCCAGCCGAGGAAGTGCGGTTCGGGATCGTCCTCGGTCGATCCGAAGACGGCCGGGTAGAGCTTCGCGGCCGGACGGTCGCGCTTTCCGCTCGCGATCTCGTCGGCGCGGCGCTCCGCTTCCTCCGAAGCAGGGCCTTCCATGTATCCGCGCGGCATAGTGAGACTGTGCCCGAGGCTCTCGCCGTCCGCAATCTCCACAAGCGCTACGGCTCCGTCCAGGCGCTGAAGGGCGTCGACCTCGAGGTCGGGGAGGGCGAGCTCGTCGGGCTTCTCGGTCCGAACGGCGCGGGAAAGTCGACGCTCGTGAAGATCGCCGTCGGCCTCGTGCGGCCGACCGCCGGCGAGGCGCGCATTGCAGGTGCGCGCGCCGGCTCGCGCACGGCGCGCGCGCAGCTCGGCTACCTCGCGGAGATGTTCCGCTTCCCCGGCTGGTACACGGCCGACGAGGTGCTCGAGCTGCACCAGCGTCTCAGCGGCTCTCGCGGCGGCGCTGCCGAGCGCAAGCGGCTGCTCGAGCTCGTCGCCCTCACCGATGCCACAGAGCGCCGCGTCGACGGCATGTCGAAGGGGATGCAGCAGCGGCTCGGCGTCGCGCAGTCGCTCGTCGGCGAGCCGCGCGTGCTCATGCTCGACGAGCCGACGTCCGCGCTCGACCCCGTCGGCCGCCGCACCGTGCGGCTGCTGCTCGAGGAGCTGCGCGGCCGGGGCGTCTCCGTCCTCCTCAACTCGCACCTGCTCTCCGAGATCGAGCTCGTGTGCGATCGCGTCGTCATCCTCCTCGGCGGCGAGGTCGTCGCCGCCGGCTCGCCGCACGAGCTGTCGCGGCCGCGCGGCGTCGAGCTGGAGACGGACGCGGGGACGACGCGCATCGAGGGCGCCATCCGCGAGGACGCGCCGCGGCTCGTCGCCGAAGCGGTCGCCGCCGGCCGCAAGGTCTACGGCGTGCGCGTGCTCACGTCGACGCTCGAGGACGTCTACCTCGAAGCGGTCGGAGGCGAGACGTCGTGAAACGCGCGTTCCTCGGGCGACGGTCGCAAAGGAGGCAAGCGAGCCGAGCGCAGGGCAGTACAGATAGTACGACCAAGCGAGGCGAGCGCAGCATCCTGCAGCGAGCGTCGTCAGGCGTCGGCGGAGCCGGGCTCCGCCCGGCGGGAGCCGACGCCGGCGAGGGACGCCCGTGAGTGTTCCAATGCGTCAGAGCTACACGGTCGGCAAATACCTCGTGAAGCAGAAGCTGAAGCGCAACGACAAGTTTCCGCTGCTCGTCGAGCTCGAGCCGCTCTTCCAGTGCAACCTCGCGTGCTCGTTCTGCGGGAAGATCCAGTACCCGGAGCACATCCTCCGGAAGCGGATGCCCGTCGACACGGCCCTCGCGGCGATCGAGG
>JBOGZQ010000197.1:0-12115 GCA_050697375.1 Gaiellaceae bacterium | reverse complement strand
GTCCCGTCCTCGTCGGTGGAGTAGCAGGCGGCCATGCACCAGGCGTTGAGGAGCACTCCGTCGCCATCGCGTTCCGGCACGCGGCTGCGGAAGTCCTTCCAGAAGCTGTCGAACGACCCCTCGTAGTAGTCGCGCAGCGCCCGCGCAGCGTCCCGGAATTCGGGCTGGTAACAGACCTCGAACAGCGCGTCCCCCGCGTGGGTGGCCAGGCCGCCGAAGAGGTCGGGCCGCAGCATCGGCGTGACCATGGCGCCGTAGCCGCCGCTCGACTTGCCGGCGATGCCGCGCGCCGTGGTCGGATAGTGCTCGTCGACGAACGCGACGACCTCGTCGCAGAGGTAGGTGTGGTAGTCGCCCGTCGCCGGCGAGTCGACGAACTGCGAGCCGCCGAGCGACGTCCACGCGTCGACGAAGACGACGCGCGCCGGCGGGCAGCCCTCCTCGGCGAAGAGCCGGTCGACGAGCTCGAGAAGCGTGGGGCGGAAGGCGGAGCGGTTCCTCCACATGTCCACCTGGCCGGTCATGCCCTGGATCAGGTAGACGGCCGGGAGCGGCACGTTGCGGGCGCCGGGCGGGACGTAGACCCACAGCGGGCGGCGGGAAGGGTCGCCGAGTGGGTTGCCGGCGAGCGCGGGGCTGTCGAGCTCGTGCTCGTCCAGCCGGCCGGCGAGCTCCTTCGACCACGGCTCCATCGCCGCCGGACCCTACACTCGCACCATGCGTCGACTCCCCCCGCTCGCCGCGCTTCTCCTCGTGCTGGTCCTGGCGGCCTGCGGCGGCGGGTCGTCGAAGCCGTATACGGCGGCCGCGTCGAAAGCGTGCCTCGTGGCGAAGGGCTTCACCGGCGTCACGACGAACGCGGACAAGGTGGGATTCATCGCCGCATTCGCCCCGAACGGCGGGCTCCAGGCGAGGTCGAAGACCGGGAACGTGCTGACGATCGCGTTCGCCGATCCGGGCGGGGTCGCCTCGACGGAGAAGGCGTTCCGCCGGAACGCGCCGGCGAGCCTCCGCCCGCACATGTCGGACATCTTGGCCTCGCAGGGGAATGCCGTCCTCGTGTGGACCGTGTCGCCGACGCAGCAGGAGCTCTCGGACGCCGAGAGCTGCCTCAAGTCCTAGCTAGGATTCGGAACATGGCCGAATACGGGACGATGCGGGTGAAGAGCGGGCTCGCCGAGATGCTCAAGGGCGGGGTGATCATGGACGTCGTCGACGCCGAGCAGGCGAAGATCGCCGAGGCGTCGGGAGCGGTGGCGGTGATGGCGCTCGAGCGCGTCCCCGCCGACATCCGCCGCGACGGCGGCGTCGCGCGGATGTCCGACCCGGAGATGGTCCGCGATATCCAGGAGTCCGTCTCGATCCCCGTGATGGCGAAGTGCCGCATCGGCCATTTCGCCGAGGCGCAGATCCTCCAGGCGCTCGAGATCGACTACATCGACGAGTCGGAGGTGCTGACGCCCGCCGACCTTGAGCATCACGTCGACAAGTGGAAGTTCACCGTCCCGTTCGTGTGCGGCGCGACGAACCTCGGCGAGGCGCTGCGGCGCATCGCGGAGGGCGCGGCGATGATCCGCACGAAGGGCGAGGCGGGCACCGGCGACATCGTCAACGCGGTCACGCACATGCGCTCGGTGTTCGGGCACATCCGCCGGCTCACATCGCTCGCCGAGGAGGAGCTCTACTCGGAGGCGAAGGTCCTGCAGGCGCCGTACGAGCTCGTGCGCTGGGTGGCCGAGAACGGAAAGCTGCCGGTCGTGACGTTCACGGCGGGCGGGATCGCGACGCCGGCCGACGCGGCGCTCTGCATGCAGCTCGGCGCCGACGGCGTGTTCGTCGGGTCGGGCATCTTCAAGTCGGGCGACCCGGAGCGGCGCGCGAAGGCGATCGTCGAGGCGACGACGCACTTCCGGGACGCGGAGATCCTCGCGCGCGTCTCCGCCGGCCTCGGCGAGCCGATGGTCGGCATCTCGACGGCGTCGCTCGATCCGAGCGAGCTGCTCGAGACGCGCGGCTGGTAGTCCGTCCGACCTGCGGCAGATGATTTGCCGCGACGTGGCTGAGCTCAAGCCTGTCTGGAAGACGTCGTCCTTCCTCGTGTACACGGGCGGTCTCACCGTGCTCGGCGCGGCGATTGCAGCGCTCTCGTATCTCTCGGGCCACTACGGCAGCGGTGCGCTGACGGGATGGGCGCTGCTCGTGCTCGTCGTCCTCTACTTCGTCGCGCACTGGTTCCGGCACCGGGGCCGCTGGGTCGCGGCGGGCCTGTTCGCGTTCGCGTCGGTGATCGCGTGGGGCGCATTCCTCGCGATCGTCTACCACTGGTTCGGGTGGCTGCACTCCTCGAGCTCGTTCAAGCACTTCTCGTTCGCGCGTCTCTCGATCGAGTTCCTCATCTTCGTCGCGGCGCGCGACGACCGGCGTCGCTTCGGGTTCCCGTTCATCTCGCTCATCTCCGCCGTCGTCGGCTGGGTCTTCGTCATCGACCTCATCTCGAGCGGCGGAACGTGGACGAAGGTCGTGACGCTCCTCGTCGGCCTCGTCTATCTCGTCGTCGGCAGCGTCAGCGACCGGCCGTCGTCCTTCTGGCTCCACCTCGTCGGCGGCGCGCTCATCGGCGGCGTCTTCCTCGACTGGTGGCACTCGACCGACACCGACTGGGCGCTCATCTCCGCCGCGGCGCTCGTCTTTGTCTTCATCGCGCATATGACGAAGCGCTCGAGCTGGGCGGTCTACGCGACGATCGGCTTCCTCGGCGCGACGATCCACTACCTCTTCAGCACGAGTGCTCCCGTGGGCATCGGTCCGATCTCGATCTCGGTCCCGTCCATCAGCAGCGGCTGGGCGCCATCGGTCGCGTTCGCGTGCCTCGGCTTTTGGCTCGTCCTGCTCGGTTTGCTGGGCCGGCGGCAGCACAGCTAGCCGCGCCTACAATTCCGCTCGTGGAAAAGCCGCTACGGATCGGCGTTCTCGCCGTGCAGGGGAACTTCCGCGAACACGTGGCCGTGCTCCGGCGACTCGGCGCTGAGCCGGTCGAGGTGCGTCTACCGGAGCATCTGGAGGGCCTCGACGGGCTTATCCTGCCAGGCGGCGAGTCGACCGCGATCACGCGGCTCATGCGCCTCTACGGCCTCGACGAGGCGCTCCGCCGCTTCCCGGCGCCGGTCTTCGGAACGTGCGCGGGCATGATCGTCCTCGACCGCGACCACCTCGGCCTCGCCGACTTCAGCACGCAGCGGAACGCGTTCGGCCGGCAGGTGCGGAGCTTCGAGGCCGACCTCGACATCGGCATGGGCGAGCCTTTGCGCGGCGTCTTCATCCGGGCACCGTGGATCGAGGATGCCGGTCCCGGCGTCGAGATCCTCGCCGACGTCGACGGTCACGCCGTCCTCGCCCGTGCGGGCCGCGTCCTCGTCGCCGCGTTTCATCCCGAGCTCACCGACGACACGCGCATCCACGAGCTCTTCTTGAACCAGGTACGGGAGGCGATGAGTGTCCGGGCATAGCAAGTGGTCGTCGATCAAGCACAAGAAAGGCGCCGCCGACGCGAAGCGCGGCAAGCTCTTCTCGAAGCTGTCGCGCGCGATCATCGTCGCGGCGAAGGAGGGCGGCGGCGACCCGTCCGGCAACCTTGCGCTGCAGAACGCGATCGAGAAGGCGCGCTCGTACTCGATGCCGAAGGAGAACATCGACCGCGCGATCGCGAAGGGCTCGGGTGCCGACGCCGATGCGAGCGCGTTCGAGACGGTCGTGTACGAGGGATTCGGGCCGAGCGGCGTCGCCGTCATCGTCGAGGCGCTCACGGACAACCGCAACCGCACCGCGAGCGACGTGCGGCACACGTTCGCGAAGAACGACGGCAACCTCGGCGGCTCGGGCGCGGTTGCGTGGCTCTTCGAGCGCCGCGGGATGGTCGTCGTGGACGCCGAGGGCGCCGACGAGGACGAGCTGATGCTCGCGGCCGCTGAGGGCGGGGCGGACGACGTCGCGCAGGACGGCTCGACCTTCCAGGTGACGTGCGCGCCGGAGCAGCTCGCGACGGTGCGCGCGGCGGTCGAGACGGCGGGGTTCACCGTCGACGCGTCGGAGCTGACGATGGTGCCGAAAACGACGGTCGAGGTCGCCGACGAGAACGAGGCGAAGAAGATCCTCCGGCTGATGGACCAGCTCGAGGACAACGACGACGTCCAGGACGTCTACGCGAACTTCGACATCCCCGAGCGCGTCCTCGAAGCCGTCGCCGGCTGATCCCCCTTTCGGGTAGAAGGAGTCGTCCGACCCCCTGCCTAACCTCTTGCCGTGAAGGTTGTCGGCATCGATCCAGGGACGGCTGCTTGCGGGTACGGGATCGTCCACGAAAGCGGCGGGCGCCTCAGGGGCATAGACCACGGCTGGTGGCAAACGCGTCCCACCGAGCGGCCCGAGCTCCGCTTGAAGAAGATCTACGACGGCGTCACTGCGCTCATCGCCGAGCACGGCCCGGATGCGGTCGTCCTCGAGGAATCCTTCGTCGGCGTCGACGCCCGCACCGCGCTCTCCGTCGGACAGGCACGCGGCGTCGTGCTCGTCGCGGCCGCCCACGCCGGCCTTCCCTGCACCGAGTACACCCCGTCCGAGGTCAAGCACGCGGTCTGCGGCTACGGCCGCGCCGAGAAGGCGCAGGTGCAGCGCATGGTGAAGGCGATCCTCGGCCTGCAGGAGCTTCCGACTCCGAACCACGCCGCCGACGCGCTCGCGGTCGCGATCTGCCATGCGCTCGCGCCGCCGCTCCTGAAGATGGCGGGATGATCGCGCGCCTCCGAGGCAAGGCGGTCGCATCCACGCCGGAAGGCCTCGTCCTCGACGTCAACGGCGTGGGCTACCTCGTCGCCGCAACGCCGAGCGCGGTGCGCAAGGCCGACGGAGCGGACGAGGTGACCGTCGAGACGTACACGCACGTGCGCGAGGACACGCTCCAGCTCTACGGCTTCGCCGACCGGCACGAGCGCGATCTCTTCGTGCAGCTTCTGTCGGTGAACGGCATCGGGCCGAAGGTCGCGCTCGCGATCGTGTCCGGGTCGCCGGCCGACGAGCTCCGCCGCGCGATCGTGCGCGAGGACACGGCGCGCTTCGTCGCAATTCCGGGCATCGGCAAGAAGACCGCCGAGCGCATCGTCCTCGAGCTGAAGGAGAAGCTCGGCACGGTCGAGCAGATTTCGCCGGTCGGAGACCTCATCGCGCGCGATGCGCTCGTCGAGCTCGGATGGAGCATGCTCGACGCCGAGCGCGCGCTGCAGGACGTCGACGAGTCGCTTCCCGTCGAGGAGCAGGTGCGCCTCGCCTTGAAGAGAGCGGCATGAGCACGCAGTTCCTCGCGCCCGTCGCAGTCGAGGAAGACGAGGCGGTCGAGCAGACGCTCCGCCCGCGCCGGCTCGACGAGTTCGTCGGCCAGGAGCGCGTCAAGGAACAGCTCTCCATCGCGCTCGCCGCCGCGCAGGCGCGCGGCGAGGCGCTCGACCACGTTCTCCTCGTCGGCCCGCCGGGCCTCGGCAAGACGAGCCTCGCGCACATCGTCCGCGAGGAGCTCGGCGTCGGCATTCGCACGGTCGCCGGCCCGGCGCTCGAGCGCAAGGGCGACATGGCGGCGATCCTCACCGCGCTCGACCAGCGGGACGTCCTCTTCATCGACGAGATCCACCGCCTCAACCGCGCGATCGAGGAGATCCTCTACCCGGCACTCGAGGACTTCCGGCTCGACATCATCGTTGGGCAAGGCCCGGCGGCGCGCACGCTCACGCTCGACCTGCCGCCGTTCACGCTGATCGGTGCGACGACGCGCACAGGTCTCCTGACGACGCCGCTGCGCGACCGCTTCGGCATGACGTTCCGGCTCGACTACTACGCGCCGGAGGAGCTCGCGACGATCGTTCACCGCAGCGCGCGCATCCTCGGCGTCGAGATCGCAGACGACGCCGCGCAGGAGGTCGCCCGCCGCTCGCGCGGCACGCCGCGCATCGCGAACCGGATCCTTCGCCGCGTCCGCGACGTCGCCGAGGTGCGACACCAGGGCGCGATCACGACCGCGATCGCGGCGGAGGCGCTCGCCCTACTCGAAGTGGACGGCGCCGGCCTCGAGCGCATCGACCGCGAGCTGCTGCGCACGATCGCCGGCAAGTTCGAAGGCGGCCCCGTCGGCCTGTCGACGCTCGCCGTCTCGCTCGGCGAGGAGCCGGACACGATCGAGGACGTGTACGAGCCCTATCTGCTCCAGCTCGGCTTCATCCAGCGCACGCCGCGCGGGCGGACCATCACGAAGCTCGGCCGCGCGCACGTCGGCGCGACAGCGGACGACACGAAGCTCTTCTAGCGGCGCGGGCCGCCGGGGTTCATCATCTGCCGGATCGTTCCAGCGCGCCCGCCGCGTGACATCCAGCCTTCGGGACCGCTCGACTCCGCAGTCATCTCCATGAGACGGCCGCAGCGCTCGCACTCGAGCACGGGATAGGGCGTTTCAGTCCGCGCTGGGTGATACTTGTGGCCGAGCGGCACGCACAAGGTCCCTCTGAGTCGCATGGAGGAAGCGTACTCCTGCGACGAGCCACGGGGCCACGAGCAGGGCCATGACGTCGAACCAGACGTAGCCGCTGGCGACGCCGCTGGGAGGGTTTCCGTCGGGGATGCCGAGACCGGGGAGCGTGCGCGCCCAGTGCCATGTGCCGATCGACGTCCCGTACAGCTCGAGCGCAGCGACCACGAGGAAGACCGCCGCATACGTCGCCCGCGCGCGCGAGCGCCAGAGAAAGACGCACAGGAGCGGAACGCCAATCGCGCCGGCGACGTCGAGGCGGGGCAGCACGGTCAGCCCGGCGAGGCCCCAACCGATCGATCCTGCCGCAGCGGCGGCGACGAGCTTCCGAACGGAGGCGACGCGCGTCAGCGCGAGACCGCTGAGATAGACAAGCCCGTGCGCGGGCGGGATGAAGAGCGGCAGGTTGTGCAACCGGTAGTGGTAGACCCCCCAGACGAGCGATCCGGTCACCTCGCCGACCGTTGCGAACGCGATCACGCCGAGCGCCTGCGCGCGCGCGAGCGGCGCGAGCGGCCGCAGCGCGGCGGCGAGCGCGATCCACGTCAGCGCTCCGAGCGCGAGCTGTCCGTGGTAGTCGACCTGCGTGTCGGCCGCGAGTAGCGCGGCGAGATATGCGGGTCCCGCGACGGCGTACCAGCGCGGCGTCACGCGCGGTACTGGAGCTCGTGCCAGCTTGGCGTTGGGAGCAGCTCGAGCAGCGCGCGCCCGCCGTTCGGGTCGCGGTAGGAGAACTCGGCCGCGTCGTCGTCCCAGCCGACTTCGAGCTTCCCCTCCTTGACGTGGTGGTCGAGCCACGCGCCGCGGAAGACGAGTTTCTTCAACCAGTAGACGAGTGACTCGCCGCCGACGAGGGAGACCTCCTCCCACCGGCGCACGAGGTAGTGGCCGAGCGGGCTGCGCGGCTCGTCGATGCCGCCGCGCTCCACCAGCTCGACCAGGTCGGCCGTCTCGTCGTCGTCGAGCTCGTTGTCGTGGAGCAGGCCGAGCTTGACGGCGGCCGCGGTGACGCGCTGCTCGAAATCCTCCGCGTTGAAGCTGAACCTGTACCCGAGAAACTCGACGAGGTAGTCGTCGCCGGAGCTGTAGTTCGCCTCTGCCTCCACGATTTCAAGCGTACCCTTGAGGGGTGAAGGCAACCGACATCGCCGTCCTCGCGCCCGTCATCGTCGTGGCCGTCGGCGCGATCGTCGCACTCCTGCTCCTGTGGGGGAAGGTGGCGGTGCAGCACCTGCGCGAGAGCCGGCGGCCGCGCCTCGTCCTCGCGCTCTGGATCGGCGGGATCGCGTTGCTCTTCCTGCTGAGTTACCTCGGCGTAAAGCTGCCGAAGGGCGAGTAGGTCACTCGCCGAAGCGCGCGACGAGGGATGGCCATAACGTGTCGAGGGACGCCCGGAGGTTGCACCGCGCGATCGGCTGGCCGCGCTCCTCGTTGTCGACGGGCATCGCGATTCGCGCGACCACACGATACGTGCTGCAGAACGTCGCGTCGGTGCGGACGAAGCCGACGAGCAGCGCACTGCGGCCCGACACGGCCGGCCGCCAGTAGCGGAACGTCACGTGGGGTGACGCGACCGGCGGGAGGCCGCGGCCGAACAGATCGAGCGCGCCCGCCTCGCCGTAGTTGCTCGCGAGGACGACGTCGATGCCGTGCGCATTTCTCTCGACGGTGCGGGCGAGCTCCGGCCAGCCGACCTCGTCCTGGTAGTCGCTGCGAGCCTTCAACACGCCGGCCTTGTCGGCGGCGTGCAGCGGCAGCACCGGCAGCCCAATCGGGAGCAAGAGCACGAGAGTCGCGACGTATGCAATCCCGACGTCTCGCAAGCGACGCCCGGTCGCCCAGCGCTCGAACGGCACCGCCCCGGCTGCCAGTGCGAAGAGCACCGCCGGCAGCGCGTAGTACGACTTCCCACCGAGGACGAGGTACGCGACGACCGTGCCTGCGACCGTCCACGCGAGCGGCCGCGTCGCGCGATTGCGGTGGAGGGAGACGATGCCCGCGATCGCGACGGGCACCGCCACGATGTGGGTCAGGAGCAGGACGTTGGCGACGTACTGCGGCCGCGACTCGTCGGTCGCGCTTCCGGGCGGGTGCAGGAACCAGTGCACGCTCACCCAGCCGTGCTGCGCTTCCCACACGAGGTTCGGAACGAGCAGTGCGCCTGCGATGACCGCGGCGAGCGCGACGCCTGCCGGTCGAAGCGCATCTCGTCGCCAGGCGAGGAACGTCGCGGCGAGCAGCACCACCGGTACGGCCAACGTGTATTTCGTCTCGAGCCCGACCCCGACGGCGATGCCGGTCGCGAGCCAGGACCCGCGCCCGAGCGCGAGCCGCAAGGCGAGCCAGAGAACGATCATCGTCGCGAGCGAGTCGAACGACACGGGCTGAAACAGTCCGTTCGTCGCAACGAGCACCGGTGAGAAGCCAACCACGACGGCGGCGATCACCTGCGCACGCCGTCCGCCACCGAGCTCGCGCGCGATGAGAGCCGCGACGACGATCGATGCCGCTCCCGCAAGGACGGCGAAGAGGCGAAAGCCCATGAGGGACCAGCCGAACAGGGTGCGCGCGAGCGCCGAGAGCAGCGCCGTCAGCGGCGGGAAGTCGACGTACCCGCCTTGCAAGTGGTGGCCTGCGACGGCGTAGTACAGCTCGTCGCGCTGCCACCCGTATCGGTTCGCGAACGCGAGGTTCAGCGCGGACTTCAGCACCACCACCACGAGCACCGGCCGTACCGCGAGCCGCGTCATGCGAGCGCTGAGAGGAGCTTGTCGACGTCGGCGCGATCGGTGTACGGCGCGATGGAGATGCGCAGCAGCGTCCCGTCGTGCGACACCGGGATCTCGATGCGGTGGTCGTCGAACAACCTCTGGGAGAGATTCGCGTCCGGCTCGGGAAGGCGGACGCTCGCCATCTGGAGAACCATCTCCTCCGGCGCGATCGGCTCGATGCCGAGCAGCTCGCACAGCTCGCGGCGCGCCTCGCGCGCGAGCGCGACGCAGCGCTCGCGGTCGTCGTGCTCGCGGAAGAACTCGATCGCGGCCGGTACGGTCAGGTATGCGGACGAGTCGCGCGTCCCCTGCCGTTCCGTGCGCGAGACGAAGGTCGCCGGCTCCTCGTAGCCCCAGCTCGTGATGACGCCGTCGACGCGCTCCTGCCACTCCGGCCTCACGTGCAGAAAGCCTGCGCCCTTCGGCGCGCACAGCCATTTGTGGCAGTTGCCGGAATAGAAATCGGCTCCGAGTGCGTCGAGATCGAGGTCGACCTGCGCGACCGCATGCGCGCCGTCGACGATCGCGACGAGACCACGCGAGCGAGCTTCGCGCACGATCTCCTCGACGGGGAGGAGGAGCGCGGTCTCTGATGTGATGTGCGAGACGTACACCGCCTTCGTTCGCTCGGTGACGTGCTCGAAGAGCTCCTCCACCGGCGCCTCGACGAACGTGCAGAGCCGCCTCCACGTCATGACGCACGCGCCGTACTCGAGATTCGTCGAGAGCACCTCGTCCGCGGGCTCGAGCCGGAGGGCGCGCGCGGCGACGTTCACGCCGGTGGTCGCGTTCTGGACGAACGTCAGATCGTCCGCCTGCGCGCCGACGAACGCGCCCAGCTCGGCCCTGGCCTCGGCCAGCAACGGGCCGAGGCGGCGCGCGATGAAGTCGACCGGCTCCCGCTCCAGCTCCCGCTGCCAGGCCTGGTAGCGGTCGAAGACGGCCCTCGGGGTCGCCCCGAACGAGCCGTGGTTGAGGAACGTGACGTCGGGGTCTAGGAGGAAGAGCTCTTTCAATGCCGTCCGACGCTGACCGTAGCGTGACTGCGCGATGCACGAGGGCACATGGACCTTGCGTCCGTGCCCGTACGAGGTGCAGGCCGAGCTCGCGGCCACGCTCGGGGTGAGCGAGCTGACGGCAGGCGTTCTCGTCCGGCGCGGCTTCGGCGACCCCGCCTCGGCGGCGGCGTTCCTCGCCGGCGAGCTGCCTCCGCACGACCCGTTCCTGCTCGGCGACATGCGGCCCGCGTGCGAGCGCATCCGCGCCGCGGTGGCGGAGGGACGCCGCATCTGCGTGCACGGCGACTACGACGTCGACGGCATCGCCGCCACCGCGCTCGCCGTCCTGCTCCTCCGCGAGCTCGGCGCCGACGTCGACTGGCACCTGCCGAGCCGCTTCGACGAGGGCTACGGCGTCCGCGCCGAAACGCTGGCTCGCCTTGCCGACGACGGCTGCGGGCTCGTGCTCACCGTCGACTGCGGCATCACCGCGGTCGAGGAGGTTGCGGAGGCGCGCGCGCGCGGTCTCGAGGTGATCGTCACCGACCATCACCGTCCCGCAGACTCGCTCCCGGATTGCCCGATCGTCGCGACGCGGCCGTCCGACTACCCGTTCCCGGAGCTCTGCGGCACCGGCGTCGTCTACAAGCTCGGCCAGGCGCTCTTCGGCATCGACTCCTACGTGCCCAAGCGCCACCTCGATCTCGTCGCGATGGCGACCATCGCCGACGTCGTCCCGTTGCTCGACGAGAACCGAACGCTCGCCGTTGCCGGCCTGCGCGCGCTTGCGCGCACGCAGAAGCCGGGATTGCAGGCGCTCATGAGCGCCGCCGGCGTCGACCCCGCCGCCGTCGACGCGGGCGCCGTCGGCTTCCGGCTCGGCCCGCGCATCAACGCGGCGGGCCGGCTCGGTCATCCGCGCGCTGCACTCGAGCTGCTGCTGACGAACGATCCGGACGAAGCGCGCACGCTGGCGAGAAAGCTCGAGGAGCTGAACCAGGAGCGGCAGGCGGTCGAGGGCCGCATCCTGCGCGAGGCGATCGCCGCCGTCGAGGCGTGGCCGGATGTCGACCGCCGCCGGCGCGCGTACGTCGTCGCGGGCGAGGACTGGCACGAGGGCGTGATCGGCATCGTCGCATCGCGCCTCGTCGAGCGGTTCAACCGGCCGGTCGTGCTCATCGCCGGCGGCGAGGGCGACTGGAAGGGCTCGGGGCGCTCAATTCCGTCGTTCGACCTGCACGCCGGCCTGGCCGCGTGCTCCGACCTGCTCGGGCGGTGGGGCGGGCACAAGGCCGCCGCCGGGCTCTCGATCGCGCCGGAGAACATCGCCGCGTTCGCCGAGCGGTTCGCCGCGCACGCCGCGACCGAGCTGAGCGTCGACGACATGCAGTCGGTGACGCGAATCGACGGCATCGTTCCGCGCGGCACGCGACTGACGCTCGATCTCTGTGCGGAGCTGGCGCGGCTCGCGCCGTTCGGTCTCGGCAACCCGGAGGTGACGTTGCTCGCGCCGGGCTGCGAGATCGGCGACCTCGCGACGGTGGGGGAGGGCAAGCACCTGCGCTTCCGCGTGCGCTGCGACGGCACCGACGCCGGCAGCGCGATCGCGTTCGGCATCGGGTCCCGCCTCGACGTGTACCGGAAGGAGATCCGGTGGGACGTCGCGTTCCGTCTCGCCGAGAACCGTTGGAACGGAACGGTGGCGCCTCAGCTCGTCGTGCGCCGCATCTTCGCCGCCGCCGAGCGCTTCGACGAGCTGCGCGACTGGCTCGTCGCGGAGT
>JBOGZQ010000196.1:0-8076 GCA_050697375.1 Gaiellaceae bacterium | reverse complement strand
GCGATCGTCGAGCGCCGCTAGCGGCCGGAGCGCTTCTGCAGTCGCACGGCGACGGTGTCGAGCGTCACCGCGAAGAGCAGCACGAGACCGGTGACGATGTAGATCCAGCCGTTCGACACGTTCAGCGTGTTCAGGCCGTTCTGGAGCGTCCCGATGAGAAGCGCGCCGAGCAGTGCGCCGCGCACCTCGCCGCGGCCGCCGAAGAGGCTGACGCCGCCGATGACCGCCGCGGCGATCGCGTTCAGCAGCAGGTTGCCGGGCGGGAACGTCAGCGCGACCGAGTTCACCTGCGACGCGAAGATGATGCCGCCGATGCCCGCCGTCGCGCCCGAGATCGCGAACACGAGCACGCGGATGCGCGGGACGCTGATGCCGGCGCGCCGCGCCGCCTCGGCATTCCCGCCGACGGCGTACACGTGCCGCCCGAACGTCGTCCATTTCGCGAGAAACGTCAGCACGGCGAAGAAGAAGATGACGATGACGAGAGCGAGTGGCAGGCCCTCCGGCGTGGTGATGATCTTGCCGTGGTTGCAGATCGCCACCGTGCCGAAGGCAGCGACGGCGATACCCGCTGCCCTGATCCCGACGATCGTCCAGTTCTGCTGTGCGATGTGCGTCCCGCGCGCGACGATCGTCTTGTAGAGCACCGTGAGCGGGTACAGCGCCGTGAAGATCGCCGCGATGATGTAGCCCTTGCCGTGCGAGAAGATGTAGAGGTCGGTGTAGTTGATCCAGCGGTCCTGGATGATGATCGTGCCTCGTTGTTCGAGCACGTTGAGGATCAGGCCCTGCCAGATGAGGAACCCGCCGAGCGTCACGACGAACGACGGAACACCGACGAAGGCGACGATCGAGCCTTGGAAGGCGCCGATGCCGGCGCAGGCGATGACCGCGATGAGCATCGCGAGGATGCCGGGGAGCTGGTGGCCGCTGCCCGGTAGCTGCAGCTCGGCGACGATGAGCGCACCGATGCCTGCGACGTAGCCGATCGACAGGTCGATCTCGCCGAGCAGGAGGACGAAGACGACGCCGTACGCGAGCACCGCGGTGCCGGCCGACTCCGTGATGAGGTTGACGAAGTTGGTGGCGGTGAAGAAGTTCGTCGCCGTGAAGCCGAAGAGGATGACGACGACGACGAGGCCGACGATGATCGGCAACGGCCCGAGGTTGCCGGTGCGGATGTTCAACCACGCGCGCTGCCACAGCCCTTCCATTCCAGTCCCGAACTGCTCCTCGGGTGCGGGCGGAGGCGCGTGATCCTGCCCGACGACGTCGGCGGTCGTCATACGGGCGCCTCGGTCGACATGCCCGAGACCTTGATCGGCTTGCCCGCCGTGATCGCCTCGACGAGCTCCTGTTGCGTCGTCGAGCGGCGCTCGAAGACGCCGACGTTGCGTCCGAGGCGGAGAACGGTGACGCGATCGGCGGTCTCGAAGACGTCGTGGAGGTTGTGCGAGATGAGCACGACGCCGAGCCCCTGCTGGCCGAGGCGCCGGACGAGCTCGAGCACCTGCTCCGTCTGCGCGACGCCGAGTGCGGCCGTCGGCTCGTCGAGGATGACGACCCTGGAGTTCCACATGACGGCGCGCGCGACGGCGACCGACTGGCGCTGGCCGCCCGAGAGGGTCGCGACCGGCTGCCGGATCGACCGGATCGTCGTGACTGCGAGCGAGGCGAGCGTCGTCCCGGTCTTCTCCTCCATCGCCGCCTCGTTGAGGATCTGCCAGATGTTGATCTCGCGTCCGAGGAACATGTTCTGGACGACGTCGAGGTTGTCGGCGAGCGCGAGATCCTGGTAGACGACCTCGATCCCGAGCTGCGCGGCGTCGCGCGGCCCGTGGATGTTCACCGCTTTCCCTTCGAAGAAGATCTGGCCGCTGTCGGCCGAGTGCGTGCCGGCGATGCACTTGATGAGCGTCGACTTGCCGGCGCCGTTGTCGCCGACGAGCGCCATCACCTCTCCGGGCAGAACCTCGAAGTCGACGTCGATCAGCGCCTGGACGGAGCCGAACGACTTCGAGACGTCACGAAGCTCGAGAAGGGGAGTGTCGTTCGCCACGGCCCGGTTATTACCACATCAGATGAAAGGCGGGGGCGCCCCGAAGGGCGCCCCCGACCGACGTCCTACTTGCAGTACTTCGCGTACGCACCGATGCAGACGTCGCTCTTCTTGAGGAAGCCTTCCTTGAAGAGCGTCGTGTAGTTGCTCTTCGTGATCCACTCGACGGGAAGGGTGAGCGTCGGCTCCTTCTTCTTGCCGTTGAGGCGGAACGTGTTCGTCTTCGGCGTCGTGCCCTTGACGAGGTCGATGGCCGCCTTCGCGGCTGCATTCGTCTCGAGCGGGACGTACTTGAAGACGGTGCCCGTCTGCCAGCCCGCGAGGATGTACTGGATCCCCTGCGGCGTCGCATCCTGGCCGCTGAGCGGCACCGGCTTGAGGCCCTTCGCCTTCAGGTCGGCGACGACCGCGCCGGCGATGTTGTCATTCGCCGCGAGGACGCCCTGGATGTTGTTGCTCGACCTGACGAGCATCTGGTTGAAGATGGTCGCCGCGTTGTTCGCATCCCAGTCGGGGACGAACTGCGTCGGGCCCTTCTTCAGCGCGCCCTTCTTGAAGAGCGGGTTGAAGATGGCGTCGTTGCCACTCTTGAACCAGAACGCGTTCTGGTCGGTCTGGCCGCCCCAGAGCTCGGCGATGGTGCTGCTGCTCTTGTAGGTGCCGTTCGCCTTCATGGCAGCGATGACGCCCTTGGCCTGCGCCTCACCGACGGCCTTGCCGTCGAACGTGACGTAAACCGAGGCCGATCCACCGAGGACCTGGCGGTCGTAGTCGATGGCGTGGCCGCCCTTCGAGGTGAAGAGCTTCTCGATCGACGCAGCGGAGCCGTTGTCGAGAGCGGTCTCGATGACCACCGTCGCGCCGGCCGCGAGGCACGCCTGTGCCTGTGCCTTCTGCTTCAGCGGGTCGTTCAGCGCGTTGTTGATCGACGCGCTCACGCCTGCGGCCTTGAACGCCTTCGCAAAGTCGGGCGCATCGAACTGCACCCAGCGGACGGACGACTTCGTGTCCGGCAGCAGAACGCAGACCTGGACGCTCTTCGCCGGCTTCGCCGTCGCCGCCGTCACGATCACGGCCGCGATGCTGCCGACGAGCCCGAGCACCAGGGCTGTCCTACCAACAAGCTTCTTCACCCTCGTTGCCTCCTCTTCGTGGTGCAGGTCCAGCATCGGTCACGAGCGCGCCAATACTACTCCCCTAGGGGAATAGTTCAAGCCAAACCGCACGTCATCCGACGGGGTACTTCTCCGCCGACGAGCTCCCCTCGAACCGGCTCTTCGTCGTCAGGTACCGCGCGACGTTCGCGCGGGTGACGAAGGTCACGCCCGTATTCGTGTCTGCGGGCGCGACGAGGCCGCTGCTGTAGCGGTTGAGGAAGAGCTGGAGTACCGGCAGGAACCCCTGGAGGTAGGGCTGCTGGTCGATGGTGAAGTCGAGGTCGCGGTCGTGGATCGCCTCCAGCGTCGTCGGCAGGAGGTCGTATCCGCCTGCCCGCACGCCGCGCTCGTGGAGCCGGTACTTGCGCATCACCTCGGCGATCCCGGCGGTCGAGCCGGCGTCCACCGCGAAGAGCCCGCGAAGCCCCTTGTGCGCCTTGTACGTCGCCTCGATCTTCGTCCGCTCGGCGCCGACGTCGACACCGCTCGCGACGACGTGCACCTGAATCGGCCTGCCGGAGTCGCGGATCGCGTCGAGCGCGCCGTCGACCCGCGGCTGGATGTTCTGCTGCCCCGGCGTCGCGATGAAGAGGTAGACGTCGCCGCGGTCGACGAGGGTGACGAGGCGCGCACCGAGCTCGAGCCCGGATTGGTAGAGATCCTGGCCGAAGTAGGCGAGCCGCTCGTTCGACTTTCCGCCGTCGGCGTTGTAGGAGACGACGGGGATGCCTTTGGCGAGCGCGAGCGCAGTCGGGCCGTTGAACGCCTGCGGATCGATGATCGAAACTGCGATGCCGCCCGCGCCGCCCGCGATCGCTTGACGCATCGCGACCACCATCTCGCCGACGTCGCTGCTCGCCGAGCCCGTCCACTCGGCGGTCGCGCCGACGAGAGCGGCGGCATCGTAGCTCCCGTACTTCGCCGGCACGAAGAACGGGTTCGTGAGCGCATGGTTGACGAACACGAACCGCCAGGTCGGGTGCGCCTGCGGGAAGCCGACCGTCCCTCCGAGCGCTGCGCCGGCCGCGAGCTTCAGCAGCGCCGCGCGGTCGAGCGGAGGATTCACGTCGGCGTCCGGCGGACGAGCCAGAGCGTGACGAGCACGACGAGGGCGGCGAGCCCGACGAACAGGCCGGCCTCGAGGAGCTGGAAATCCCAGAAGCGTCCGGCGGGCTGGTAGGTGATGAGCCGCTTCCACCCGAGCGTAACGATGTACGTGTGCGGGTCGATCCCCGCGAGCTGAGCGTGGGTGACGGCGAGGTCCTCGCGGGCGGCGGTGATCTGACGGCCGCCGCCGTCGACGAGCGTGTTGCTGAGGACCCAGTCGCCGGGCCCGCGGCCCGAGTCGGTGGCCAGCACGACACGGTGCAGCGGCGTGAGGAAGTGCGGCCGTACGAACTCGAGGACGAGGAACCGGGTGGCGCCGAACGCGATCAGCGTCGCGGTCATGGCGGCCACGGTGCGGCGGAAGACGAGGCCGGCGAGAACGCCGAGCGCGAGCGCGAACAGCGCGTACGCGGGAACGACGAGCCCCTCGATGTCGAAGCTGCTCGGGCCGATCCGTCCCTCGAGCGTGTCGTAGGGCGCACGCCACCACATGACGAGCGCGCTCGCGGCCGCTCCGGCGAGCACGGTCCCGACGGCGAGGAGCGCCGTCTTCGAGAGGAGCCACCGCCGCCGCGTGACGCCTTGCGTCCACGCGAAGCGATACGTCCCCTGCTCGAGCTCGCGGGCGAGCAGCGGCGCGCCGACGAACAGCCCGGCGAGCACGGGCAGCACCGCGAGCACGCGCACCGCCGTGACGAGGCCGCCGAACTCCGCCTCGAAGTGCGGGACGATGATGTCGCAGCCCGTGCGCGCCGCAGGCGGCAGGCACGCCGACAGCGATTCGCGGTGGAACGCCGCCTGGATCGGGATCCGCGTGCCGAGCGCGGCGGCGGCGAGCCCGAGCAGCAGACCGGCCGCGGCGACGAGCTGCGACCGGTGCTGTCGCCACGTCACCCATGCCATCGGAGCGGAACCTTCTCCGGCGTGCTGGGCGTGGGCAGCCGCTCGGGTGCCATGTACGCGAGCAGCAGGTCCTCGAGGCTGACGCGCTCGACCGTCCACGACGGGTCGACGATCGGCCCGTCGGTGACCGTGAGCAAGGTGAGCTGGCGGCCGCTATGGCGCTCGCGGACGACCTTGCGGACGCCGCGGATCGAGCCGAGCGGACGGCGCGGGCCGGTCAACAGGCGATGCGTGTCGAGCAGCTCCTCCACCTTGCCCTCGAGCCGGACGCCGCCGTCGGTGAGCAGCACGATGTGGTCGCAGACGCGCTCGATGTCGGCGACGACGTGCGACGCGATCACGACCGTCGACGACGTCTCCGCGACCCCGTCCATCAGGAGCTGGAGCAGCTCGCGTCCCGCGAGCGGGTCGAGGCTTGCGAACGGCTCGTCGAGCAGCACGAGCTCCGGGCGCTTCCCGAGCACGAGCGCGAGCGCGAGGCGCGCGCGGTCACCTTCCGAGAGCGAGCCGACCTTCGAGCTCGAGTCGATCTGCGTGAGCAGGTCGGCGACGATCTCGTCGTCCCAGCGCGCGTTCGTCCGTCGCACGTACTCGATCGTCTCGGCGACGCTGAACGAGCGATAGAGCGGCGCTCCCTGCGCGACATAGCCGACGTCGGCGAGGACGCCGGGCTCCCGCAGCGGGTCGCGCCCGAGAACGGAGATCGTCCCCTCCGTCGGCGCCAGCAGACCGGTCGCGAGCGCGAGCAGCGTCGACTTGCCGGCGGCGTTCGGGCCGGCGAGCCCGACGATCGCGCCGTGGGGGATCTCGAGGGTGAGCCCGCGCAGCGCCCACTCTCGACGGAACCGCTTCCCGAGGCCCTGCGCGGCGAGCGGCGACGAGCTCATGCCACTCGGCGGGCCAGAGACTCCCGAAGAGTTGCCGAGATGAGGGCGCGAACGCTCTCCTCGTCGAGCCCGGCCGCGAGGGCGGAGCGGATCCAGCGCTCGAGCTCGGCGCGCAGCTCGGCGTGGTGGCGGAGCGACGCGGGCGCGAGCGTGCTCGCGACGAACGTGCCGCGGCCCTGCCGCGCGACGACGAGGCCGTCGCGCTCGAGCTCGCGATACGCCTTGGCGACGGTGTTCGGGTTGATCGCGAGATCTGCAACGACCTCGCGCACCGTCGGCAGCTGGTCGCCCACGTCGAGCGTGCCGAGGCGGAGCGCCTCCTTCACCTGCTGCACGATCTGGAGATACGTCGAGACGCCGGAGCGCGGGTCGAGGTGGAACTCGATCACGTCGCGCATCGTAGTACGCTCGCGCCATGATGAAGACGAGTCTCGGCATTTGGGCCTTCGGCGGCATGGCGACCCGTTTCAATCCCGGCGGGTACAAGCCGGAGCTGTCCGGGATCCCGACGGCGACGAAGGTGCGCACGGCGGTCGAGGGTCTCGGCGACCTGGTGGACGACTACGAGTTCCACTATCCACAGGAGCTCTCGCCGGCGAACCTCGACGAGGTGCGGGAGGCGCTCGACGGGCACGGGATCTATTGCGTCGCGAGCGGCCTGCACCTCGATCCGCGCTTCGGCAAGGGTGCGTTCTGCTCGCCCGACGACGCACTCCGCGAGGACGCGCTCAGGTTGACGCGGGAGGCGATCGACCTTGCCGCCGAGACGGGCGCGCACATGATCATCTGGCCGGGGATCGAAGGGTACAACTATCCGTTCCAGACGCCGTACGCGGAGTCGTGGGCGCGCTTCATCGACGGCGTCGGCGAGTCCGCCTCGTATGCGGCCGGCAAGGGCGTCACCGTCTTCCTCGAGCACAAGAACTCGGAGCCGGCGATGAAGATCCTCATGCGCAACGTCGGCATGACGCTGCACGTGATCCACACGCTGCGCCGGCAGGGGATCGACAACGTGCTCGTGAACATGGACTGGCAGCACCTGATCATGAACGGCGAGAACCTCGCCGAGTACGCGGCGCTCCTCGCTGCCGACGGGCTGCTCGGCCACCAGCACGCGAATTCCGGCTTGGGCACCTTCGACGACGACAACATGGTCGGCGCGACCGCGTTCATGGAGACGCTCGAGCTCGCCGTCGAGCTGCGCCGCGCCGGCTACGGCGACAACGGCGAGCGGCTCGGCTTCGACCTCTACCCGTACACCGAGGACGCCGTCGGCGCGGTCAAGCGCTCCGTCCTCCAGTGGCGCTTCATCGACGGGATCGCGGCCAAGCTCGACGGCGCGGAGCTACGCGCGGCGCAGCAGGACAAGGACGCCGTCCGCGCATACGAGCTCGTGTACGCCGCACTCGGTGCCTGACGCTCTCGTCGGCATCGACGTCGGGACGACCGGCGTCAAGGGGGTCGCGATCGACGCGGACGGGCGCGTGCTCGCCACTGCGTCGGTGGAGTACCCGTTGTCGCGGCCGCATCCCGGCTGGTCGGAGCAGGCGCCGGGGGACTGGTTCCGAGCCGCCCAGAATTGTCTCGCGCAACTGCCGGAGGGACCGGTCGGCTACTCCGGGCAGATGCACGGGCTCGTCGTCCTCGACGCCGACGGCAACGTGCTGCGCCCCGCGATCCTGTGGAACGACCAGCGCACCGCGGTCGAGGCCGCGGAGATCGAAGAGCGCATCGGCTTCGCGCGGCTCGTCGAGCTGACCGGCAACCGCGCGCTGACCGGCTTCACGGCTCCGAAGCTTCTGTGGCTGCGCCGCCACGAGCCCGACGTGTACGCGCGGATCCGGCATTTGCTCCTGCCGAAGGACTACGTGCGCTACCGGCTCACGGGCGAGCTCGCGATCGACGCCGCCGACGCGTCGGGGACGCTGCTCTTCGACGTGCAGCGGCGCGCGTGGTCGGAGGA
>JBOGZQ010000195.1:0-20846 GCA_050697375.1 Gaiellaceae bacterium | reverse complement strand
GCGGGCGGCCCGAACCACTTCCGCAGCGCGTTCGGCCACGGCGTCTCCGGCTTGTGGGCGGTCGTCGAGAACCGCGTGCCGCTGTCGTACCTGCCGGCGATCCACAACTGGCCGCTCGTGATGCCGCTCGCGCTCTGGTTCCTCGTCACCTTCGCGGTCGCGCTCGTCGTCGCGCGCCGCCGTCCGATGCGCGACTTCGTCTTCGCCCTCGGCATCGCCATCGTCACGTCGCTGCTCGTGAACGACTCAGCCACGTACGAGCTCACTGCGGGCGTCGCCGTGGTCGCCGCGCTCTTCCGCTTCGCGCCGGCGCCCGCGGTGCCGGTCACCGTGAGCTCGCTCGTGCGGGCGGTCTTGCCCGAGCCCGCGCCTCCGCCAGCTCCGGTCGAAGTCGCGGACGACTAGTCGGAGAGGTGTGCCTCGGCGGTGAGCGCCGCGTCGAGGTCGGCGACGAACGGCACGATCTTGCCGTCGTCCATCGCCATCGTGGTCACCGGCGTCGCGCAGTACGGGCACGCCTGCCAGAGCGGGTCGAGCGGCGCGTCGCAGCTCGCGCATTGCTCGCGCAGCCTCGTCGTGCAGACCGGGCAGATGACGTAGCTCGACTCGACGTCGCTCAGGCACACGGGGCAATGCGGAGCCGCCTGGAGGAGCCGGCCTTTGAGGGCCCGCATCTCCACGTCGCGTGCGTGCGCGTCGGCGAGCGTCTCCGGCGGGCGGAACAGCATGTAGACGACGGGGCCGAGGAACGGGAGTCCGAACCCGAGGGCGGTCGAGAGCCCGACGAGCCAGCCGTCGTCGATGCGCCGGCGCGCGTCGCGGTGGACGCGGAAGCCGAGCCCGAGCCAGAGGACGACGGCGAAGAGCACGAGGATGTTGCCCGCGACGGAGGCGACGCTCGAGTGGAGCGCGGTGTGAATCGACCCAAACGCGGAGGCGACCATTCGTGACCTTCGTTGCCCGCAACGCGTGCGGGGAAACCCGCGAGACTACGGTCGTGGAAGCGGCGCTTCTCGCCCTGCACGTCCTCGCCGCAGCCGTGTGGGTCGGCGGCACGGTCGCTCTCGTCTTCGTCGCCGTCCCGCCGGTGCAGCGGCTCGAGGGCGAAATGCGGGCGCGCCTGCTGCGCGAGCTCGGACGCCGCTGGCGGCCGATCGGTTGGAGCGCATTCGGCGTTGCCGTCGCCACCGGCGTCGGCCTCGCGGGCTACGACCACGCGTTCGACACCGCGCCGGCGTCGTTCGACTGGGTGCTCGGCGTCAAAGGCGCGCTCGTCGGGCTCCTCGCCGCGGGGGCGTACCTCCACGACTACGTCCTCGGGCCGGGCCTCGCGCGCCAGATCCGCGCCGGGGAGCCGCAGTCCCTGCGGCCGGTGCTCACGACGATCGGCCGGGGGAACCTCGCGATCACGATCGCGCTCCCCATTCTCGGAGTTGTCCTCTCCGAGCTCGTTTCCTGAGGCGCGTTTGCGAGCAAGAACCGTCTCGCAGTGCGGGACCGGAATCGTGACGACCTCGACTTCGCGGCGATCCTGCTCGCCCGCCGGTCGCGCCTCCGGCGCGTCCGGACGCGGCACCGCGCCGCCGTCGTCGCCGGCGCGGTCGTCGTCGTTCTCGCCGCCGTGATGATCGGATCCGCGGCCACCGGGCGCGCGGTCCTGCTCGACTCGTGCAACCTCGACACGCTGCGGCCCGTCGCGCTCGGGCAGAACTCGTTCGTGTACGCGGACAACGGGTCGCTGCTCGGCGTCGTCCCGTCGAGCGTCAACCGGCAGCCGCTGCGCCTCGACCAGATCTCGCCGTACCTCCGCGAGGCGACCGTCGCGATCGAGGACCGCCGCTTCTGGCAGCACGGCGCCCTCGACTACCAGGGGATCGCGCGCGCGCTGTACTCCGACATCACCGCCGGCAGGATCGTGCAGGGCGGTTCGACGATCACGCAGGAACTCGTGCGCAATCTCTACATCGGCGACGCGGACCGCACGTTGTCGCGCAAGGTGAAGGAGGCGTGCCTCGCGATCAAGCTCGCGCAGGTCTGGCCGAAGACGCGCATCCTCAACGCGTATCTCAACGAGGTGTTCTACGGCCGCGCAGCGCACGGTGCGCAGGCCGCGTCGGAGACGTTCTTCTCAACGCGCGCCGCCGACCTGACGCTTCAACAGGCGGCGCTGCTCGCGGGCCTGCCGCAGGCGCCGACGGTGTACGACCCCGTGCTCAATCCCGCATCGGCGATGCAGCGTCGCGACGAGGTGCTGCGCGCGATGTACGAGAACGGCGAGATCTCGCGGGCGCAGTTCGAGCACGCGGTGTCGGCGCCGCTCGGGCTGAAGCCGGGCTCGCTGTACGTGCGGCAGCAGCATCCGAACTTCTTCGGCTGGGCGGAGCAGCAGCTCGTCGCGAAGTTCGGCGCGCGGGGCGTCGCCGCCGGCGGCCTGCGCGTGCGGACGACGCTCGACCCGCGCATGCAGTCCGCGGCGCTCGCCTCGGTGCGCAGCATCATGCGGCACAAGAGCGATCCCGCCGCCGCGCTCGTCGCGATCGATCCGCGCACGGGCGCCGTGCGCGCGATGGTCGGCTACGTGCCGGACGGGCGCAAGATGACGTTCAACCTCGCGACGCAGAGCACGCGCACGGCCGGGAGCTCGTTCAAGCCGTTCGTCCTCGCGACGGCGATCCTGCACGGGATCTCGCTCTACTCGAGCTTCTCCGGGCCGCCGTCGCTCATCATCCCCGACCACAGCTGCGACGGCCCGCAAGGCCCGTGGGACGTGCACAACTACGCGGACGAGAACGGCGGCTACATGAACCTGCTGAATGCGACCGCGAACTCGGTGAACACGATCTTCGCGCAGCTCGTCGCGAAGGTCGGCCCGTGGAACGTCGTCCCGGTCGCGCACAGGATGGGCATCACGACGAAGCTGCAGCCGGTCTGCTCGATCACGCTCGGAACGCAGCCCGTCAACCCGCTGGAGATGACGGATGCGTACGCGACGCTCGCCGCGCACGGCGTCCACCACGACCCGCAGGCGTTCGAGCTCGTGCGTGCGCCGAACGGCAGCGTGGTCGGCCGGCTGAACGCGCCGGGCTCGCAGGCGGTCCCGCGCAGCGTCGCCGACCAGGTGACGTACGCGCTCGAAGGGGTCATCGAGCACGGCACCGGCACGGCCGCGAACATCGGGCGCCCCGCCGCGGGGAAGACGGGAACGGCGGAGAACTTCCAGGACGCGTGGTTCTGCGGATACGTGCCGCAGCTCGCGACGTGCGTGTGGGTGGGATACCCGAAGGGCGAGATCCCGCTGTACGGCGTCGAGGGAGTCGGCGCCGTCGCCGGCGGCACGCTGCCGGCCGAGATCTGGCACCAGTTCATGTCGACCGCGACGAGCGGGATGCCCCAGCTCGGATTCCCGACCCCGCAGATCACCGGGACGACGACGTACGGGACGAGCTACTACACGCCGACCACGCCGACGCAGACGGTCAAAATGCCGTCCGGCCCCGTCCAGGCGAACGCGCCTGGTGGGCATTAGCCGGATCGACGACGTCCTCGGCGACCGGATCGAGGGCGCCGTCCGGTCGCACCACCGCCGCCGGCTCTTGCGCCGGGGCCATGACCGTGCGATCGACCCGCCCGCGGGCGGCTGGGCCGAGAGCGGGTCGTTCGCGCCGCGCGCGGGCAACCGGGTCGAGCTGCTCGTCGACGGGGCGGAGGCGCTGCCGCGCATGGTCGACGACGTCCGCTCCGCCGAAACTCATGTCCACGTTGCCGGCTGGTACTTCACGCCCGGCTTCACGATGGGCGAAGGAGGGCCGACGCTCGCGGCGCTCCTCGGCGAGACGGCCGAACGCGCGCCCGTGCGCGTGCTCGCGTGGGCGGGCGCGCCGCTGCCGCTCTTCCATCCCGATCGCAGCGAGGTGCGGAGGATGCGCGACGAGCTCGCGCACGGGACCCGCGTCGAGGTCGAGCTCGACGCGCGCGAGCGGCCGATGCACTGCCATCACGAGAAGCTTGTCCTCGTCGACGACCGCATCGCGTATGTCGGCGGCATCGACCTGACGACCGCCGCAGGCGACCGGCTCGACTCGAGCGACCACCCTGCGCGAGGCCGCATCGGCTGGCACGACGCAACCGTGCGGCTCGAGGGGCCCATCGTCGCGGACGTCGCCGACCACTTCCGCCTGCGCTGGCCGTCTGACCTCCCCACGGTGCAGAGATCCGAGCCGATCGACGGGCCGCAAGTGCACCTCGTGCGCACGGTGCCGGAGCACGTCTACCCCGGCCTGCACGACGGCGAGTTCACGATCCTCGAAAGCTACCTGCGAGCGCTGCGCGGCGCGGAGCGGCTCGTCTACCTCGAAAGCCAGTTCCTCTGGTCGAGCGAGATCGTCTCGGTGCTCGCGGAGAAGCTGCGCAATCCGCCGTGCGACGACTTCCGGGTCGTCGTCCTCCTTCCCGCCCGGCCGAACAACGGCGGCGACGACACGCGCGGCCAGGTCGGCGTCCTCCTCGATGCCGACGAGGGGAACGGCCGCTTCCTCGCGTGCACGCTCTTTCAGCCGGGACGCGGCGGCGGGATCGTGTACGTGCACGCGAAGGTCGGCATCGTCGACGACCGCTGGCTCACGATCGGCTCGGCGAACCTCAACGAGCACTCGCTCTTCAACGACACGGAGGTGAACGTCGTCGTGCACGACGAGGCGCTCGCGCGGGCTGCACGGCTGCGGCTGTGGTCGGAGCACCTCCAGCGGGACGACGTCGACGGCGATCCGGTCAAGGTGATCGACGAGATCTGGCGCCCGATCGCCGAGCGTGAGCTCGCGCGCCGGCGCCGCGAAGGCTTCTCGGAGCACAGGCTCGTGCTGCTGCCGCACGTCTCCCGTCGCGCGGAAGCGTTGCGCGGCCCCCTCAGCGGCCTCTTCGTCGACGGCTAGATCTGGAAGAGGCCGTCGCGGATGATGGGGATCCGCTTGCCCTTCGCGTTCACGCCGGTCACCTCGAAGTCGGGGCTGCCGATCATGACGTCGAGGTGGACGGGCGACTGGTTCAGGTTGCGCGCAGGCTTCACCGTGCGCGTGCCGCCGAACCCGGAGCCGAAGGCGATGTGGGTGGTCGCGTTCTCGTCGAGCAGCGTGTCGAAATACGTGCGGCCGCTCTGGCCGATACGCGACGTCGAGTCGACGAGTGCGACCTCGCCGAGGCGGCGTCCGTTCCTCTTCGGGTCGCTGTCGATGTAGCTCGCGATGAAGTCCCGGTCCTTGTCGTTCGCTGCGGCGAGACGCACGAGCCGGCCGTTGCGGAACTCGCCGCGGATGCCGTCGATCAGCCGTCCCTGGAACGAGAGCGGGAACGTGCATGCGAACGTCCCCTCGGTCGCCGCGGCGTCGGGGCTCGTGAACGTCTCCTCCGTCGGCATGTTCGCGGCGATCGTCGCGCCGAATGCGGTCTCCTCCAGCCCGCCGAGCCACGCTGTGCCCGGAACGAGGCCGAGATCGAGCGATGTTCCCGGGCCGCGCAGCTCGAGCTTGCGGATGCCGAGCGCCGACAGCTTTTTCGCGCGTCGCGTCAGCGCCTTGCCGTGCGCGATCCAGCCGGACGCTCCCTTCCCGTCCTCGTCGGTGAGGCGGGAGAACCAGAGGAGGTCCTGCGCGAGCTTGCGCTTCGCCTTCAGCAGTGGGAGCTTCGGGTAGACCTGCGCTGCCCACGCGTCGGTTGGCCAGCCGGCGATCGTCCAGCGCACGCGCATGTCGAGGCTCGCGCGGCGGAACGCCCGCGTCTGCTGCCCCGCGCGCGCGTACTCGGTCTGGATGCGCTTCGGCGGGATGCCGTCGAGGAATCCGGGGTCGCTCTCGCCGCTGATGTAGATCTCCGCTGCATCCGGCTTCATCAGCTCGCGCAGCCGGAGCTTGTGCCACGGCGTGAGCACGCCGAGCGCGCCGTCCTTTCCGTGCTCGAGGCGGGCGCGCATGACGAGCGGGTCGGAATAGATGACGTCGACCGCGTGCGCGCCGCCGCGGTACGCCGAGGCGGCAACGGCGACCATGACCTCGCGATGCGCGGGCGCGCCGCGGACGACGATCGTGTCGTCGCGCTTCAGCGCGATCGACTTCGTGATCGCGTCGGCGTACCGTCCGAGCTGCGCCGGCTCGAGGATCCTCCCGTCCTCCACGGTCAGGACGCTAACGCTTCTTCGACGCTCGTGCGGATGACGAAATGCTTGTCGAGGCCGGAGACCTCCAGCGCGCGCTGCGTCTCCGCCCGGGGCGCCGCGAGCACGAACGCCTGGCGGTCGGGCATGCGCGTCCGCGCCTCGACGAGAACGCCGAGCGCGGTCGAGTCGACGAACTCGACTTCCGCGAGATCGACGACGAGCCTCTCCGGCTGCTCCTCACAGCAGGCGAGCAGCGCCTCGCGGACGCGGTGCGCGTTGTAGAGGTCGAGCTCGCCCGTGAGGTGCACGACGACGCCGCGGTCGTCCCGATCGACGCTTGCGACTGGATCGACCCGGCCCCCCGGACTGCCCTCCACGATGCTGATCGTATGCTGTTTTGCATGGAGGTTGCGGAAGTGGCTGCCCGCGCTGCGGGCGAGAACTTTCCGGTCGGCTCGATCCTCTTCCCGCGCCGGTTGCGGCCCCACGTCCGCGCCCTGTACTGCTACGCGCGTCTCGTCGACGAGCTCGGCGACGCATACGAGGGCGACCGGCTCGCCGCGCTCGACGAGCTCGAGTGCGAGATCGATCTCCTGTACAGCGGGACGCCGACGTGGCCCGTCCTCCGGAACGTGCAGCCGACCGTGCGCGAGTTCGGCCTGCCGCGCGAGCCGTTCGCGCGCCTGATCGAGGCGAACCGGATGGACCAGCGCGTCTCGAGCTACGAGAGCTGGGACGACCTCAAGTGGTACTGCGTCCACTCCGCCGACCCATGCGGGCGGCTCGTCCTCGGCGTGCTGCAGCGCCTCGACGACGAGGAGCTCGTCGCCGCGAGCGACTCCGTCTGCACCGGCCTTCAGCTCGTCAACTTCCTGCAGGACGTGCCGCGCGACCTCGAGCTCGGCCGGACCTACCTGCCCGCGGAGGACCGGCGGCAGTTCGGCGATCCCGCGCTCGACCGGCCGAGCGATGCGCTCAAGGCCCTGCTTCGGTTCGAGGCCGAGCGCGCGACAGCGCTGCTGTCGGCGGCGGAAGTCCTGCGCGACCGCATCGGCGGCCGTCTCGGGCGCGCGGTCGCGCTCTTCGGGCGCGGCGGGCTCGCCGCGCTCGACTCGCTCGAGGCGGCGGGGTGGGATCTGTTCACGCAGCGGCCGCGGCCCTCGCGCGCGCGGCTCGCCCGCGAGGCGGCGTTCGTCATCGTGCGATGAGCTCCGTCGAGCAGGCGTACGCGGAAGTGCAGAGGGTCACGCGCGCGCGCGCGAAGAATTTCGCGTACGGGATCATGCTGCTCCCGCGCGACAAGAGACGCGCGATCGCCGCGATCTACGCGTTCGCGCGCGAGGTCGACGACATCGCGGACGGCGACGCGCCCGCGGAGGAGAAGCGCGCGCGCCTCGAGGCGCTGCGCGCGGCGCTCGACGCGCCGCGCGCGACCGCGATGGACGTCGCGCTGACGGATGCGCGGGAGCGCTTCGCGATCCCGCGCGACGCGTTCTCCGCGCTCGTCGACGGCGGCCTGCAGGATCTCGACGTGACGCGGTACGCGAGCTTCGAGGAGCTTCGCGTCTACTGCGAGAAGGTCGCAGGGGCGGTCGGCATCGCGTGTGTGGCCGTGTACGGCTCCGACGACGTGGAGCGCGCGATGACGCTCGGCATCGCGTTGCAGCTGATCAACATCATGCGCGACGTCGGCGAGGATCGCCGCCTCGGCCGCGTGTATCTGCCGCAGGACGAGCTTGCGCGCTTCGGCGTGCGCGAGCTGGCGCCCGGCCCGAAATGGAGCGAGCTGATGGCGTTCCAGGCGGCGCGGGCGCGTGCGCACCTCGACGAGGGCCTGCGGCTGCTCGACTCGCTCGACCGCCGCAGCGCGTTGTGCGTCGCGACCTTCGCCGGCCTCTACCGCGGCCAGCTCGACCGGATGGAGGCGAACGGCTTCGACGTCTTCGACAAATCGTGCGGGCTCTCGACGCGCGAGAAGCTCGCCGTCGTCGCACGCAATCTCGTATGAGGGTCGCCGTCGTCGGCGGTGGCCTCGCGGGCCTTGCCGCCGCATTCGACCTCGTCGACGCAGGCGCCGACGTCACCGTGCACGAGGCGCGGCCGACGCTCGGCGGTGCGGTGCAGACGCTGCCCGAGCGCGGCGACGACCCGAAGCCGCCGCCGGACAACGGCCAGCACATCGCCCTCGGCTGCTTCACCGAGTACCTCCGCTTCCTCGACCGCATCGGCGAGGGCGGCTCGGTGCTGCGCACGCGGCTCGCGCTGCCGGTCTTCGACGAGGACGGTGAGCGCGCGGACATCGCGCCGTCGCTTCCCGCGCTGCTCCGGTACGGGCACATCTCGGTCAAGGAGCGGTCGCGATTGCTCTTGACACTCATGCGACTGCGCGCCGCGCAGTCGCAACCAAGAGAGACGTTCGGACACATGCTCAGGCGACTCGGCGAAAGCGACACATCCATCGACCGTTTCTGGGACGTGTTCATCCGCCCCGCGCTCAACCTCCGCACCGACGAGGTCGACGCCCTCGCAGGCCTCTTCACCGTTCGCACCGCCCTGCTCGGCCCGCGCGCGAGCTCCGACCTCGTGCTGCCGCTGAAGCCCCTGGGCTGGATGCACGGCGACGCGGCCGGCCGCGTGCTCGGCGACCGCGTCCATCTGGACGAGAAGGTCGAGTCGCTCGACGACCTCGACGCCGACGCCGACGCGATCGTCGTTGCGACGCCGCCGTCCGAGTCGGCGCGACTTCTCGGCGAGCCGGATCCTCGATTCGAGAGCTCGCCGATCGTCTCCGTCCATCTCTTGTTCGACCGTCCCATTCTCCAGACGCCGATTGCTGCTTTGCTCTCGTCGGACGCGCATTGGGTCTTCGATCGTGGGGCTCTCACCGGCCACGCGGCGCCGGACGGCGGCCAATACCTCACCGTTGTCTCGAGCGGCGTGCCCGAGCTGATGGACGTGCGCGGGCGCGGGCTCGTCGACCGCATCGCCGAGCAGTTGATGCAGCGACTCGGCCGCGCGGAGCTCGTGTGGTCGCGGGTCAGCCGCGAGCCGAACGCGACGATCGCGCTCCGTCCCGGCATCGCGCGTCCCGGCGTCGAGACGTCGCGGCCGAACGTCGCGCGCGCGGGAACGTGGACCGACACCGGCTGGCCGGCGACGATGGAGAGCGCAGTGCGCAGTGGAAGGGCTGCCGCGCGATACGTTCTGCCCCGATGAGCATCTCCACGCTGAGCGCTCTCGACGAAGCGATCGACCGCGGCACGCGCCGCCTGCTCGAGCTGCAGCGCCCCGACGGGATCTGGGTCGGCGAGCTCGAGTCGAACGTGACCATGACGGCGCAGCACCTGTTCTGGAACCACGCGCTCGGCCTGCGCACGTCCGAGATGGACCGTCGCATCGCGAACGAGCTGATGGCGCGCATGCGCGACGACGGCACGTGGTCGATCTGGTTCGAAGGGCCGCCCGATCTCTCGACGTCGATCGAGGCGTACGTCGCACTGCGCATGTGCGGCGTCGATCCCGGCCCGCAGTCAGTCGCGTACATCCAGCGCGAAGGCGGGATCCCGAAGGCGCGCCTGTTCACGAAGTGCTTCCTCGCGCTTCTCGGCCAGTGGCCGTGGCAGCGGATGGTCCCCGTCCCGCCCGAGCTCGTGCTGTTGCCGCCGGGCGGCCCGTTCTCGATCTACACCTTCGCGTGCTGGGCTCGGCAGACGTTCGTCTCGCTCTCGCTCGCGCAATCGCTGCGGCCCGTGCGGCCGATCGATGTCGACCTGCGTGCCATCGGTGCCAGACCGGGGCGGTCCCGTGTATCGGTGCGCCGCGATCCGCTGCGCCGACTCGCGCAGCAGCGCGCCGAGCAGTGGATCCGTGCGCGGCAGGAGGCGGACGGATCGTGGGGCGGGATCCAGCCGCCGTGGGTGTGGGCGATCATCGCGCTGGATGCACTCGGGCATGACGTCGCGCATGACGACACGCTGCGCAGGGCGGTCGACGGCTGGCAGGGATTCATGGTCGACGACGGCGACCGTCTGCGCCCCGAGGCGTGCCAGTCGCCGGTGTGGGACACCGCGCTCGCCGTGCTCGCACTGCGCGCATGCGCCGTGCCTGCCGACCACCCGCAGCTTGCCGCCGGAGGCGAGTACCTGATGCGCCAGCAAGTGACGCTGAGGGGCGACTGGTCTATTCGCGCGCCCGACCTCGCACCCGGCGGCTGGGCGTTCGAGTACGAGAACGACCTCTATCCCGACATCGACGACGCAGCTGTCGTCGCGCTCGCGCTGCGCGAGCTCGGCATCGGCCCGGCTGCACAGCGCCGCGGGCTCGACTGGGTGGCCGGCATGCAGTCGAAGCGCGGCGGCTGGGGCTCGTTCGACGTCGACAACAGCTCGATGTGGCTCTACAAGATCCCGTTCTGCGATTTCGGCAAGGTGACCGACGAGCCGACTGCTGACGTCACCGCGCACGCGCTCGAGGTGCTCGCGCCCGCAGGATACGAGCAACCGGTCGAGCGCGGCCTCGAGTGGCTCCTCGCCGAGCAAGAGCAAGACGGCTCGTGGTTCGGACGCTGGGGCGTCAACCACCTCTACGGCACGGGGGCCGCCCTACCGGCGCTCGAGGCATGCGGCCTCGGCGGCGACCATCCCGCCGTGCGCCGCGCGGTCGCGTGGCTCGATTCCGTGCAACAGGAGAACGGCGGCTTCGGCGAGGACATCCTCTCGTACTCCGACTCCGCATGGAGGGGCCGCGCCGACTTCACCACGCCGTCGCAGACCGCCTGGGCGCTGCTCGGCTACGTGGCCGCAGGAAACGCTGAGGATCAAGGAGCGCGCAGGGCGGCAGATTATCTTTGCGCTGTCCAGCGTCCCGACGGGGACTGGGACGAAGCGCATTTCACCGGTACCGGCTTTCCGCTCGATTTCATGATTCGCTACCACCTGTACCGCATCAATTTCCCGCTGCTCGCCCTGGGTCGACTGAGAGAGAGGCTTTCCGCATGAAGTTCCCGCTGCAGTCCACGGTCTCGATCGGCAAGTACGTCGCGGTGCAGCAGCGGAAAGGCGAGCGCTACCCGCTCGTGCTCATGCTCGAGCCGACACTCGCGTGCAACATCGCCTGTATCGGCTGCGGGAAGATCCGCGAGTACGAGTCGAACCGCGCGCGCCTCACGGTCGAGGAGTGCGTCGACGCCGGAGTGCAGTGCCCGGCGCCGGTCGTGTCGATCTGCGGCGGCGAGCCCCTCGTCTACAAGGGGATCGAAGAGGTCGCCGCCGGGATGATCGAGATGGGCAAGACCGTCGAGCTGTGCACGAACGCGCTTCGCCTCGAGCAGTGCCTCGACTGGTTCGAGCCGTCGGCGCGCATGACCTTCGTCGTGCATCTCGACGGCATGCGCGAGATCCACGACTACGTCTGCGACTACCCGGGCCTCTGGGACGTCGCGGTCGACGCGATCACGACCGCCCGCGCGCGCGGCTTCCGCGTGACGACGAACACGACGATCTTCAAGGAGACCGAGGTCGACGACGTCATCGAGATGATGCGCTACCTCACCGACGACGTCGGCATCGACGGGATGCTCGTCGCGCCCGGCTACCAGTACTCCCAGATCGATCCGAACCTGACGATGACGCGCAGCGAGCACGAGGAGAAGTTCCGCGCCATCCGCGCGGCGGTGCGCAAGCACGGCTACCGCTGGATCGCGACGCCGATCTACCAGGACTTCCTCACCGGCGAGCGCAAGCTGTCGTGCGCGCCGTGGGGATCGATCACGCGCAACCCGTACGGGTGGAAAGGCCCGTGCTACCTCCTCACGGACGGCATCTTCCCGACGTACGAGGCGCTGCTCGAGGGGATGGACTGGGACGCCTACGGCCCCGGCAACGACCCGCGCTGCGAGCACTGCGGGATCCACTCCGGCTTCGAGCCCTCCGCCGCCTTCGAGTCGTCGAAGAGCCTGAAGGAGACCGTCCGGAGCATGGCGTGGACGCTGACGGGTTGACCTTTACGGTCGCGACGACGGCGGAGGAGCGCATCGCGCGCCGCCTCGGCCTGCGCACCGCGCGCATCGGTGTGCGCGGCTCGGCGGGGCTGCCGGACGGGCGGCTCGTGTCGTTCGGCGTCGCCGGCGCGCTCGGCGACGACTTGCAGGTCGGCGACGTGCTCGACGCGACGCGCGTCGTCGACGACAACGGCGCGACGTTGTGGGAAGGCGCCGGGCTCGGTGTCCGCGGAGCGCGGCCCGGCACGGTCCTCGCCTCGGAAGCGCTCGTGCACGATCCCGCCGAGCGCCGCCGGCTGCGTGCGGCGAGCGGCGCGGACGCGGTCGACATGGAGAGCGGCGTGCTCGCGCGGAGCGGCAGGCTCGCCGGCGTCGTCCGCGCCATCTCCGACGGCGTCGACAGCGACGTCGAAGGCGTCGACTCGACGGTTCATGCCGACGGCCGCACCGACGTCGCCGGATTGCTCCGCTGGATCGCATGGAAGCGCGGCGGCGCGATCCGCTCGATGCGCGACGCCCTGCGCGCGCTCGATTCCCTCGAGAAGGCGATGGCATGAAGGTTCTCCTCGCTGCACCGCGCTCGTTCTGCGCCGGCGTCGACCGCGCGATCGAGATCGTCGAGCGCCTGCTCGAGCAGCACGGCCCGCCCGTGTACGTGCGCCATCAGATCGTGCACAACGAGCACGTCGTCCGCCGGCTCGAAGAGCTCGGCGCAGTCTTCGTCGAGGACGAGTCGGAGATTCCCGAGGGCGAGATCTGCGTCCTCTCGGCGCACGGCGTCGCGCCGTCGGTGAAGGAGAACGCGCAGAAGCGCGGCCTCAAGGTCGTCGACGCGACGTGCCCGCTCGTGAACAAGGTGCACGCGGAAGCGCGCACGTATGCCGACAGCGGCCACCTCGTCGCCCTCGTCGGGCACGCCAACCACGTCGAGGTGATCGGCACGCTCGGCGAACGCCCCGACGCAACCGTCGTCATCGAGTCGCCCGAGCAGGCGCGGCAGCTGAAGACCGACCGGCCCGTCGCCGTCATCACGCAGACGACGCTCTCGCTCGACGACGTCGCGCCGATCGTGGACGCGCTCGAGGATTCTCTCGGCACCCTCCGCCGGCCGCACGCGGACGACATCTGTTACGCGACGCAGAACCGGCAGGACGCCGTGAAGGAGATGGTCGAGCTCGGCGCGACGCTCATCCTCGTCATCGGCTCCGAGAACAGCTCGAATGCACAGCGCCTCGTCGAGGTTGCCAAGGCCGCCGGCGCCGAGGCGACGCTCGTCGACGGCGAGAGCGCGCTCGACGCGCAGCTGCTCGACGGGCACACGACCATCGGCCTCACCGCCGGCGCGTCGACGCCGGAGGAGCTCGTGAAGGCGACGGCTGCGCGGCTCGCCGCGTCCGGCTACGACACGCTTGAGGAGATCACGGTCGCGCGCGAGGACGTCCACTTCCGCTTGCCGAGGGAGGTCGCGAAGGCATGACCACCATCGAAGTCCCGTACTCGATCGCCGCCGCGCTCCCGACGCTGTCGGTGATGGACATCACGAACGACGTCTCCCAGACTGTTGCCCGGTCGGATCGCCGCGACGGCATCGCCTACGTCCATCCGCTGCACGCGCTCACGATCGTCCGCGTCCAGGAGCGGGAGACGGGCTTCTTCGAGGACCTCGAGGTGCTGCTCGAACGGGTCGTCCCCAGCAGCCTGCGGAACCGGGAGCGGATCGTGGCCTCGCTCCTCTCGCCTCGCAGCGAGCAGGTGCCGTTCACCGACGGGACGCTCTGCCTCGGTCGCTTCCAGCGGATCATGCTCTTCTCGCTCGATGCCGAGCATCGCAGCGACTGGTCATTGACCCTGCTCGGTTAGTGGCGTAGACATACCGGGTGCCAGCGGCCCACGAGCAGGCGTGGTCTGACGCACTTGCGCAGGAGCATCTCCACCAGCGTGAGCTGCTCGCGACGCTCCGCGACGAGCTCGGCACCTTCGCCCGCGAGTGCGCCGCCGCGCTGACGGCGCTCGACGCGTACGTCGGGCTTGCCGGCGTCACGGAAATCCTGACCGTTGCGCAGACGAGCGTCGCGCACGCGAAGCTCGCCCTCGAGGTCGGCCGCAGGCTCCACGGCTCCGAGGATCCGCAGCTCGTCGACCTCTACCACGCCGTCGCCGACGGCCACGATGTGCCGCCCCCGCTCGTCCGTCACGCGAACGACCTCATCGCGGCGGGGCCGAAGCGCAGCGACCGGCAGCTCCTGCAGGCCGTCGTCACAGCGTCGGGTGCGAGCGCGCAGGTCGAGGCGATCGTCGGCCCGGCGCCGTGGGCGGCGATCGCGGCGCTGAAGCCGCTGGCGAAATGGATTCCCGCCGGCGACCGCGGCGAGCTGCTGAAGTCTGCGCCCGGCGATCTCGCGCAGGTGCTGTCGGCGACCGTCACCCTCGGCGCGGGCGCCGAGACGGCGGCCGCAGGCGACGCCGCCGCGCTCACGCAGTCGCTGCGCGACGCCGCCGAGCACGTCGAGAGCGCGGCGCGCTCCGTGCGCGAGGGGAAGCTCGAGGCGGTGCTGCGCGAGGCGCGCGCGAAGCTCGAGGCCGACCTCGAGCAGCTGCGGTCGATCCACGAGAACGCCGCCGAGGCGACGCCCGAGTGGCGCGCCGCGCGCAAGACCGAGCACGCGGAGCTCAGCGAGGAGGTGCGCGTCAAGCTCGAGAAGGTCGAGTGCATCCGCGGCATCCTCCTGCGGCTCCTGCCGAACCTCCAGGCGATCACGCGCGCACTCGGCGTCGTGCAGCGTCTGCACGCGCTCGAGGGCAGGCTCGAACCGGCACCGGCCGCCGCCGTCGCCGCTGCGCAGGCCTCGCTCGCGCTCGACTCGTCCGCGGTGTGGATGGAGCTCTTCGCCGCCCGCTCGGGCGCGCCCACCGTCCGTCGCCTGTCGAGGCGTGTGAAGTGGGCGGCCGGCGCCTCTGTGGTCATCATCGTCGCGATCGTGGGTATCGCCCTCGCCAACGGCGGCAAGACCAAGCCGAAGCCCGTCGTCATCGAGACGACCACCACGCCGGCCGCGCCCACGACCACGGCACCCGTCGTGGAGGCGAAGCCCCACCTCCTGCCGGTGAGCGCCGTCTTCGACCAGAGCCGGCGGGCGACGTTCTACACCGTCAACGTCGAGCAGGGCGGCGAGACGGTCGCCTCGTATCGGTGGACGCTGACGACGCCGCCCGGCAACCCGACCTGCAACAAGTTCGCGCCCGTCCCCGGGAAGCCGTTCGAGGCGGTCTGGCACCACGCCGACACCGACGGCTGCACCCACAACGGGATCCAGCACGACGGGACCGTGCACGTCACCGTCCTGTCCGCGCACTGGTCGTGCTCGGAGTCGTTCTTCGGGACGCTCACCCGCACCGGCGCTCCGAACGAGCATTGTGTAAGGCGCTGACGAACAGGCACACTTTCGCCATGAACCGGCAGCGGTGGCTCGCCCGCATCGCCCTCGCCCTGCTGGCGCTCGTCGCCGAGCTTGTGGGACGCAGCCTCGCGCACCGGATCGACGTCGGCCGGCACGTCGGCCCGCTCAGCTATCGCCACGAGAGCTATTACCCGTTCCTGCTCGCGGCGGTCAAGGTCGGCCTCGCCCTCATGCTCGCGCGCGTCCTGTGGCGGTTCGCGAAAGCACGCCGGCTCGCGTCGATGCTCGGTCGCCCGCGCATGCGTGTAGAGCTGTCCGCGCGTCTCTGGGTCATCTCGTTCCTCGTCACGTCGGTGATCTACCTCGTGCAGATGGATGCCGAGCACGCGTCGCCGGTGCTCACTCCCTGGCTGCACACGTCGGCGCTACCCGTGTTCGCGGTGCTGTCGGTGCTCGTCGCCTTGCTCTACCGCAGCGTCGAGCTCTCGCTGCACGACTACGAGCAGCTCGCCGCTCATGCTGCCGCGTGCATGCGGCGGATCGCACCGCGCCGCGCGACCCCGATCGACCTCCACCTCGCCGTCGCCCCGCGGCGGCTCTTCGGCATCGCGTTCGAGTCGCGGCCGCCTCCCGTGCCCGCCTGACCGGCGGAATAGCACGACAGGAGGAGGTCTCGATGAGCGCGAACGTCGCGCATCAGCTGCATCGCACCGAAGAGAGGGAGCGGGCCACGACGCGGTCGCCGCGTGTGCTGCTCGTGCTCGGGCTCGGCCCGGCGACCATGGTCGCCGGCATCGCATGGGCGCTCGTCCAGCCGTGGCGGCTGACGCTTCTCCATCCGCTCGGGCAAGGCTTCTGGTGGTTGCTCGCCGAGCCGCCGCTCTACGTCGTGCTCGTCGGCGTCCTCTTCCGCTTCGTCATCGCGCCCGGCCTCGTGCAGGACATAGAGGACGCGGAATGATCGTCGCCGGCATCGAGCCGAAGGCGGAGATGGTGCACTGGATGTTCGCGACCGGCGTCCTCGTCCTCGGGCTGCTCTTCATCGCGCAGACCGTCGCAGGGCCCGAGGCCTGGGGACGCCGTCCGTGGCGCCGCTATCTGTGGCCGGGGACGGTGTTTCTCCTCGGCGTCCTCATGTGGCCGGTCATGGCGCTGTACACGAACTCGATGATCCACATGGTCGCGCACGGATCGTGGGCGCAGGTGCTGATGATCAGCGGCGCCGCCGAGCTCGGAGTCGCGCGCGGCAAGTTGCACTCTCAGTACTGGCGGCTCACGTCGGCCGCTGCGATGCTCGTCTCCGGGACGGCGTTCCTCGTGCACGAGCAGAACCCGTGGTTCTTCGCGCGGGCGGCATTCCTCCATCACGCGCTCGGGTGGACGTTGATCGTCGCAGCGGTGTTCCCGCTCGTGCAGGCGCTGCGGCCCCGCTCCGTCGTAGCGGCCACCGGCTTCGCCATGACGTTTCTCGTGATCGCCGTCTTCCTGTATTGCGACCGCGACGCGGCGCCCGTCTTCGGGCACTTCTCCCAGTTTGCAGGAGTGCCGCACCGGTGAGGCGCGCGCTTCCCATCGCCGCCGCCGTCGCTCTCCTGCTGCCTGCGTCCGCCTATGCGCACGCGTCGCTGCAGAGGGAGACGCCGGGGTTCAAGCAGCGGCTGTCGGCGCCGCCGCGTCAGGTCGTGCTCCAGTTCGACGAGAGCGTCGACGCGCTGCCGAAGGCGATCCAGGTCTTCACGCTGAAGGGAAAGAACCTCGCCGGCAAGCCGCGCGCGGTTCCGTCGCAGCGCGAGCTTGTCGCATCATTGCCGCGCCTGCCGAAAGGCCCATACACCGTGCGCTGGCAGGCGCTCTCGAACGACGGACACATCGTCTCGGGCGTGTACACGTTCGGCGTCGGCGTTCCCGCGCCGCCGGTGACCGACGCGGTTGGCGCGCAAGGCCCGACGCGGACGGAGGACATCGTCCGCTGGCTCTACTTCCTCGGCCTCGCGCTCGCCGTCGGCGGCATCGGCTTCCGGCTGCTGATCGCGCGCGGCCCTCTGCCGCCGCGCGCGCAACGGCGCTTCTTCTGGGTGACGGGCGTCGGGATCGCCGTCGTCCTCGAGTCCGGCATCGTCGGGTTCCTGTTACGCGGCGAGGACTTTCTCCAGCTCCCGTTCTCGCGCTTCCTGTACGGCGACCTCGAGCCGCTCGCGAACGGCACGCGCTTCGGCCAGACCTTCGTGATCATGGAGCTCGGCTTCGCGCTCGTCTCCGCCCTCATCTTTCTCGCCTGGCTGACGGACCGCGACGCCTTCCTGTGGGTGTCGCTCGCGCTCGGCCTCGTCTTCGTCTCCGGGCTCTCGCTGTCCGGCCACTCCGCCGCCGACGCCGGGCACTCGTGGCTGTCGGAGCTCGCCGACTGGGTGCACCTCTCCTCGGCGGTGCTCTGGGTCGGCGGGCTCGTGCAGCTCGCGGTCGTCGTCTGGCCGGCGTGGCCGGAGCTGCGCGCGACCGCCTTCGTCCGCTTCTCGAGGTTCGCCACCGTTCTCGTCGCGCTGCTGCTCGCCGCAGGCACGTACCTGAGCGTGCTCCGGCTTCCGCACGTGCACGACTTGTGGACGACGGGCTACGGGCACGTGCTGCTCGTGAAGCTCAGCCTCGTTGCGCTCGCGCTGACGTGGGGTGCGGTGCACCATTTCCTCGCGGTGCCTCGCATCGCGCGTGCAGGAGTGATGGGGACGGTGGGGCGCACGCTCGTCGGCGAAAGTATGGTCGCCATGGCCGTCCTCCTCGTCGCCGCGATCCTCACCGACTCGAAGCCGCCGCCTCAGCCGCCCGTGCATGCTTCACCCGTGGCGGTGTCGGCACGGCGCTGACGCGGGCGGAGTTCCTGGCGCGAAGCGCGGCGGTCGCACTCGGCCTCTCGGCGCACGCGCGCTACGTCTCGCGGCCCGACCTCGATCCGCCGCCGCTGACGCTGCTGCACCGCACCGGCTCGGTCGTGCCCGGCTATCTCTTCCTCGCGCCGTCGTCCGGGCCGGGGCAGCACGGGCCGCTCATCGTCGACGACGCGCTGCAACCGGTGTGGTTCCGCCCGACCGGGCTGCCGGCGATGAACTTCCGCGCGCAGCGCTTCCACGGCGAGCCCGTGCTGACGTGGTGGCAGGCGCTGCCGGGCGGCGGTCTCGGGCACGGCGTGCACGTCATCGCGGACGCGTCGTACCGGGAGATCGCGCGCTTCCCCGCCGGCAACGGCATGCCGTCCGACCTGCACGAGCTGCTGCTCACCGATCGCGGCACGGCGCTCGTGACGAGCCTCGAGGTGCGGCGGCGCGGCTCGAAGGGCCTGACGATGGGAGGCGTCGTGCAGGAGCTCGAGATTCCGAGCGCGCGCGTTCTCTTCGAGTGGCGCAGCCTCGATCACGTCCCGGTGGACGAGTCGTACGCGCCGGTCGGCTACCCGTGGGACTACTTCCACGTCAACGCGATCGACGTCGACGCGGACGGAAATCTCCTCGTCTCTGCGCGCAACACGTGGGCGGTCTACAAGGTCGCGCGCAGCACGGGCGCGGTGCTGTGGCGCCTCGGCGGCAAGCGCAGCGACTTCTCGCTCGGAAAGGGCGCGCGCTTCGCGTGGCAGCACGACGCGCGCAGTCACGAGGGCGGACGCGTCGTGTCGGTCTTCGACAACGGCGCCGTCCGGTCGCGCGGCCTCGTCCTCGCTCTCGACACGAAGCGGATGCGCGCGTCGATGCTGCGCGAGTACGTGCACGAGCCGCCGCTGCACGCGCACAAGCTCGGCAGCGTCCAGCTGCTCGGCGGCGGCGACGTCCTCGTCGGCTGGGGGACCGACCCGCACCTGACCGAGTACGCGGCCGGCGGCGCGGTGAAGCTCGACGCGACGCTTCCGCGCGGCGGTGAGAACTACAGGGCACTCCGCTTCCCCTGGCGCGGGAAACCGCGCGACGCGCCGAGGGTGGCGGTGCGCGGCGGGATGGTGTACGCGAGCTGGAACGGCGCGACCGACATTGTCGCCTGGAAGATCGAGCCGGGGGGCTCGAGCGTCCGCCGCACCGGCTTCGAGACTGCGCTGCCCCTGCACGTCCCCGGGCACGTCGTCGCCCTCGACGCGCGGGGGCGTGCCCTCGGGAGCTACCGTCTCCCGTGATGCTCGTGCTCACCCGTGCGGAGGTGGAGGAGCTCCTCGACCTCGACGCGCTCATCGAGGCGCTCGCGAGCGCGCACGCGGAGCTCTCGGCCGGATCCGCATCGATGCCGCCGCGCATCGCGGCGCTCTCAGACGCCGGTCTGCTCGGCGCGATGCCTGCGTACCTCCCGTCGGCGGGGCTCGGCTGCAAGCTCGTCTCGCTCTTTCCCGAGAACGTCGACCGGCCGACGCATCAGGCCGAGATCGTCATGTTCGACCAGGCGAACGGGACGCCGGCCGCCGTCATGGACGGGACGTACATCACCGCCGTGCGCACGGCCGCGGCCGCCGCATTGGCGACGCGCCTCCTCGCGCGCGAGGACGCGCGCGTGCTCGCGATCGTCGGCACCGGCGTGCAGTCGCACGCGGCGCAGGAGATGTTCCCGCGCGTTCGCGACTTCGACGAGATCCGGGTCGCCGGGCGGGGCGAGGTCGAGGACGCGGTGCGCGACGCCGATGTCGTGCACTGCGCAACGCATTCCGCCGAGCCCGTCGTACTAGCCGATTGGCTCGCGCCCGGCGCGCACGTGAGCTCGGTTGGCTACAACGCGCCCGGCTCGGAGCTCGATCCGGCGATCGTCGCGCGCGCCGACGTCATCTGCATCGAGTCGCGCGGCTCCACGCTCGCGCCGCCTCCTTCCGGCGCACCCGAGTTGGCCGCGGTCGACCCGGAGCGCGCCGTCGAGCTCGGAGAGCTCGTCGCCGGCACGCGGCAGGGCCGCACGAGCGCGGATGAATTGACCTTGTACAAATCGGTGGGCGTTGCCGTGCAGGATCTCGCCGCGGCCGCGCTCGTCCTCGCAGCAGCGGAGGCGCGCATATGAGTGATTTCGTTCCCGGCCTAGCAGGTGTCGTCGCCGTCGAGACGGAGATCGCCGAGCCGGACCGCGAAGGGGGCTCGCTCCGCTACCGCGGCATCGACATCGAAGATCTTGTCGGCAAGGTCCCGTTCGAGAACGTGTGGGGGCTCCTCGTCGACGAGGCGCTCGAGCCGGGCCTACCGGCGGCACATTGCGAGCTCGAGGTGCACACGGGCGGCCACATGTCGGACCTCCAGGCGATGCTCGCGATCCTCAGCGGCAAGTGGAAGCTCGGGCAGCTCATCGACATCGA
>JBOGZQ010000194.1:0-17559 GCA_050697375.1 Gaiellaceae bacterium | reverse complement strand
GCCGCGCCCGACAGCTCCAGGTGCTCCCCCGTCTTCGCGAGCAGCAGGTGCGGGTGGTCGGCCATGAACCGGAACGCGTCGACGAACGTCTTCATGCTCGCACCCACGGGGTGAGCCTGCGCTGGAGCAGGACGAGCAGCCCGTCGGCGACGAGGGCGAGCGCGATCACCATGCCGCCGGCGGTGAAGATCTCCGTCTTGAAGATGTCCTGCGAGAGCGCGGCGTAGATCGGCTGGCCGAGCCCTTTCGCGATGACGAACGGCGCGATCGTCGCGATCGAGATCGTCGACACCGTCGCGACGCGAAGCCCGGTGAGGATCGCGGGCAGCGCGAGCGGAAGCTCGACGCGCATGAAGGTCTGTGCTCGCGTGAGGCCGGAGCCGCGCGCCGCATCGACGATCTCCGCCGGCACCGCCCGCAGGCCCTCGATCATGTTCCGGTAGAGGATGAGCAGGGTGTACGAGACGAGCGCGATCTCGACCGTGAGCAGCGAGATGCCGGTGAACGGGACGAGGATCTGGAAGAGCGCGAGGCTTGGGATCGTGTACAGGAAATCGGAGACGATCCCGATCGGCGGGTCGATCATCCGGAAGCGGAAGCCGGTGAGCGCGAGCGCGAACGCGATCACGAAGCCGATCCCGATGGCGATGGCGGCGAGCTCGACGTGCTGCACGAGCGCCGGTTGCAGTGTGTCGCTCCAGTGCTGGCGCACCCAGTCGGTGCAGAACCAGCCGTTGTTCACCTCACAGGAGCTGCCGCTGCCGAAGTTCGGGATGACGGGGACGCCGGCGACGATCACGACAGCAGCTGCTCCCGCGTGATCGATCCGATGACGGTGCCGCTCTCGTCGGTGACGGCGAGCCGGTCCGCGTGCTTCTCGAGCAGCAGCGCGAGCGCGTCGCGCACCGTCAGCGTGCGCGGGCAGCGAGGGCCGTCCGAGGGCGGCCCGAGCTCGAGCTCCGAGACGCGGTGAAGGGCCAGCGCCTTCAGCGCTCGGTCGGCGCCGACGAACTCGGCGACGAAGTCGTCCGCCGGCTTCTCCAGGATCGCCTGCGGCGTGTCGTATTGCGCAAGCCGGCCGCCCCTGCGGAAGATGGCGATGCGGTCGCCGATCTTGATCGCCTCGTCGATGTCGTGCGTGACGAAGAGGACCGTCTTCCGCACTTCCTTCTGAAGCTCGAGAAACGCGTCCTGGAGGCGCGCGCGCACGATCGGGTCGATCGCGCCGAACGGCTCGTCCATCAACATGAGCGGCGGATTGCCGGCGAGCGCGCGGGCGAGGCCGACGCGCTGGCGCTCGCCGCCGGAGAGCTGTGACGGGTAGCGCTTCGCGTACGACGGATCGAGCCCGACGAGGTCGAGCAGCTCCTGCGAGCGCGTGTGGATCCACGAGCGCGGGCGGCCGTACAGCCGCGGTACGGTGCCGATGTTCGCCTCGACCGTCATGTGCGGGAAGAGGCCGACCTGCTGGATGACGTAGCCGATGCCGCGGCGGAGCTGGACCACGTCCTGCTGAAGGATGCTCTTCCCGTCGATGCGGATGTCGCCGCTCGTCAGCGCGATCAGCCGGTTGACGAGGCGGAGCGCCGTCGTCTTGCCGCCGCCCGAAGGGCCGACGAGCACGCAGATCTCACCGGCCGCCACCGTGAGCGAGAGATGGTCGACTGCGACGTCGTCCCGGCCCTCGTACTGCTTCGTCGCCTCGTCGAAGACGAGCTCAGCGGCCTGACCCGGCATCCCGGGAACTATCTCCTACAGGAGCGAGCCCAGGCCGACCGTGAGGCCGGGCGGAAGCGAGTCGAGCTTGGAGAGCGCGAGGAGGACGCCTTCGGCGAACGACTCACGCGCAGTCGTGTCGTGGCGAATCGTGAGCAGCTGACCCTCGCCGCCGAAGATGACTTCCTGGTGCGCAACGAGGCCGGGCAGGCGCACCGAATGGATGACGGGATCCCCGCCGATGAGATCCGCGGTCGCGCGCGCGGTGCCGGACGGCGCATCCTTCTTCGCCTCGCTGTGCAGCTCGATGATCTCCACGCGCGAGAAGTGCTCGGCCGCCTGCGCCGCGAAGCGCATCATCAGGACGGCGCCGATGGAGAAGTTCGGCGCGACGAAGAGCCGGAGACCGTTGTCGATCGCAAGCTGCGTGAGCGGCTGCGGATCCCAGCCGGTCGTGCCGACGACGCACGAGACGCCCTGCTCGAGCGCCGCGCGCGCGTTCTTCGGCGCCGCCTCCGGCGTCGTGAAGTCGACGCACGCGTCGAGTCCGCGCACGTTCGGCTCGTCGCCGATCTCGATCGCCTTCACCTCGTGTCCGGCGCGCTCGAGGACGGGCAGCAGCGAAGCACCCACCTTGCCCTCCGCGCCGAACAGCGCGAGCTTCATGCCGCCTTCCGCGCCGCACTGCTCGCGATCGCCAGGCGGAAGCGATCTTCGTCCGGCCCGACGCACGCGGCCGACAGCCGCTCCGGCGCGAGCAGGACCGCGGCCAGCTCGGCGACCGCGTCCGGCTCGACGGCGTCGACCTCCGCGATGATCCGTTCGAAGCTCAGGAGCTCGGTGTCGGTGATGATCGACTTGCCGAGACGGCTCATGCGGTTCGCGGTCGACTCCATCGACAGCGAGATGCGACCCTTGATGCTCTCCTTCGCGCGCTCGAGCTCGCCCTTCTTGAAGTGGCCGGCCGAGATCTCGCCGATCTGCTCGGAACAGATCTCGACACAGGCCGCGAGGTTTTCCTCGCGCGTGCCGACGTAGATCCCGATCAGGCCCGTGTCGGTGTACTGCGACGTGAACGTGTAGACCGAGTACGCCATCCCCCGCTTCTCGCGAATCTCCTGGAAGAGCCGCGACGACGCCGAGCCGCCGAGGATCGAATCGAGCAGCGATGCGGCAAACCGGCGCCGGTCGGAGCGCGAGATGCCGGGCGCGCCGACGCAGAGGTGGTACTGCTCGGTCTCCTTGCGCTCGAAGCGAATGCCGGGCGGCGGCGCCTGCGTCAGCGGCCGGCGAACCTTCGGCCCTCCGTCCGCGCTCTTGCGCTCGAAGCGCTCCAGCAGCGAGACGAAGCGATCGTGCTGGATGTTCCCCGCCGCGGCGACGACGATGTTCCCGCCCGTGTACATCGAGCGGTGGTACGCGGCCACCGCCCGGCGGCTGACGTTCGCGATCACCTCGGCGGTGCCGATCACCGGCCGCCCAAGCGCATGCGAACCGAACACCGCTTCCGAGAAGAGATCGTGGACGAGCTCCTGCGGCGTGTCCTCGTACATCGCGATCTCCTCGAGCACGACCTCCCGCTCCTGGTCGAGCTCGGCGAACGCGGGCGCGAACACCATGTCGGTCATCACCTCGAGCGCCTCGTCGGTGTGCCGGTCGGGGACGCGCGCGTAGACGACCGTGTGCTCGCGCGAGGTGGCCGCGTTCAGCTCCGCCCCCATGGCGTCGAACGTCTCCGCGATCTGCTGCGCGTCGTACGAGCGCGACCCCTTGAACAGGAGGTGCTCGATGAAATGGGAGACGCCGGCACGGTCGTCGCGCTCGTCCCGCGAGCCGGCGCCGATCCAGAAGCCGATGGCGACGGAGCGGACGCTCGGCACGCGCTCGGAGATGACGCGCTCGCCCGAATCGAGCTCCGACAGGACGTACTTCTGCATGTTCCGATGCTATGCGAGAAGGGGGCTTGAAACGCGCGCCCACAGACCCAATCAAGGCCCGAGCGAACCGCAGGTTCGCCAGGGCCGAACAGCGTGCGGGGACGGCGAAGCCGCCACCGCGCGCACAGCAGGACCATCCGTCAAAGGACCTAAGAGGTCGGCGGTTCCGCCGCCGACCGCTCCCGCGAAGCGGGTACCTCCTCACACATGGTCCGAAGAGCGCAGCTCTTCGGACTACACAAACTGGAGGCCCGTACCGGAGCGCTTGGCGTGGTAGAGCGCCTCGTCCGCCAGCCGGAAGAGCGACTGCGCGTCGGCGGCGTCGCCCGGGCATGCCGCAACGCCGAAGCTCGCGTGCATCCCGTCCAGCCGGTCGCGGATGCGGCCGATGACCTCGCGTGCGTCGTCGTCCGTCGCCTCCGCGAGGAGCAGCGCGAACTCGTCGCCGCCGATCCGGAACGCGACGTCGCTCTTGCGCAGCGAATCCTCGATCGTCCGGGCGAGCATCTGGAGCACCTCGTCGCCGGCCTGGTGCCCGAGCCGGTCGTTGACGCTCTTGAACCCGTCGAGGTCCAGGACCACGAGGCTGAAGCCGCGGTCGTACCGAACGGCGCGCGCGACCTCACCCTCGAGCCGCTCGACGAACGCGCGCCGGTTGAGGAGACGCGTCAGCGGATCATGGTCGGCGAGGAAGCTCAGCTCGCGCACGCGCTCGGCCGAGACGATCGCCGCCGCAGCCTGGTTCGCGAAGATGCGCAGCGCCTGGAGCTTCTCGTCCGACGGCAGCAGCCGGTCCTCCGGCTCGTCGGCGGAGAGCACGCCGATCACGGTGCCTTCGGCGTCATGCAGAGGCACGAGCAGCCAGTGGCGGTTCCACGCGTGCGGGCCGCGCCCATTCAGCTTCGACGCATACGGGAGCTTGTCGCGGGAGATGCGCTGTTCCGCCACCTCGTTCGGCAGGAGGAAGCAGCCCTCGACTTCGAACTCCGCATCAAAGAGCGGGCCGAGATCGCTCAGCCGCACCGTCGGCAGGAGCAGCTCGTCGCGGTCCCAGCCGACGGCGGCGCCGAGGCTGAAGCGCCCGTCGACCGGATCGGTGAGCACGACGAGCACGTTCTGGAAGCCGAGCGCGTCGCGCACGCTTCCACACACGCGCTGCATGATCGCGTCGGCGCTCGGGTGCGCGGTCAGACCGGTCGAGACGCGGAGGAGCTGCTCGAGCGCGAGCCGGTGGCGCACGGCCTCCGCCGCCTCCTGCGCCGACTGCACCGCGAGTGCTGCGTGATCGACGAACGCGACGAGAACGTCGAGATCCTCGTCGGTCGGACGACGGCGGCTCGCGGGCTCGTCGACCGACACGATGCCGAGCAGATGGCCGTCCTGATGACGCAGCGGAACGAACAGCGCGTCGAGCGGGTGCCATGCGTCCTTCCCGACGCCGGCCTCGCTGTCCGGGAGGTAGAAGTCGTCCTCGATCGTCTTCCAGTCGAACTCGCCCGCACGGACGACGTATGCGCCTCGGCGCTCGAAGCGCCCGGCGAGCAGCGGCTCCCACTGCTCGAGGCTGCGGACGACGCCCTCGAGAGCCGCGCGCGCCTGCGGGTTGCCATAGACCGTCGTCGTCTCGAAGTCGTCCCACGCCGGGCGGTAGAGGTTGAGCGCGACGGTCCCGTAGCCGAGCGACTCGGAGATGATGCGCGCGGTCGCCGCGAGCAGCTCGGGCACGTCGTCTGCGGTACGAACGAGACGCGTGACCTCGACGAGGCCGCGGAGCGGCGAGACCGATGGAATCGACTGAGACACGGGCGACAAACTCTTTCTACACCGTCATCGGCACAACGGGGGATCCACGAGTACCCCCATAGAGTGAGAGAGGCGGCCGAAGCCGCCTCTCTCACAATGTTTTTACGTAAGCGGCCGCGGTGCCTCAGCGGCGACCGCGACCGCCGCGACGATCGTCACGGCGCGGACGCTCCTCCTCCGGGGGCCTCGGCGGCGCGTTCTTCGCCCGCTCGATCAGCTCTTCCGGCTGGACGAGGTTGCCGTCCTCGTGCTTTGCGATCAGCTTCAGCCCGATCCGGCCGCGTGCCTTGTCGACTTCCTGGACGATCACGTCGACGATGTCGCCGCGCTCCATCACGTCCTCGATGTGACCGACGCGGCCCGGGCCGACGTTGGAGACGTGCAGCAGGCCGTCCGTCCCCTTCTTCAGCTCGACGAATGCGCCGAACTGCGTCGTCTTGACGACCTTGCCCGTGTAGGTGTCCCCCACCTCGGGCTCCTTCGTCAGCGCCTTGATCGCGGCGATCGCGCCGTCGGCCTTCTCGCCGTCGGTCGCATAGATGAGGATCGTGCCGTCCTCCTCGATGTCGATCTGCACCTCGTAGTCCGCCTCGAGGCCGCGAATCGTCTCGCCGCCCTTGCCGATGACCATGCCGATCTTCTCCTGGTCGATCTTGACCGAGGTGATCCGCGGTGCGTTCTGCGAGAGCTCGGAGCGCGACTCCGGAATCACCTCGAGCATCTTGTCGAGGATGAACTCGCGTGCACGCTTCGCCTGCTCGAGCGCGTCTCGCATGATCTGCTGCGTGACGCCGGTGATCTTGATGTCCATCTGGAGCGCGGTGATGCCGTCGCGCGATCCGGCGACCTTGAAGTCCATGTCGCCCAGGTGGTCCTCCGCGCCCTGGATGTCGGTGAGGATGACGTAGTCGTCGCCCTCCTTGACGAGGCCCATCGCGATGCCGCTCACCGGCGCCTTGATCGGCACGCCGGCGTCCATCAGCGACAGCGTCGACCCGCACACGGAGCCCATCGACGACGAGCCGTTCGACTCGAGCGTCTCGGAGACGATGCGGATCGTGTACGGGAACTCGTCCGCCGGCGGGATGACCGCCTCGAGCGCCCGCTGTGCGAGCGCGCCGTGGCCGATGTCACGCCGCTTCGGGCCGCGCATGAAGCCCGTCTCCCCGACCGAGTACGGCGGGAAGTTGTAGTGGTGCATGTAGCGGCGCTCCGCCTCGAGGGAGAGGTCGTCGATGCGCTGCCCCTCCTTCGCGGTGCCGAGCGTGAGCGACGACAGGATCTGCGTCTGGCCGCGCGTGAACAGGCCGGAGCCGTGCGCACGCGGGTTGACGCCGACCTCGACCTCGATCGGCCGGATCTCGTCAGTGGCGCGGCCGTCCGGCCGCCGCTTGTCGATCGCGATCTTCTTGCGGACGAGGTCCTTGTAGATCGCGTCGCTCGCCTTCTTGACGTACGAGCGCGTCGTCGAGTCCTTCGCCGGCTCCTCGCCCTCGGCCACGGTCGGCCCGACGGGGAACGGGAGCCGGAGCTCCTCGGTGATCCGCTCGAACAGCAGCTGCCGCTTCGCGGACTTGAGCTGCTTCGAGTCCTGCTCCGCGTCGGTGAGCGCCCGCAGGTCGTCGCCGAACTGCTCGCGCAGCGGCCCTTCGACCGCGACCGTCCTTTGCTTCTCGAGCAGCGCCTGGAGCGCGGCACGCACCTGCACCTGACGGGTGATGTCCTCGTCGGTCGAGTCCATCGACAGCGGCGTCGCGAGCTCGCCCGCGAGCTCCTCGACGATGCCGTTCGCGTCCTTGAGGCCGACCTGCTGGATGCGGTCCCACACGGTGTGGCCGTGGTCACGCTCGACGTCGGCGATGAGCTCGACGTCGAGCCACTTCGCCTTGCCGGCCTGGGCGCGCAGATCCTCCTGCGCCTCGCACAGCTTGACGATCTCGCGGTGCGCGAGCTCGAGCGCCTCGAGGATCGTGTCCTCGGGGATCTCGTCACCCCCGGCCTCGACCATCGTCAGGCCCTCCTTCGTGCCGACGACGATGAGGTCGAGGCTGGCCTCGTCCTCCATCGCGCGCAGCGTCGGGTTGACGACGAGCTGCCCGTCGATGCGGCCGATCCGAACTGCGCCCACCGGGCCGAGGAACGGCAGCGGCGAGATCATGAGCGCTGCCGACGCACCGTTGATGCACAGGATGTCGTGCGCCGTGACGAGGTCGGCCGACAGGACGGTGCAGATCACCTGCACCTCGTTCTTGAAGCCCTTCGGCCACAGCGGCCGGATCGGGCGGTCGATCATGCGGGCGGTTAGGATGGCGCGCTCCGTCGGGCGCCCTTCACGCTTGAAGAAGCCGCCCGGGATCTTGCCGGCGGCGTACATCCGCTCTTCGACGTCGACGGTGAGCGGGAAGAAGTCCGCGCCTTCGCGCTGCTCCATCCGACCCTGGGCGGTCGCCAGCACCATCGTGTCGCCAGAGCGAATGACGACGGCGCCGTCCGCCTGCTTCGCGAGCTTGCCGGTCTCGAACGAGATCTCCTGCTCGCCAACCTGGACGGAGACCCGAGCCCGTTGCTCGGTCGTAATGCTCATCTCAGTTGTCCTCCACTCTGCTTGGCGGAGAGTGGGAGTTGAGCCAACCCATCGGGGCTCGCTCAACCCTCACTCTCCATTGCTATGGAGCTAACGGCGTAGGCCGAGCTCCTTGATCAGGGCCCGATAGCCCTCGAGATCGTGTTTCTGGAGATACGTGAGGAAGCGGCGGCGGCGGCCGACGAGCTTCAAGAGGCCGCGGCGCGAGTAATGGTCGTGCTTGTGCGTGCGCAGATGCTCCGTCAGCTCGTTGATGCGCTGCGTCAGCATCGCGATCTGCACCTGCGGCGACCCGGTGTCGGCCTCGCCGCGGCCGTGCTTGCCGATGATCTCCAGCTTGGCTTCCTTGGTGAGGGCCATGAGCCTCCTCAGTCGATGTCTCCCGAGCCTCCGCCCGCGGCGCGAGGAAGGGCACGCCGGAGCCGGGGCTGGGTCGGCGGATAGGGTAGCAATCCCGCATGATTCCTGGGATTGCCGCAGGTCACCCGGCGACGGCGGAGGCCGGCGCGGAGATACTCGCCGAGGGCGGAACGGCCGCCGACGCAGCCGTCGCCGCGGGCCTTGCCTCGTGCGTCGCCGAGACGGTGATGACCGGGCTCCTCGGCGGCGGGCACGCGATCTACTGGGACGCCGCGGCGGGGCAGGCGAGGAACCTCGACTGTTTCTGCGCCGTGCCGTCCGGATCGGGCGCGGAGCTGATCGGGCTCGACGTGCCGTTCGGCGAGGAGCTTGTCCACTACGCCGTCGGGGCGGCGTCCTGCGCCGTGCCCGGCGTCCCCGCCGGGCTCCGTGCGCTCTGGGAGGCATACGGCCGCCTCCCGTGGCGGCGGCTCGTCGAGCCGGCGCTCCGCCTCGCCCGCGAGGGCGTGGCGATGCCGCCCGCTCACGCCTCGTGCCTGGCGATGCTCGCTCCGGTGATGACGATGCGCGAGGGCGCGCACATGTACGCGCCCGGCGGGACGGTCTCGTCGCAGCGCTCGAGTCGCTCGCCGACGAGGGCGCGCCCGGCGCCTACGCGGGGACGATCGGCCGCGCGCTGCTCGCGCTCTCCGCAGAGCGCGGCGGCCTCGCCGGCATCGCGACGGCGCTCGATGCGCTGCCACGGCTGCTCGGGCGCTCACCGGCAGATCGGACTCTCGCGCTCATCGCAGCGCTCGATGCAGCACCGGCGCCCGAGACGCACACGACGAACCTCGTCACCGTCGACGAGGACGGGAACGCGTGCGTCCTGACGACGAGCCTCGGCCTCGGGTCCGGGGACTGGCTGCCGGGCCTCGACCTGCATTTGAACAGCATGCTCGGAGAGGTCGACCTGCTCGTCGGCTCACTCGAGCCGGGCGAGCGGATGCAGAGCATGATGGCGCCGAGCCTCGCGGTCGACGGCGACGGCCTCGCGCTCGCGATCGGGGCCGCGGGTGGGACACGACTGCGCACCGCGCTCGTCGGCGTCGCTGCGGCGATCCTCGACGAGGGTCTCGAGCCACAGGAGGCGGTCGACCGGCCGCGCGCCCATCCGGCGGCGGGCGTCGTCAACGTCGAGCCCGGCGTCGACGAGGAGGCGATCGCACGCCTGGAGGCATCGGGCAGGCCGGTTCGGCGCTGGCCCGAGCGGCACCACTATTTCGGCGGCGTCAGCGCCAGTGGGCGGCTTGGCGCGGCGGCCGACCCGCGGAGGAGCGGCGCCGTGGCGACGCTTCCAGGCCGAGCCTGACCGGGATCCACCCGACGTACCCGCAGAGGGGGCAGCCCGGATTCATCTCGTTCGTTCCGCCGATGGTCGGCTTCGCGTAGACGCTCCCGCACTCGAGGCAGCGGACGCTGGCGAGCACCGAGAGATTGGGTGGGAACGCGGCCTCCATACCCAGGAAGATGCCGGTCGCGGCGAAAACTCACGTTGGCCTCCGCGCCTCCTTCGTCCTCTGCACATCGTTGGCGATCGCCGCGACCAGGTCCGCCTCCGAGGCAAAGGCGGCTTCGTCGCGGAGCCGCTCCCAGAGCTCGACCACGAGCCGCTTCCCGTAGAGGTCTCCGTCGAAGTCGAGCAGGTACGCCTCGACGCGCCGCTCGCCGCCGCCGTAGTGGGGGTTCGTCCCGATCGAGACCGCAGCGGGGTGCCCGAGCGCGGCCCCGGCGTAGATGCCGAGCTCGGGGACGAGCAGGCCCGGCGGCACCTCGAGGTTCGCCGTCGGGAAGCCGAGGCCGGCCCCACGACTGTCGCCGCCCACGACCGTCCCCTCGACCTCGGGAGGCCGGCCGAGCAGATGCGCCGCGCGCACGACGTCGCCGCCGGCGAGGAGCTTGCGGACGTGGCTCGACGAGATGTTGTCGACGAGTGGGACGCGGCGGACGTCGAACCCGAGCCGCTCGAGCAGGGCGAGATCGCCCTCCCGGCCGCGGCCGAAGCGGAACCCGTCGCCGGCGGCGACGACCTCCACGCCTGCCGCGCGCAGCACCGACTCGGCGAACTCCTCGGCCGGAAGCGCCGCGAGCTCCTCGTCGAACCTGCACACGAGCGCATCGTCGAAGCCGAGCCCGGCGAGGAGCTCCAGCCGCCGCTCGAGCGTCGACAGCAGCGCGACGTCGGCGCCGAAGAACGACCGCGGGTGCGGATCGAACGTGACGACGGCGGGACGCGGGCCCGCGGCGAGGGCCGCCTCGAGCACGCGTACGTGCCCGCGGTGCACCCCGTCGAACGTCCCGATCGCGACCGCGCGTCGCGCGGTCTCGAGCTCCTCCGGACGATGCGCGACGTTCACAGCCGCCTCAGCACCTCTTCCTCGCTCAAGAGCTCGAACGCGTCCGGCGGGTGCGCCTCCTCGATCGTGAACGGCCCGACGGCCGTGCGGCGAAGCGTGCGGCAATGGCCGCCGAGCGCTTCCGCGATCGACCTGACGTACGTGCCGCTGCTGACGTGGAGGTCGAGCGTCACGGAGGTGTCGTCCCGGTGGACGACGTCGAGCGCATGCACGATCGAACGCCGAACCGGCATCTCGACTTCCACCCCTCGCCGGTGCAGCTTGTACGCACGCTCGCCGGCGATCTTCACCGCCGAGGCGGCCGGCACCGGCAGGTCGATCTCTCCGCGCAGCCGGTCGAGGTCGAGCTCGGCCGGCGGCTCGTGCTGCTCGACGATCTCCCCCTCGGGATCGCCGGTCGTCGTCGTCGCGGTGAGGTCGACGGTCGTGATGTACCGCTTGTCGAGGCCTACGAGCCGCGGCGCGAGCTTCGTCGACCTGCCGGACAGGATGAGCAGGAGACCGGTCGCGAACGGATCGAGCGTCCCGGCATGCCCTGTTCTCGCCCGCGTTATGTGGCGGATCTGGGCGACGACCGCGAACGACGACGGGCCGGCGGGCTTGTCGACGAGCGCGACGCCTGCGGGCTCAAGCGCTCGCGCGGGCACGTTGCTCCACGAACCCCGCGCGGACGATCTCCGTGATCTCCTCGACGGCCAGGTTGCTCGAGAACCCAGCGGCCTGCCGGTGGCCACCGCCGTCGAACCGCCGTGCGATCGCGGAAACGTCCAGCTCGTCGACGCTCGAGCGCAGCGACACGCGGCGCGTCGGCCCGTCCTCGCGCGGCGGCTCGCGGATGAGCACGGCGAGCTCCGATCCCTCGACCGCACGGAGGTAGTCGATGATCCCTTCCGAGTACGCCTCGACCGCGCCGACGTCGGAGAAGTCGTTGCGCAGAAGCACGGAGACGACGATGCGCCCGCCTTCGAGCACCTGCGCGCGCTCGAGCGCGCGCGCGAGCAGCTTCAGCTTCGCGAACTCGACCGACTCGTAGACCTGCTGGAAAACCGCGTGCACGTCGGCGCCGGCCTCGACGAGGTCGGCGGCGAGACGGAGAGCCTTCGGCGTCGTGTTCGTGTACTGGAAGCGGCCGGTGTCGGTGACGAGCGCGATGTACAGCGGCTCGGCGATGTCGGGCGTGATCTCGACGCCGAGCTCGCGGAACACGTCGCGCAGCACCTCGCCGGTCGACGACGCCTCCGCGACGATGAGGTTGATGTCGCCGAAGCGGGAGTTGTCGTGGTGATGGTCGATGTCGAGCTTGAGCTTCGTGTCCATGACGAAGCCGGGATCGGGCCCGATTCGATCCGCCTTCGCGCAGTCGACTGCGACGAGGACGCGGTCGGCGATGTCGTCGGGGAGGTGGCGCGTCAGGTCGTCGAGCGGCATGAACCCGTACTCGCGCGGAACCGGCGAGTCGCCGCTGAGGTACATGACCGCGTCCTTTCCCAGCTGGCGCAGCGCGAGCGCCGTCGCGAGCAGGGAGCCGAGCGAGTCGCCGTCCGGGTTCTCGTGGCTGACGACGAGGAAGCGGTCGTTCGCGCGAAGCGCGTCGACGATCGCCTGCATGTCACTCGTCGTCTGGGGCGAGCTCATCGATGAGGTGTGTCATGCGCACGCCGCGCTCGACCGAGGGATCGTACTCGAACGTCAGCTGAGGAGTCCTCTTCATTCTCAGCTCGCGCGCGAGCCGGCTCTGGAGCAGGCCGTGGGCCGCAGTGAGCCCCTGGAGCGACGCCTTCCGCCTGCGCGCCGACCCGAGCACGCTCACGTAGACCGTCGCCTGCCGGAGGTCGGGGGTCGTGTCGACGCCGGTGACGGTGACGAGGCCGATGCGCGGATCCTTCAACTCCGGCAGCGCCTCGGCCAGCACCTGGCGCACCGATTCGTTCACTCTGCGCATCCGCTCGGGCATGGGGGTCGTCAGTGTGGCAGGGGAGCGCCTGCGAGGGCGGCGATGACGCCGGCTGCGCCGGCGAGAAGGAGCGTCGGGACAATGCCGCGCCGAAGCAGGAGGATCGCGACCGCGGCGGCTGCGAGGAAACCGAGCTGCCAGGTCTCGTGCAGCGCGCGGGCGAGCGGGACGGCGATGCCGAGGATGGCGCCGATCGCGGCCGGCCCGGCGCCGTTCAGGAATGCCCGCGCTCTCGCGTTCTGCCTGAGGCGGTCGAAGCGCGGGCCGCCGGCCAGGACGAAGACGAACGAGGGCGTGAATGCGATCAGCGCGGCGAGGAGCGCGCCGCCGATGCCGTTCGCGGCGTAGCCGACGACCGCGACCGTCTGCACGACCGGCCCCGGCGTCACCTGACCGAGCGCAACAGCATTGAGGAACTGCGCGGACGTCATCCAGTGGAAGTTGCTCACCGCATCCGCCTGCATGAGCGGGATGATCACGAAGCCGCCGCCGTACGAGAGCGCGCCGACCTTGAAGGCGACCCATGCGAGCGAGTCCAGGCTGCGCAGGACCGACGGCATCAGCTCGATCGCGCCGCAGCCGAGGATGACGAGCACGACCCACGGACCGGCGAGCGCAGCGACGATGCCTCCGGCGGCGAGATACGCGCACCAGCGCGCCCGGCTCGACGCGCGCACCCAGCTCCCCGGCACGAGGCCGAGCGCGGCGCGAACGGCGACCGCAGCGACGGCCGCGCCGGCGCCTGCGGCCGCGCCGAGCACCCACCGCGGCGGAGACGACTCGAGGAACAGCGCCGCGAGCGCGACGATGAGCACGAGGCCCGGGACGATGAACGCGGCGCCGCCGAGGAGTGCGCCGATGCGTCCGCGTACGCGATACGCGCAATAGATCGCGAGCTGCGTCGACGCCGGCCCGGGCAGAAGGTTGCACGCGGCGATCGCGTCCTCGAAGTCCTCGGGATCGAGCCATCTCCGCCGGCGGACGCACAGGTCGCGCAAAAGCGCGATGTGCGTCGGCGGCCCGCCGAAGCCGATGCAGCCGATGCGTCCCCACTCGCGCAGGATGGTGCGGAGGGGGACGCTCTCCATCAGTCTTCCGGGTCGACGACGAAGCGCTCGGCGAGCGCGACCTCCCACTCCTGCCCCCGCAGCCAGCGCTCCGCCTCGTCGAGCAGCCGCTCCGCTTCGCTGCTCTCGCGCGCGACGCACGCGACCGTGATGCGCGCACGCTGCCACACGTCGTGATGGTCGACCTCGGCGACCGCCGCGCCCACGCGGCGCTGAAGCTGCGCCTTCGCCGAGCGCAGGTGGTGCCGCTTCTCCTTCAGGGAGTGCGAGCCGGGGAACTGGAGCTCGCAGGTGAGGATGCCGACGAAGCCGGCGCTCACCTACGACGCAGCGGAGGGCGCTTCGTCGAGCGACGTGCGCTCGACCTCGCGCGTCTCGAAGACCTCGAGGACGTCGCCTTCCTTCACGTCGTTGAAGCCCTCGAGCAGGATGCCGCACTCGAATCCTTCCGCCACCTCGCGCGCGTCGTCCTTGAAGCGCTTCAGCGCTGCGATCGTCGTCGTGTAGATGACGGTGCCGTCACGAATGACGCGGACGTCGGCGTTCCTCCGCACGACGCCGTGCGTGACCATGCAGCCTGCGATCGTCCCGAGGCGCGACACCTTGAAGAGCGCACGGACCTCGGCCTCGCCGATCGTCTCCTCCGTCTTGACGGCGGCGAGCTTGCCGACGAGCGCCTTCTCGATGTCGTCGGTCAGCTGGTAGATGACGTCGTAGACGCGGATCTCGACGCCCTCGCGCTGCGCGACCTCGCGCGCCTCGGCGTTGGGCCGGACGTTGAAGCCGACGATGAGCGCGTCGGACGCGGACGCGAGCATGATATCGTTCTGGGTGATCGCGCCGACGCCCTGATGGATGACGTTGAGGCGCACCTCGGAGTGCTCGAACTTCGAGAGCTCGGAGACGACCGCCTCCACCGAGCCGACGACGTCGCCCTTGACGACGAGGTTGAGGTCGGCGATCTCGCCGGTCTGCATCTGCTCGAAGAGGTTTTCGAGGGACACGCCGGACGGGCGCTGCGTCGCGAGCTGCTCGCGGCGGAGCCGCTCTGCACGCCGCGTCGCCAGCTCGCGCGCGGTGCGGTCGTCCTCCACGACGCGGGCGAGCTCGCCGGCGTCCGGCGGCTTGTCGAAGCCGAGGATCTCCACCGGCTCGCCGGGGAGCGCCTTCTGGATCTTGTCGCCCTTGTAGTTGAAGAGCGCCTTCACGCGGCCGTGCGCTGCGCCGGCGACGACGGCGTCCCCGACGACGAGCGTGCCGCGATGGACGAGCATCGTCGCGACCGGGCCGCGGCCGACGTCGAGGCGCGACTCGATGATCGGGCCGGACGCCTCCGTGTTCGGATTCGCCTTCGGATCGAGCTCGAGGTCGGCGACGAGCAGGATCTTCTCCAAGAGGTCGTCGAGGTTCTGCTGCGTCTTCGCCGAGACCTCGGCGAACTGCGTCGTCCCGCCCCAGTCCTCCGGCTGCAGGCCTTCCTGCGCCAGCTCGGCCTTCACCCGGTCGGTGTTCGCGTCCGGCAGGTCGATCTTGTTGATCGCGACGACGATCGGCACCTCGGCCGCGCGCGCATGCGCGATCGACTCTTTCGTCTGCGGCATGACGCCGTCGTCGGCGGCGACGACGAGGACCGCGATGTCGGTCACCTTCGCGCCGCGGGCGCGCATGGCGGTGAACGCTTCGTGGCCCGGCGTGTCGAGGAACGTGATCCTGCGGCCGTCGACGTTCACCTGGTAGGCGCCGATGTGCTGCGTGATCCCGCCCGCCTCGGTCTCGACGACCTTCGCATTGCGGATCGCGTCGAGCAGCGTCGTCTTGCCGTGGTCGACGTGACCCATGATCGTGACCACCGGCGGACGAGTCACCAACGAGTCTTCCGAGTCCTCGAACGCCTCCGGCTCCTCGTCCTCGTCGGAGGCGTGCTTGATCTGCACCTCGCGCTTGAGCTCGGCGCCGATCAGCTCGACCTCCTCGTCGGTCAGCGACTGCGTCGCCGTGCGCATCTGGCCGAGCGCCATGAGGATCTTGATCAGCTCCGGCATCGGAACCCCGAGCGCCTGCGAGAAGTCGCGAACGGTGACGCCGGACTCGACGGTCACGGGGCCGGTCGGCTGGACGGGCGCCGTCGTCCGCGGCTCGCGCGGCGGGCCGTCGCCGCGGCCGCGCGCCTGCCGGCCGTCCTGGCGCGGACGCGCCGCCTGGTTGTCGATGACGACGCGGCGGCGTCTGCCGCCCGCGCCGCCTCCGCCGCGCGGGCGCAGGGGGCGATTGGGCCTGTTGCCTCCGTTAGGCATGCGAAGCACCAGTGTAGATGCGAGCGAGCGCAGGATCGACCCGGACGGGCTCGTGGAGCGCCCGTGCGAAGCCGCGCTGCGCCGTCGCACGCTCGAAGCACGCGAGGCTGCGGCACGTGTACGCGCCGCGGCCCGAGAGGTTCCGGCCGGCTACGAGCACGCCGTCACGCGCGGCGAAGCGGACGAGCTCGTGCTGCGGTGCGCGCCGGCCGCAGCCGGCGCACCGCCTGACCGGGTCCGTCATACCGGCCCCCATCACGAGAGGCAGCTGTCGCGGCATGAGGTGTTGGGTTGAGTTGATGTTTGCAGCACGCGTGACTCCAGAGCGCGTAGCGCCTACTCCGATGATTCCTCGACCTCCACCGGAATGCCTGCCGGGACCTCCTCCAGCGGTGCGACCTCGTGCGTGGCCGCGTCGAGCTCGACCTCGACCTTCGCCGCAACCTCCGGCTCGGGCAGCGACTCGATGCCGATGCTCTCCGCCTCGGGCGGCGCGATCTCGGCCTCGAGCTCCGGCTCGTCCTCGGCGACGATCGGCTCCTCGTCCTCCGGCACGTCCTCGAGCGCGAGCGCCTGGTGCGCGGGCACGCCGCAGAAGCGGGAGCCGGGAAGCGCAGCGTTCGGGCAGCGCTTGCCGTTCGCGAGGATGGCGCCGCAGCGACCGGAGAGATCCTGCTCGTCGCCGCCGCCGCCGAACGCCACATCGGCCTCGGCCTGCGCGAACTCGGAGTCGCTCTGGATGTCGATCTTCCAGCCGGTCAGACGCGCGGCGAGGCGGGCGTTCATGCCCTCCTTGCCGATCGCGAGCGCGAGCTGGTCGTCGGGGACGACGACCGTCGCTTCTTTTGCATCGTCGTCGAGGTACACCTCGCGCACGCGCGCGGGAGACAGCGCCTTCGCGACGAACCGCGCAGGCTCCGGGTTCCACGGGATGATGTCGATCTTCTCGCCGCGCAGCTCGGAGACGACCATGCGCACGCGCGAGCCGCGCGGGCCGACGCACGCGCCGACGGGATCGACGCCCTGCGTGTGCGACTCGACCGCGATCTTCGAGCGGTAGCCGGGCTCGCGGGCGACGCCGCGGATCTCGACGAGGCCGTCGGCGATCTCCGGCACCTCCAGCTCGAACAGCGTCTTGATCAGCTCGTGGTCGCGCCGCGACATGATCACCTGCGGGCCTTTCGTCCCGGAGCGAACCTCCGTGATGACGGCCTTGATGCGCGAGCCCTGCTCGTAGCGCTCGCCGTCGACCTGCTCCGAGCGCGGCAGCAGCGCCTCGACCTTGCCGAGGTCGACGAGCACGTTGTTGCGGTCGCCCGCTTGCTGCACGATGCCGGTGACGACCTCGGTGACGCGGTCGATGTACTCGTCGTACATCATCCGCCGCTCCTCCTCGCGGATGCGCTGGAGGATGACCTGCTTCGCGGTCTGCGCGGCGATCCGGCCGA
>JBOGZQ010000193.1:0-6723 GCA_050697375.1 Gaiellaceae bacterium | reverse complement strand
GCGCTGGATGACTTCGAGGCGTTTCTTGGCGTCGTCGGTGACCGCGCCTTCCGCGGGGATGAAGAGATACGCGTAGGCGCGGCTCTGGCCTCGGCCGACGCGCCCGCGGATCTGGTAGAGCTGCGCGAGCCCGAGCATGTCGGCGCGCTCGACGATCAGCGTGTTCGCCTGGGGACTGTCGATGCCCGACTCGATGATCGTCGTCGACACGAGCACGTCGGCGTCTCCGCGGAGGAAGGTGTGCATCTTCTCCTCGAGCTCCTTCTCGCGCATCTGCCCGTGCGCGACGAGGAAGCGCAGGCCCGGGCACAGCTGGCGCAGCTTCTCCGCCGCCTCCTCGATCGACTCGACGCGGTTGTGCAGGTAGAACGCCTGCCCCCCGCGCTCACGCTCGCGCTCGAGTGCGAGCTTCACGAGCTCCTCGTCGTATTCGCCGACGGTGGTGCGGATCGGGCGCCGGCCTTCGGGCGGCGTCTCGATGATCGAGATGTCGCGCATGCCGGCGAGCGACAGGTGCAGCGTGCGCGGGATCGGCGTCGCACTCAGCGTGAGCACGTCGACCTCGAGGCGCAGCGACTTCAGCAGCTCCTTCTGCGCGACCCCGAAACGCTGCTCCTCGTCGAGCACGACGAGCCCGAGCTCCTTCGGGATGACGTCGCGGCTGAGAACGCGGTGCGTGCCGATGAGGACGTCGACCTTGCCCTCGGCGAAGTCGGCGAGGACCTGCTTGACCTCCCTCGGCGCCCGGAAGCGCGACACCATCTCCACGCGTACCGGGAAGTCGCGGAAGCGCTCGCGGAACGTGTTCCAATGCTGCTCGGCGAGGATCGTCGTCGGCGCGAGCATCAACACCTGCTTGCCGTTGACGGCGACCGCGAACGCGGCTCTCACCGCGACTTCCGTCTTGCCGAAGCCGACGTCGCCGCAGACGAGCCGGTCCATCGGATTCGGCGTCTCGAGGTCCTCCTTCACGGCCTCGATCGCCTCCGCCTGGTCCGGCGTCTCGCGATACGGGAACGACGCCTCGAGCCGCGGGATCCACTCGTGGCTCAGGTCGAAGGCGATGCCCGGCCGCGTCTGCCGCTGCGCGTACAGTCCGATCAGCTCGGATGCGAGCTCCTGCACCGACTCGCGCGCACGTGACTTGAGCAGCTGCCACGCCTTGCCGCCGAGCTTCGACAGCGCCGGCGCGCTCGCGTCGGCGCCGACGTAGCGCGACACCTTGCCGAGCTGCTCGTGCGGGACGTAGAGGCGGTCGTCGCCGCGGAACGCGAGCAGGAGATAGTCGCGCGTGACGCCGGCGACCTCCTTCGTCTCGAAGCCGAGGAGCTTGCCGACGCCGTGGTCCTCGTGCACGACGTAGTCGCCGGTGCGCAGGTCGGCGAACGACTGGAGCGCGCGGCCGCCGAGCCTGCGCTCCTTCGGCACGCGGCGGCGGAAGACCTGGTGATCGGGAAGCAGGACGAGGCCGAGGTCGCGCCAGACGAAGCCGCGCCGCGCCGGCGCGATGACGAACAGCACCTCGGCTTCTGCCGGCAGCGGCTCCCCGGGCTCGAGCAGGCGCGCATCGACGCGGCGCAGGAGGTTCTGCGTGCGCAGCGCTTCGCCGCGATGCGGGAACGCGACGACGACGCGCTGCCCCGCGCGCACGAGCGAGCCGAGCTCGGTCTCGGCCTCGGCGATGCCGCGCGCCGCGATGGCCGGCCGCTGCGCCTCGAACGCGAACGGCTGCGACTGAGGGAACGGGTCGAGCTCGGTGGCGCCGTCGAGCGACGGCTGCGCGGCGACTCCGTCCTCATGCCACACGCGGCGCACGTCGTCCGGCTGGAAGACGAGATCCGGTACACGGTCGAGTACCGGGACGAGGTCGCCCGGCGCGCCCTCGAGCTCGGAGTCGACGAGATCGATGCGACGCTCGGCGGCGGGATACACGACCGCGTCGCTGACGGGATGGAGTGCGCGCTGCGTGAACGCCGAGAAGGCGCGGATCGACTCCACCTCGTCGCCGAAGAACTCGACGCGCAGCGGCTCGGTGCCCGTCGCCGGGAAGATGTCGACGATGCCGCCGCGCACGGCGAACTGACCGCGGTCGTCGACACGGTCGACGCGCGCGTAGCCGGCGAGCGCGAGCGACTCGGCGAGCGTCTCCACGCCGACGTCGGCTCCGGCGCGCAGCTCGATCGGCTGTGGCCGAGCCGCTGCCGGCGGCATCGGCTCGGCGAGCGCGCGGGCCGACGCGCACACGAGCCCGCCCCGCGCGAGGACGTCGAGCGCGCGTGCGCGCTCGCCGGCGAGGTGCGGCGGGGGCTCGAGGCCGGAGTCCCAGCCGACGCCGCGGCTCGGGAGGTAGCCGACGACCTCGTCGCCGATGAACCACGCCGCTGCCTCGGCCGCATCGCGCGCGTCCGCGTCCTCCGGAAGGAGGCAGATCAGACCGCGCTCGAGCCTTTCGTGCAGCGTCGCGAGCAGCAGCGGGAGGGCCGCCTCCGAGACGCGAGCTTTGGTGGGCATTGCGTCCACGAGCGCGACGAGCCGCTCGTTCTCGACGAGCTCGCTGACGAAGGCGTGAAGAACGGGACGGTCCACGACGTTTGACGGAACTCGCGTTCCGCTGGGGTCATGGTAGTCGCGTCAGGTGTGCTGCCAGTAGAGAAGTGCGCGGCCGTTCCGGTCGAGGAAGAACATGTGGCTCACCTGGTCGGAGTAGACGCCCCGGCCGACGACGATGGCGAGGGAGTTGCGGACGAGGGCGGCGCCGCAGCGGCGGACGAGCGCGGACGAGTACTGGTCGGCGGCCGCCGGCCCGACCGAGTAGACGTGATGGCGCCCGCTCTGGTAGCGGCCGTCGATCTGGTAGGTGTAGAAGCCGGTCCACCACGAGCGGTCGGTCAACTGCAGCCCGCGGGCGAACGGGACGATGTCGACGGTCTGCGCGATGCGGATCGCCTCCTCATGGGCGGCGCTGTCGAACGCGCGCAACCCGGCGAGCGACGGGCACCCCGTCTCCATCCCGGGAAGCGTTGCGGCGAGCGGCGTCGTCGTATGCAAGAGGTGCGCCACGGCGTCCGGGTCGACCTCGGCGAGCGCCGTCTGATCCGTGTAGCCGTTCCCGATGTCGGTATCGGTGTAGATCGTCCCGCCCGAGCCCACGGCAACACCGTCCTCCTGAAACGGAAACCCGAAGGGTTGCCGGCTCGCGAGCTCGACGATCGTCGACAGCCTCCCGGCGTGGAGGCGCTGGACCGTCCCCTCCTGCGTGCCGATGACGATGCTCCCGTCGGGTGCGGCGGCGAGCCCGTGCGCATACGTCGACCAGACACGCAGCGACTTACCGGCGGGCGTGACTTCGGCAACTGTCTTCGTGTCGTTCGAGTAGACGAAGATGTCGCCGTTTCCTCCGACGGCGATCTCGTCGGCGTTGAAGCCGCCGTAGCGCTTCTTGCCGACGACGAGCTGGTTGAACTTCCCGACGCCGCGAAGGATGGTGCGCACCCTCCCGTTCGGCGCGAGCGCGTCGAGGGACTGGCTCGCACCGACGTAGAGCGTCCCGTTCGACGCGAGCGCGAGCGAGCGCACCTCACCGAAGCGTGGCGCGAGCACGCGCACGGATCCTTTCGGCGCACGCACCTGCACGCGGCCGCCGTCTGCGAGATAGATCGAGCCGTCAGGTGCGACGGCGATCGCGTCCGAGGTCGTCGGCATGACGAGATGAAGCGCGCCGTCCGGGGAGCGGCGGAACAGCTCGCCCCGTCCCGTGTCGACGATGAGCAGCGAGCCGTCCGGTGCGATTGCGAGCGGGCCGGGCGAGATGAGGCCGGGAAGCTTCGGGTGCGCGAATCGTGCAGGGAGCACCGCCTGCGGCAGCGGCTCATTGGACACGCCGTGCGGCGTCGTTCCGCAGAGCCTGCCGTAGAACTCGCGAACGAAGCACGCCGTCATCCAGGACACGCGGCCGTGGTCGGCGTAACCGACGAACCGCTCTGGCCGGCCCTGCGAGAAGGAGACCTCGAAGTCGACTCGGTCTCCGACGACCCGATCGACGCGCACACGAACCGGCGCTGCGACCTCCTTCGAGATCGCCGGCGCGAGCCGCTCGAAGGCGACACGCGGCGAGGCGAGCACCACTGCGGCGAGCAGCAGCCGAATGAGCATCGCCCCTAGGATGCCGGGCATGTGCAGAAACATCCATACGCTCTTCAACTTCGAGCCCCACGCGACATCGCACGAGGTGCATGCCGCGGCCGAGCAGTACGTCCGCAAAGTGAGCGGTTTCACGAAGCCGTCGAAGGCGAACGAGGAAGCCTTCGCACGGGCCGTTGACGAGGTCGCGCACGCGACGCACCACCTGCTCGAGGCGCTCGTGACGAACGCCGCCCCGCGCGACCGCGAAGTCGAGGCCGCTCGGGCGCGGGAACGAGCTGCGAAGCGCTTCCAGGCCGCCTGAGCCTGTGCGCCGGGGTCTGTTCGTCGCCGCGGTCGCGCTCGGCGCCGCTGTCGCGGCTCCGGGCGCGTCGGCGCAAGGCCCGTTCACGCCCTGCGCGCCGAACGGCCTCGAGTGCGCGACGCTCACCGTCCCGCTCGACTACTCCGGCCAGACTCCCGGCCAGCTCTCCCTCCACGTCGAGGAGCTGCCTGCCGCCGGGACGCCGCGCGGCGTCATGCTCATGCTCGCCGGCGGGCCCGGACAGGCGTCGGCGGAGACGTTCGACCTCACCAACGAGGGCGCGTACTGGCAGTCGTACTTCCCCGGCTACACGCTCGTGACGTATGACGACCGCGGCACCGGGCAGTCCGGCGCGCTGAGCTGCGACCCGAACGGGACGATCGATGCGTGCGGCAACGCGATTGCCGGGCGCGCCTTTTACACGACGCGCGACCACGCGGAGGACATCGAATCGGTGCGCGTCGCGCTCGGTGTCGACAAGCTCGCCGTCTACGGCGTCTCGTACGGGACGAAGCACGCGGTTGCGTACGCGCTCGCGCACCCCGACCACGTCGAACGCCTCCTGCTCGACTCGGAGCTCCTGCCGCAGCGGGACTTCTTCGGCCTCGCGTCGCTGCAGACGATTCCCACGTCGATCGACCGCATCTGCGCCGGAAACCTGTGCCCGACGCTGCTGCACGGGGTTGGCGAGGAGTTCGCGAGCTACGCAAACAAGGTCCAGGTGTCGCCGATCTCCGTCGACGTGACCGCGACGCCGCCCACGCCGACGACGATCAAGCTCAACGGCGACGAGCTGGTCAGCCTCGCGTACGAGAGCGACCTCAGCTCGGGCGTCTCCTCACAGCTCCCGGCGGCCGTCGATGCGGCCGAGCGCGGTTGGACGCTTCCGCTCGCGCGGCTCGCCGCGCTCGACGGGATCGTCCAGCAGGCGACGTCCGACGACATCGACACGGCGCTCTACTACGCGACCACCTGCGGCGACGGGCCGTTCCCGTGGGGGCCGACGGATCCCGTGGAGACCCGCATCTCCGACCTGGCGAGCGCCATCGGCGCGCTGCCCGCGGGCGCAACCGGTCTCTTCGGCTCGTGGGCCGTCTTCGACAGCGCCGCGATCGGCTGCGCGTTCTGGCCCGCGCCGTCGGGCGGCGCCGCGCTCGGCGCAGGGCCGCTCCCCGACGTCCCGACGCTCGTCCTCTCGGGCGATCGCGACATCCGGACGCCGACGTCTTCGGCGGTCCAGATCGCATCGCTGTTCCCGCAAGGACACGTGCTCGTCGTCCCGGGATCGGGGCATGCTGTTCTCGAGCGCTCCGCGTGCGCCACCGCGGCCGTCCAGGGGTGGCTCGACGGCGTGACGCCGCCGGCGAGCTGCCCGCGCATCCTGCTCGGCGTGCCGCCGCTCGCCCGCTGGCGGCGCACCGTCGCCGCGACGCCGCCGGCGCCGCGCGTTGCGGGGCTGCCCGGCCGAACGCTCGCGGCGCTCGTCCAGACGCTGCACGATGCGGAGGACGCGTGGCTGCTCTCCCGCCAGTCGACGACGACGGTGACCGGTCTCGTCGGCGGCAAGCTCGTGCCGGACGCCTTGAAGACGCTCCACCTCCAGGGTTACAGCAGCGTCGGCGGCCTCGCCGTCAGCGGGACGATCGTCCTCCGCCTCGCATCCACCGGCCAGCCCGTCATCCCGCTCGCCGCCGCGAGCGGCACGCTCACCGTCACCGGCTCCGGCGACTCGCACGGCGTGGTGAAGGCGTCCGGCAACCGGCTCACCGGCAAGCTCGGCGGCCGGAAGATCAGCGCGAGCTTCTGACGACCTCTTCGACCGTGTCTGCCGCGCGCGCGACGAGCGCACCGGCGTCGTCGTGCTCGTCGAAGTCCGCGAGCACGTAGTCGGCGAGCGAGCGCGGGTCCCCGCGCTCGGGACGGCCGACGCCGATGCGGAGGCGTGTGAAGTCCTGCGTGCCGAGCTCCTGCGCGATCGAGCGCAGGCCGTTGTGCCCCGCGAGCCCGCCGCCGTGCTTGATCTCGATGCGGCCGAGATCGAAGTCGCCCTCGTCGTGGACGACGAGCACGTCGTCCGGCTCGACCTTGAAGAACCGCGCTGCCGCGGCGACCGAGCGGCCGGACTCGTTCATGTACGTCTCCGGCTTGAGCAGGACGAGCTTCTCGCCGTCCACCTTGATCTCCGCGAGCTCGCCGGAGAACTTCGAGCGCCACGAGCCGCCGTGGCGGCGCGCGAGCTCGTCGACGACGAGAAAGCCGGCGTTGTGCCGGTTCCGCGC
>JBOGZQ010000192.1:0-4524 GCA_050697375.1 Gaiellaceae bacterium | reverse complement strand
GCGCAGCCACTCGCGCATCTCGTCGACGCGCTCCTCGATCCACCCCGCGAGCTTGATTGCGTCGCCGGCGTCGCGGCAGACGAAGCACGACGCGCGGGTGATCCGGTCGAAGAGCACGTGCGTGCGGAAGCCGCCCGACTCCTCGACCGCGCGCGCGCCGCGCTGGAGCGACGCGGTGAGGCTGCCCTCGGTGTGCGCGAGCGGGACGACGACGTCCTCGAGCGCGCGGCTGGTTTCGACGAGATCTCCGTCGTCGGAGAGCTCGTATCGCGCGAGCGCGATCGAGAGCTGCGCGACGGAGACGGGGATCTCGACGACGCCGACGACCGACTCGGCCGCCTTCGCGTAGGCGCTCAGGTCGACCTCGCCGTTCAGGCCGAGCGCCTTCCGGCGGGCGGCGATCGAGTCTGCGTCGTTCTTGCGGGGAAGGCGCACGGGCGCAGGCTAGTAAAGACGGAGGCGCCGAGTGAATCGGCGCCTCCTCTCTGGTCGGCATCGCAGGCGATGCCTTAGGGTCGAGTTGTGACCGCCACGCTCATGGACGGGAAGGCCCTCGCCGCGAAGGTGCGCGAGGAGGTCGCGGCTTCGGTGGCCGAGCTCGACCACGTCGGCATCGCCACCGTCCTCGTCGGCGACGATCCCGCCTCGCACGTCTACATCAACCTGAAGCAGAAGGCTGCGACGGCCGCCGGCATCGAGGCGATCGACCACCGGATCCCCGCGGACACGAGCCAGGACTACGTGCTCGCGCTCATCGCCGAGCTGAACGCCGACGACGCCGTCGACGGCCTCCTCGTCCAGCTGCCCCTGCCCGGCCACATCGACGAGTCGGCGGTGATCGACGCGATCGACCCGGCGAAGGACATCGACGGCATCCACCCCGAGAACGCGGGCCGCCTCTACCTCGGCCGGCCGGCGCTCGTCCCTGGCACGCCCCTTGGCGTCATGCGCATGCTCGAGGAGTACGACATCCCGCTGAGCGGAGCGAACGCCGTCGTCATCGGCCGCTCCGTCATCGTCGGCAAGCCGATGGCGCAGCTCCTCCTCGCCGCGAACGCGACCGTCACTACCTGTCACTCGCGCACGCGCGAGCTGGCGAGGCACACGCTCGAGGCGGACGTCCTCGTCGCTGCCGTCGGTCAACCGCACATGGTGAAGGCCGAAATGGTCAAGCCGGGAGCGGCCGTCGTCGACGTCGGGCTCACGCGCACCGACGCCGGACTCCTCGGCGACGTCGACCCCGCCGCCGCCGAGCGTGCGGGCTACATCACGCCGGTCCCCGGCGGCGTCGGGCCGATGACGATCGCGATGGTGCTCCAGAACACCGCCACCGCCGCGCGCGCCCGGCGCAAAAAGCTTGCCAATCCCGCTCACTGAGCCTAATATCGGCGCGCACTAAGTCGGTCGGCGGCTGTGCCGTCGTTGTTGTCAGTAGGGAGGAACCGTTGGCTGAGGGCACCGTGAAGTGGTTCTCGAACGAGAAGGGCTACGGCTTCATCGAGCGCGAAGGCGGCGATGACGTCTTTGTCCACTTCTCGGCGATCGCAATGGACGGCTACAAGTCGCTGACCGAAGGCCAGCGCGTGTCGTTCGAGGTTGTGCAAGGCCCCAAGGGCGCGCAGGCCGCGAACGTCCAGGCGATCTAGGAACCCTGTCGGACTCAGATGTGAGAGGGCCCCGGCAGGGGCCCTCTTTCGTTTCTGGAAGGATCAAATGCGATGGCCGAAATCTCCCGCGATCTCCTGCTCCACGTCGCCCATCTGGCGCGCCTCGAGCTGCGCGAGGACGAGCTCGCGCGCCTCGAGGTGCAGCTGAACGACATCCTCGCCGCCGTCTCGAAGGTGGCCGAGCTCGACCTCGCCGACGTGCCGGCGACCTCGCATCCGCTCGACGTCGTCAAGGTCTGGGAGGCGGACGAGCCGCGGCCGTGCCTGTCGGTCGAGGACGCGCTCGCGAACGCTCCCGACCGCGAGGGCGATTTTTTCCGCGTCCCGCCGGGTGGGTCGTGATCGACACCCTGCGGCTGACGGCGGAGGAGGCGAAGGGGCTCCTCGACCGGAAGGAGGTCTCCGGCCCGGAGCTCTTCGCCGCCTACCTCGAGGCGATCGGCGAGCGCGACCCGGAGCTGCACTGCTACCTGCACGTGTGCGAGGACTCGGGGGGCGACGGTATCCCGATCGCGCTGAAGGACGTCATCGGCACGAAGGGCATCCCGACGACCGCGGGCTCGCGCATCCTCGAGGGGTACGTGCCCGTCTACGACTCGACGGTCGCCGCGCGCTGCAAGCAGCACGGCCTGCGCCTGCTCGGCAAGACGAACACCGACGAGTTCGCGATGGGATCGTCGACGGAGAACTCGGCGTACGGCCCGTCGCACAACCCGTGGGACCCCGCGCGCGTGCCGGGCGGCTCCGGCGGCGGCTCGGCCGCGGCAGTGTCAGGCGGCCTCGCGCCGTGGGCGCTCGGCTCCGACACCGGCGGCTCGATCAAGCAGCCCTCGGCGCTCTGCGGCAACGTCGGCCTGCGCCCGACGTACGGCACGGTCTCGCGCTACGGGATCGTCGCGTTCGCGTCGAGCCTCGACCAGGTCGGGCCGGTCGCGAAGAACGTACGCGACTGCGCGTACCTCTACTCGATCATCGCCGGGCGCGACCCGTGTGACACGACGACGGTCGAGTCGCCGCAGGTCGTCCTTCCGGAGGGAGACGACCTGAAGGGCGTCCGCGTCGGCATCCCGCGCGAGCTGAACGAGCACGAGGCGATCGAGCCGGGCGTACGCGCCGCGGTCGAGCATGCGATCGCGCTGTGCCGGCAGCTCGGCGCGGAGGTGGGAGAGTGCTCGCTGCCGCGCTCGGTCGACTTCGGCCTTCCCTGCTACTACCTCATCGCGCCGGCAGAGGCGTCGTCGAATCTCGCGCGCTACGACGGCGTGCGCTACGGGTACCGCTCGCCGCACTCCGAGGACCGGCTGGCGATGTACAAGAACACGCGCGACGAGGGATTCGGCGACGAGCCGAAGCGGCGCATCCTCGTCGGGACGTACGCGCTCTCGGCCGGCTACTACGACGCGTACTACGGCCAGGCGCAGAAAGTGCGCACGGTGATCGCGCGCGAGCACGCGGAGGCGTTCGAGCGCTTCGACCTGCTCGTCACGCCGACGTCGCCGACCGTCGCGTTCGAGCTCGGCGGAAAGACGACGGATCCGCTCGCGATGTACGCGTGCGACCTGCTGACCATCCCGTCGTGCATGGCCGGCCTGCCCGGGCTGAACGTGCCGTGCGGGCTCTCGGAGGGCTTGCCCGTCGGCCTGCAGCTGATCGGCCCGCAGTTCTCCGAGAACGCGTTGTTCCGCGTCGGGCACGCGCTCGAGCAGGCGATCGGCTTCGACGTCGTCCCGGAACGGCTGAGGTGAGATTCGAGGATCCCGCAGCGGAGTTCGTCACCGCCGTCGAGCGCGTCTTCGGCGCGTCGCCGCGCGTGCTCGACGGCTCGCGCGCCGTCCTCGTCGGCGACGTGAAGCTCCAGCTCGAAGCGGGCGAGCGCGAGCTGTGGCTCATCGAGCGTCACGGCGTGCTCGAGCACCGGCTCGGGATGGTCGAGGTGCGCGAGGACATCGAAGAGGCGCTCCTCGAGGCGAAAGGCAGGCTCGGTGTCTGAGTGGGAGCCCGTCATCGGCCTCGAGGTGCACGCGCACCTGAAGACGCGGACGAAAATGTTCTGCCGCTGCGAGCTCGACTACGGCGCGCACGAGAACTCGCGCACGTGCCCCGTCTGTCTCGCGCATCCGGGCGCGCTTCCCGTTCCCAACGGACGCGCGATCGAGCTGACGATCAAGCTCGGCCTCGCGCTCGAATGCGAGATCGCGGACAGCGCGATCTTCGCGCGCAAGAACTACTTCTATCCCGACCTGCCGAAGGGCTACCAGATCAGCCAGTACGAGGAGCCGCTGTGCGGGCGGGGACAGCTCGCCGTTCCGACGGAGGACGGCGAGGAAGTCGTCGGCATCGTGCGCGCGCATCTCGAGGAGGACGCGGCGAAGACCGTCCACGCCGGCGGCGCGACCGGCCGTTCGGTCGGCGCGACCGCCTCGCTCGTCGACTTCAACCGCGGCGGGACGCCGCTCCTCGAGATCGTCAGCGAGCCGGACATGCACTCCGCCGACGAGGCGCTCCGCTACATGCGCCTGCTGCGGCAGACCATCGTCGAGCTCGGGGTCAGCGACGCGGAGATGGAGAAGGGGACGATGCGCGCCGACGTGAACGTCTCGGTGCGCAAGCGCGGCGATGAGGGACTCCGTCCGCGGTGGGAGATCAAGAACATGAATTCGTTCACGTTCATCGGCCGCGCGATCGAGGCGGCGGTGCGACAGCAGGTCGCCGCTCATGAGGCAGGCGAAGTCGTCGTGCAGTCGACGTACGACTACGACGCCGACACCGACCGGCTCACCGTGCATCGCTCGAAGGAGGAGGCGGACGACTACCGCTACTTCCCCGAGCCCGACCTCGTGCCGGTCGAGCCGCCCGC
>JBOGZQ010000191.1:0-16788 GCA_050697375.1 Gaiellaceae bacterium | reverse complement strand
ATCCGAATCCTCACGCGTTCTTCACGAGGACGTTTCCTACCCGAGCCGCCGCCGTGTCGCAGGCGTCGATCGCATCTTCGAGCGCCTCGTAGATGTCCTTCCAGCGGATGACGATCACCGGGTCGATGCGATCGTTCTTGAACAGGCTCGCGCGGGCGGCGCGCGCGACGTCGTCCGCCTCGTCCTCGATCTCCTTGATCACACGGATTCGATCGGACGAGCCGTGCAGGCCCCGCAGCTCACCGAGGAGCGCCGCAAGCTCGTTCGCGGCGCGCACCAGCAGAGAACACAGCTCGAACGACTGCTTCGTCGGGTTCTCCACCCCGTAGAGGCCGAGCAGCTCGGCCGCGTTCTCCGCCTCGTCGGCGACGTCGTCGACCGCGAACGCAAGCGTGACGATGTCGTCGCGGTCGTACGGCGTGACGAACATGCTGTTCGTCTGCGAGAGTAGGGACGACACGACCTGGTCGGCCGCGTGCTCCAACTGCTTCACCTCGTCCTGCGACGGCCCCGTCGGCCACTCCAGGAAACGCCGCTCGACGAGCCGCGCGACCGCGGCGACGCACTCGCCGGCCTCCGCCAGCAACTTGTAGATCTCGCCGCTCCCCGGGCCGAGGCCCAACCGCATCAGAAAATCACCTCGACGACGAACCACATGCCGGCCGCCACGAGCGCAGCAGCAGGAATCGTGAGCACCCAGGCAACCATCATGTGGCCCGCCACGCCCCAGCGAACGGCCGACAGGCGCTTCGTCGCCCCCGCGCCCATGACGGCGCCGGAGACGACGTGCGTCGTCGAGAGCGGATAGCCGTACCTCGTCGACGCGTAGATGACCGCGCCGGCGCTCGCCTGTGCTGCGAACCCCGACGGCGGCTCCATCTGGTACACGCGCTGGCCGAGCGTCCTCATGATCCGCCAGCCGCCCGTGTACGTCCCGGCGGCGATCGCGAGCCCGGCTGCGACGATCACCCAGCGGTCGATCCGCAGGTCGTCCGGATGCCCGCCGTGGATTGCGAGCGCCGCCGCGATCACGCCCATCGTCTTCTGCGCGTCGTTCGCGCCGTGCGTGAACGCAACCCATGTTCCGGACGCGAGCTGTCCGAGGCGAAAGCCTCGATGCGCGACGCCCGGCGAAGCGCGGAAGAACACGCGGTAGATCACCACCATGAGCACGAACGCGCCGGCGAAGCCGATCGCGGGCGAGACGAGCGCCGGCAGGATCACCTTCTCCCAGACTCCGTGCCACTGCACGCCGCGCGTTCCCGACTGAATCAGCGCCGCGCCGCAGAGGCCGCCGATGAGCGCGTGCGTCGAGCTCGACGGGAGCCCCTGCCACCAGGTCACGAGATTCCAGACGATCGCGCCGAAGAGCGCGGCGAGCACCGTCTTCTCGGTTGCGAGGCCGGTGTCGATAATCCCCTTGCCGACGGTCTTCGCGACCGCGGTCGTGACGAACGCGCCCGCGAGGTTCGCGGCGGCCGAGATCGCGACGGCGAGACGGGGCGAGAGGGCGCGCGTCCCGACCAACGTGGCGACGTAGTTGGCGGTGTCGTGAAAGCCGTTCGTGAAGTCGAAGCCGAGACCGACCACGATCACGGCGGCGAGGAGGACGTCGCCCAAGGCTCAGCGGTTCTTGACGATGATGGCCTCGAGGACGTCCGCCGCGTTCTCGCACGCGTCGACCGCGTCCTCGAGCGACTCGTGGATGTCCTTCCAGCGGATCACCCCGAGCGCGTCGCCGCCGATCGAGGTGAAGAGCTCCGAGATCGCCTGGCGCTCGATCGCGTCGCCCTCGTCCTCGAGCTCGCGCAGCTCGATCAGCTGGCGGCGCGTGTCCTTGAACCCCTCGAGGCGCGCGACCGCCTCGGACAGCTTCAGCGTACAGCTCTCGATCACGCGCGCCTGCTCCTTCGCCGCCTGCCGGATCTCGCGCACGCCGTAGTCGACGACCTTCGCGGCCGCGTCGTCCACGTAGTCGCAGACGTCGTCGAGCGCGCCGGCGAGGCGGTACATGTCGTCCCGGTCGAACGGCGTGACGAACGTGCGGTTGACGAGGTCGACGATCTCGTGCGTGATCCGGTCGCCTTCGTGCTCGCGATCCTTCACGCGGCGCGCGAACTCCTCGCTGCGGTCGGGGAAGGCGTCCAGCAGCTCGATCACCTGCCGGGCGATCGCAACCGTGTTCGCCGCCGCGAGGTTGTAGAGCTCGAAGAACTCCCGCTTCTGAGGGGTGAGGCTGAGTCGTGCCATCGACGGTTGTTTACACGGTTTCGCCGTCCGACGCGGTCGGTACCTTGCAATGCAGATGGGGCTCGAATCCCCAGATTTCCAGGTCTATCGCGGGTCTGAACCGCCTCGTTTCGCAAGCCAGGCGGAGCTGGAGTGCGCGAAGGTCCTCGACTACTACGGCGTGCCGTGGGAGTACGAGCCGCGGACCTTCGTCCTCGAGCAGGACGACGACGGCCGCACCCTCGAGGCGTTCACGCCCGACTTCTACCTCCCCGACCAGGATCTCTACGTCGAGCTCACGGTCATGAAGCAGTCGCTCGTGACGCGGAAGAACCGAAAGCTGCGGAAGCTCCGCGAGCGGTACCCGAACGTCAAGGTGAAGCTCTTCTACAAGCGGGATCTCGAACGGCTGGCGCAGCACTTCCACCTCGACCTGGCGTCGTAGGCGGTGGGCTCACAAGATCCGCGGATCGGGGAGGTCTACCTCTCCGCCGAGGAGCTCGCGGGCCGGGTGCGCGAGCTCGGCGCCGAGATCGGCCGCGACTACGCCGGCCAGGAGCCGGTGCTCGTCGGGTCGCTGAAGGCGAGCCTCGTGTTCATCGCGGATCTCTCGCGCGCGATCCCGATCGTCCACGGGCTCGACTTCGTCGAGCTCGCCGGGTACGGCAGCGCGCAGATGGGCGGCCACGAGCAGATCCGCGTCCTCAAGGATCTCGACCTCGACATCCGCGACCGCGACGTGATCGTCGTCGAGGACGTCGTCGACACCGGCCTGACGCTCAACTACCTCGTCCGGACGTTCGAGCTGCGGCGGCCGAGCTCGATCGCCGCCGTGACGCTTCTGGACCGCCCCTACCGGCGGCTCGTGGACGACCTCCCTGTCCGCTATGTCGGCTTCGTCGTCCCGGACGAGCTCTTCGTCGGCTACGGCTTCGACCTCGAGGAACGTTGGCGCCAGCTGCCGGATCTCCGCCTGCTCCGCCTGGCGTCGTAGCAATCTCCGTCAAGCGTCCGCGTGCGGCTGCCGATGATTGTCGCGATGACCATCATCGTGCGGCCTTGGCACCTCGTCGCCCTCGCCGGCCTGCTGGCGACGGCCGGGATCGCGGCAGCGTTCATGCTCGGTCGCAGCAGCAGCTCGCCGACCACGACGACCGTCCTCGACGTCCTCACAGGAGCGTTCGACGCGCCTCCCGAGCCAACTCGTGCCACCGATGTGGATCTCCGCTCGACGATCCCCGCCGCGGAAGCGTGGTACCAGGACGCATCCGGCGGCAACCAGTCGTACGCCGGCCTCAGCCTGGTCGGGCTCCAGCGCGAATCCCCCGGCGTGTCGCTGCAGGTACACGCCTACGTGTCCCGGGACTTCACCGCCTACTGTCTCGACGTGACCCTCGCCGGCGGGCATAGCGCCTACTACATCGGCGGCGACCGAAACGGCTTCCGCCACCTGAGCGCGCAGGCGGGGCGGTTCTCGGTTATCGACGGTGGCACCTGCGCCAGCGCAGGCGCGACTGCCGGCTCCTAGCTTCGTAGCCGTTCCTCAGCTATGATTTAGGCATGCCTGAATCTGTCACGGCTGCCGTGGAGGACTACGTCAAGGCGATCTACACGCTCGATTCGGGCGAGGGGTCGGTCACGACCACCGCGCTCGCCGAGCGGCTCGACGTCCGCCCTGCGTCCGTCTCCGGGATGCTCCCGAAGCTGACCCAGCTCGGCCTCGTCGAGCACGTCCCCTACCGCGGCGTCCGCCTGACCGAGCGCGGCACGCGCGTCGCGCTCGAAGTCGTCCGCCACCACCGGCTGCTCGAGCTGTTCCTCGTCGAGAGCCTCGGGATGACCTGGGACGAGGTGCACGCCGAGGCGGAGGTGCTCGAGCACGTCCTGTCGGAGGAGCTGGAGGAGCTGATCGCGGCCAAGCTCGGCGATCCCGCGTTCGATCCCCACGGCGACCCGATTCCGAGCCGGGAGCTGACCGTGCCGGAGGTCGAGAGCCGCAGCCTCTACGCGCTCGAGCCGGGCGAGCGGGGCACGTTCGTCCGCGTCTCCGACGCCGACCCGGCGATGCTCCGTTTCCTCAGCGAGCGCGGCATCGCGCCGGGGGCCGACATCGAGGTGATCGAGCGCCAGCCGTTCGACGGGCCCCTCTACGTCCGCGTCGACGACGAGGTGCACGTGCTCGGAGCCGTGCTCGCACGGGCGATGCGCGTCACCGCATGACGCCGCCTCCCGCCGACTCGAGCGCCGTCCTCGACCGCCCCGGCGGCCTCAGCCCGCTCGAGGCGCTCTTCGCCCGTGGACGCGTCCGCGGCTCGATCGCGATGCTCGGCCCCGCGTTCGTCGCCGCGATCGCATACGTCGACCCGGGGAATTTCGCGACGAACATCCAGGCGGGCGCGAAGTACGGCTACCTCCTGCTCTGGGTCGTGCTCGCCGCGAACCTCATGGCGATGCTCATCCAGTACCTCTCGGCGAAGCTCGGCATCGTCACCGGGAAGAACCTGCCGGAGCTCTGCCGCGAGCACTACCCGCGCTGGGCCAGCGCCGGCCTGTGGATCCAGGCGGAGGTGATGGCGATGTCGACCGACATCGCGGAGTTTCTCGGCGCGGCGCTCGGGCTCAACCTCCTCTTCCACGTACCGCTCTTCCCGGCCGGCGTCATCACCGGCTTCATCGCGTTCGGTGTCCTTGCGCTGCAGCGCCAGGGATACCGCCGCTTCGAGCTCGCCATCTCGGCGCTCCTCGGGATCATCTTCCTCGGCTTCCTGTACGAGACGCTGAAGATCGGGCCGTCAGCGTCGGCATCGCTGCACGACACGTTCGTTCCGCACCTCGCCGGCGGCTCGTCGCTCTACCTCGCCGTGGGAATCGTCGGCGCGACGGTGATGCCGCACGCGATCTATCTCCACTCGGCGTTGACGCAGGGACGGACTCCCGTGCGAGACGAATCCGAACGGCGCCGCGTGCTGCGCTACGAGCGCGTCGACGTCATCGTTGCGCTCGGCCTCGCGGGTCTCATCAACCTCGCAATGCTCGCGGTCGCCGCGAAGCTCTTCCACACGCAGGCCCTTTCCGGGCTGCACACGATTCAGCAGGCGCACGTCGAGCTCGGCCGGCTCGTCGGCGGGACTGCCGCGCTCGCGTTCGCGGTTGCGCTCCTCGCATCCGGTGCGTCGTCGTCGAGCGTCGGCACGTACGCCGGTCAGGTTGTGATGGCGGGCTTCGTCGGCCTGCGCATTCCGCTCGTCCTCCGCCGCGCCGTGACGATGGCGCCCGCGCTCGTGGTCCTTGCGATCGGCGTCAGCCCGACGAGCGCGCTCGTGCTGAGCCAGGTCGTCCTCTCGTTCGGCATCCCATTCGCGCTCGTGCCGCTCGTCCTCCTCACCCGTCGCCGGGCGGTGATGGGCGCCTACACGAACCGCGGCCTGACGAGCGCGGCGGCGATCGCCATCTCGGCGCTCATCACCGCGCTCAACGTCTATCTCCTCGTCCGGCAAGCCTAGAAAGCAACCGGCCGCCCCGGGGGAGGCGGCCGGCGTCGTCGGGAGACGACCTCAGAAAATCAGCTTTTCAAGGAGTAAACGTCCCGAGCCGAGACCGGGTTACGGCAGGTAGCCCAAGGGATCCACGGGGGTGCCGTTGACCCGCACCTCGAAGTGAAGATGCGGCCCCGTGCAGTACCCGGTGCAGCCGGAATAGCCGATGATCTGGCCCTGGGAGACGTTCTCGTTGCAGGAGACGGCGATCCTGGACTGGTGGCCGTAGGCGGTCGCCAGGCCGTTGTGATGGTCGATGACGACGAAGTTCCCGTAGCCCTCCTCCCAGCCGCAGTAGATGACCGTGCCGGCGGCGGCCGCGTGGATGGGCGTGCCCTCGGGGACGCCGATGTCGATGCCGGGATGGAAGCTCCCCCAGCGCGGGCCGAACGGGCTCGTGATCGGCCCCTGCACGGGCCAGATGAACCCGGCCGCGCTCGCGGTCGCCGGCGGGCTCGTCGCCGCCGGCGTCCCCGCCTCCGCTGCTCGGATCTTCGCCGCGATCGACGCGCTGGCCGCCGCGATCGCCTGCGACTCGTCGATCTCGCCCTGTTCCTGTTTCTTCGTCAGCACGAGCGCATGCGCCTTCCCGGCCTTCGCGTTCGAGAGCTGGCCCTTGCTCGAGAGCAGTTGCCCGCGCAGGATCGCCTCCTGCTCGACGCGCGCGTTGATCTTGTTCGCCTCGTTCTGCACCGACGCGCGAACGGCGGCGGTCTTCTTCCGCGCGGCGATCACGGCGCGCTTCGCCTCCGCGACCTGGAGGGCGATCGACTTGTCCGCCTTCGCGACGATGCCGAGGTAGTTGAGCTCGTCGAGAACGTCCTGGAAGCTCTTCGCCTGCAGCACGAGATCGATCGTCCCGGGATCGGGTTGCTTGTAGATCGACACGAGCCGGTCGTCGAGCCGGATCAGCGCGAGCGAGTACTCGTGCCGTAGATCGTGGACGCGACTCGTCTGCACCTGGAACAACTGGTTGAGCGTCTTCAGCCGGCGTTCGCGCAGCGACAGGTCATCCTGGAGCGCAGAGAGCTTCGTCGAGACGTCCCCCACCTTCGTCTCGAGCGTGCCGATCTGCGTGTCGAGCGAACCGATCTGCGTGTTCAGATGCGACTCGCGCGCGCGTGTGCTCGCGATCTTCGCCTGCACCGCTGCGAGCTTCGCGTCGAGGGTCGCCTTCTGCTGTCCGAGGTTGTCGCCGCCGAAGGCCGGAGCCGCAACGATGGCGAATCCGAGGATGAGGAGGACCGCGACGCGTCTAGCCATCGAAAAAAGAGGTTCGCCGGGACGCCGTGCGTCCCTGCCCCGCGACGGACTCTACGCCGCCGGGCGGCGCGTGTCGTCCCGGGGCTTGGGGGCGACGATCATCGTCTGCTGGGTGGACATGCGGATGCGGCGGATCCGCTCGTCGGCCTCGGCCCGACGGGCCTCCGCACGGCCTTCGAGTGAGCCTTCGGAGCGGTCGAGCTCGCTCAGCCGCTCCTGAGCCGCGCTTGCCGCCTCCTCGTCGTCGCTCCGAAGCGCCTCACCGAGGCGGAGGCGGGCCATGCGGCGCTCGGACTCGATCACCGCGCGGGCGCCGAGCACACGCTGGGACTCCGCGACCGCGCTCGAGCGGGCGCGCAGCAGCTCGAGCCGGGAGCCCGCCCACGATCGTGCGCCGATCGCCGCGCTCGACGACGCCTGGGTGAGCGTCGAGTCCGGCCGGCGGCGCGCGACCTCGAGGAACAGGGCGGCGAAGAGCGCGGAGAGGCCGAGCAGGACGAGGCCTGCGGGCCAGCTGCCGCCGGCGAAGAGGACGATCGCGATCAGGAACGACCCGACCGTGAGACCGAGCAGGAGCAGCGGCGGCGGCACGCCGAACCAGCGCGGCTCCGCATGCTTGACCGCGACAGGGACGGGGCCCGTCTCGGAGGGCGGCAGCGGGACGCGCCTTGTCTCGTTAGCCGGGTCGGGCGACGCGGGCATGCCGTGCTTCTGCCCGCGGTTCGAGCGCACGTAACGCCTCCGCTGCCCGCCGCCGCAGCGGCCCCACGAGGCGGCGGTAGTCCTCGTCCGAGATCTTGCCCGTCCGGTGGTCGAATTCCAGCTCTTTCAGCGCATACAGCGCGTGGTCCCGCTCCTCCGCGAGCGCCAGCCGGCGCCGTTCCAGCTCGCCCGGCTCGTCGAGGACGTCGCTCGAGGTCACCGGCTCGTGCAGGAACGGGCGCGCGACGGCAAGCACGGCGACGATTGCGAGGACGGCCCCGAGCACGAGCGCGAGCGTCATACCGGCAGTGCTGCGTACCGCTCGACGAGCCGCCGCTGCTCGACCGCGTCCGGCCACATGGCGACGAGCGCGCCGAAGACGAAGACGAACCCGGCCGCCCAGACGAGGTTCACGAGCGGCTTCACGAGCACCTTCAGCTCGAGTGTCCCGTTCTTCGAGATGCCGTCGGCGATCGTGTAGACATCGCCGAGGTTGCGCGGGTCGTGATAGATCGAGACGTCGTTGGAAGACGACTGCTCGACCGGGAACCAGCTCTTGCCCGGATGAAGCGTCGACACGTGGGAGCTGCCGCGGTCGACCGAGACCGTCGCGCTCGTCTGCTGCGAGTTCTGGAGCTGCCGCGTCCCGAGCGACTCGTACGTGAGCGTGTAGCCCGCCACCTGCATCGATTGACCCGGCCGGAGGCTCTTCTCGCGCACGGTCTGGTACGCACTCGAGCCGGCGATGCCGATCGCGAGCAGCAGGACGGCGGCGTGCACGACGTACCCGCCGTAACGGCGGCGATTGCGCGCGACGAGCCGGGTGAGCGAGCCGGTTGCGAGGCAGCCGCGCACGAACTCGAGCACGATCGACGCGGCGACGAACGCCGAGAACGTGTACGCAAGGAGGCCCGGCGTGGAGCTGCCGAATCCGGCTCCAAGGAGCGCCGCCCCGGTGACGACGGCGACGGCGGCGGGGATCGCGAACGTCTTCCCGAGCGCGCGCAGGGAGGCGCGCCGCCACGCGACGAGTGGTCCGATCCCCATCAGCAGCAGGAGCGGGAGCCCGAAGCTGTGGAGGAAGAAGTCGTAGTACGGCCCCGAGACCGAGCGCGTCGTCCCGTTCACCGCCTGCGTCAGGATCGGGTACACGACGCCCCAGAGGATCGTCAGCGCGAGCGCGACGAGCAGCAGGTTGTTGTAAAGGAACGTCGCTTCGCGCGAGACGAGCGACTCGAGCTTCGTCCGCGCTCGCAGCAGCGGCAGGCCCAGGTAGATGAGCGCGACGGAGAAGACGACGACGACGGCGAGGAAGCCGAGGAACCAGCCGCCGATCGGGCTCTGCGAGAACGAATGGATCGAGCTGACGACGCCGGACCGCGTGAGGAACGTGCCGAAGAGCGAGAGGCTGAACGCGAGCGCGACGAGCGTCACGTTCCAGACCTTCAGCATCCCGCGCTTCTCCTGGATCATCACCGAGTGGAGGAACGCGGTGGCGGCGAGCCACGGCATGAGCGCCGCGTTCTCGACCGGGTCCCACGCGTAGTAGCCGCCCCAGCCGATCTCGACGTACGCCCAGTGCGCGCCGAGCAGCTGCCCGACGCCGAGGAACGCCCAGGCCGCGAGCGTCCACCGCCGAGTCGCGATGATCCAACGCTCGTCGGTGCGCCGCGCGAGCAGCGAGCCCATCGCGAACGCGAACGGGATCGTCAGCCCGACGTAGCCGAGATACAGCATCGGCGGGTGCGCGAGCATGTACGGGTTCTGGAGGCTCGGCACCATGCCCGCGCCGTCAGCGGGGGCGGCTGCCGTGTTGAAGGGGCTCGAGACGAAGCAGAGCATGAACGCGAAGAAGACGGCGACACCGCCGAGCACGGGCACCGTCCACGCGATGAGGTCGCGCGTGCGCCGGTTGAGCAGCACGGCGAGCGCGGAATAGCCGGTGAGCACGAGCAGCCAGAGAAGGAGGGATCCCTCCTGGCCGCCCCAGAACGCCGAGAGCGCGTACCCGAGCGGCAGCGAGTGGCTCGTGTGCTGCGCGACGTAGACGAATGAGAGCTCACGCCGCCCGAGCGCGATCCAGAGGACGATCGCGGCGACGAGCGTCGTCGCGAAAGCGGCGACGAGCGCGTTCTGCGCGGAGAGCGCGAGCCGGCGCTTCCGCTTCCACGCCGCGAGCGAGCCGCCCACGAGCGCGTAGGCGACGAGCCCGAGGCTGAGGAGGAGCGCGGCGCGGCCGAGCGCCGCCACTACGTGTTGGACTTCGCCGGCGTGTACTTCGACGGGCACTTCGTCACGAGCGAGCCGGGCTTCGCGACGAACGTCCCGTTGCGGAGCGTCCCCTCGACGACGACCTGCCGTCCCGTGCGGAAGAGATCGGGCACGCTGCCGGAGTACAGGACGCGCGTTCGAGCGGGAGTCGAGCCGTGGTCGTCCTTCAGCACGAAGCGCATGCCGCCCGCGTGCGAGTCGCCGGCGACGTGGCCGACGACGGTGCCGACGAGAAGAACGTCCTGACCCGCGTGCGCATCGAGCGTGCTCGGCTCGATCTGCGGCGTGCCGGCGCCGGCGATCGACGTGTACACGATGAAGACCGCGAGGACGGCGGCCACGGACAGCGCGATGACGAGGCGGGCAGGGCTCCGCTTCACACCTGGATCGTAGCGGCGCGGAGAGCCCGGCTAAGCGCTCTGCGGCGCCGACCAGAAAAGGAGGCGCCGATTTACTCGCGCCTCCGCTTAAGCGCTCTGCGGCGCCGACCGCCGACCCGGCACCCGATACCCGTGATCGTGACAAAGGGAGCCAGGAGCTTCCTCGGTGAGCGCGTCGCAGTAGCCCTTCCCGTAGGCCGCGCGGAGGAATGCCGCGACGACGTCGAGGTTCCACTCGGAGATGTCGCCCGCCTCCCGCCAGAGATCGGCGAGGCGAAGGTCGATGTCCAGCTCGAGCAGGTCGATCCGCGACGGGTGCTTGGCCATGCCGAAAACGTAGAAACTGCGTCGGACGGAATGGGTGCCATCAAGTTCGGACCGGCACGAATGCCCTCGCGGGAGAGCCCGGAGGCGGCGATCGAGGCCCTCCTCGCGCTCGGCTACAGCGCCTGTGAGATCGATTTCGAGGGGAAGTTCTGGATGGATTACGACTTCGCCGCGAAGCTGGGCGACCGGGCGCACGAGGCCGGCATCGCGCTCTCCGTCCACGCGCCGCTCGCCGGCTTCATGGGCCACGCCGAGCGCGGGAAGAAGCTCAACATGGCGACGGGGATGCTCTACCACTCGGCCGGCATCGCCGCCGCATGCGGCGCCGAGCTCGTCGTCTTCCATCCCGGCTTCCTCCTCGGACGGACGCGGGACGAGGCGCTCGCGTCGGTCGTCGAGCAGCTCGGCGAGCTGCGCGAGCGCCTGGAGAAGAAGGATCGCGGCGTCCCGTTCGGAGTCGAGGTGATGGGACGCGTGCGCGATCTCGGCTCGCTCGAGGACGTCGTCTTCATCGCGTCGCAGCTGCACTGGGTCCGCCCCGTGCTCGACTTTGCGCACATGCACGCGACGAGCGACGGCGCGTTCGTCGGCGTCGACCCGTTCGCCGCAGCGCTCGAGGCGGCCGACGACGTACTCGAGGATGGCGCGCCGTTCCACATCCACTTCAGCGACATCCAGTACGCGAACCGGAACGAGACGAAGCATCTCCCCTACGGCGAGGGCACGCTGCGCGCCGAGCCGCTGCGAGACGCGCTCGCGCGGTTCGAGCGGCCGGCGACGGTGATCAGCGAGTCGCCCGACGTCGAGTCGACTCAGGCGATACGCGCGGTGCTCGTAGGGCCGAGCGAGGCCCGCCGCTCCTCGTAGACCGCCGCCTCGTCGTCGCGGCCGCGGTCGTGCAGGAACTCGATGAGCCTGCGCAGCGCCCAGTGCTCGAGCGCGCGCAGCTCGTACATGCGGAACGTGTCGACCGCTTCGCCAAGGAGCGTCTCCGCCTCCTCGTCGCGGTGTTGCTTCGCACGCACGACGCCGAGCGAGAGCAGCGTCGTCCCGACGGAGACCCGGTCCTCGGGGCCGACGGTCTCGCGCGCTTCGAGCGCGTGGCGCTCCGCCTCGTCGAGCTTGTCCTCCTCCGCGAGCACCATCGCCAGCGCGCGCTGCGCCTCACAGAGTGAGCCACGGTCGCCGAGCCCCTTCAGCGTGCGCACGGCGTCGCGCAGGATCGCCTCCGCGCGTGCGTCGTGGCCCTGCGCAAACGCTGCCCGTCCGACGAACATGAGCATGACCGCTTCGCGGCGCGTGTTCCCGATCTCGCCGTACAGCTCGCGCGCGGTCGCGTAGTCGGCCTCGGCCTCGGCGGGGTGCTCGGTGACGAGCTCGTAGTAGCCGCGGACGGCGTGCGCGGACGCGCGGCCGGTGATGCTTCCGCTCGCGTCGGCGAGCTCGAACGCGCGGTCGACGAGCGGCAGGGCGTCCGCGATCTCGAGCCGCGTGATGTAGGCGAACGCGAGGCTCTGGATGACGAGCACCTCGAGGTCCTTGCGCTCGGCGTCGCGCGCGGCTTCGAGCGCGAGCTTCGCGTACTTCTCGAACGCGGTGGAGTCGCCGAGCCAACCCGCGATCTGCGACGAGATCCAGAGCGGCTCGAAGCGGATGCCCGGCGCTTCGTTCGCGAGGACGTCGAGCGCCTTCGCCGCGATCACGCCTGCCGCCCCTGCGTCGGCCTTGTGCTGGAGCGTCGCCTCCGCGAGCGCCGTCAGTGCGCGCCCCTGCACGACGTGCTCGCCCGAGGCGGCGGCGTGCTCGGCGACGTCCGCCATCTCCACGATCACGGCGGGGAAGTCGGCGAGACGCCACGCCGCGCGGCCGGCGAGATACCGGCGCTCGAGCGTCGGCGCGAGCTCCACTGCGCGCAGGAGCAGCTTGCGCGCGCTGCGGAACGCTTCGCGCGAGAGCGCACGATGGCCCGCCTTCGTGAGCATCGCCGCCGCCTCCTCGCGCAGGTCGGGCGGTGCGGCTCCGTCGAGCTCGGTCAGCAGGCGCGCCGCCTGGTCGAGATGGAATGCGCGGATCTCGAGCAGCTCGTCGCCCGCGCGCTCGCCGAGCCACTCCGCGAACGCGTAGTGCAGGTCGGCGCGCGCCGACTTCGAGAGGCCCGCGTACGCGACTTCGCGGATGAGCACGTGCTTGAACTTGTACGCCTGCTCGCCGCTGATCGACGCACGCGGCTCCTCGACGATCAGATCGCGCAGCAGCAGCTCGTCGAGCGCGTTGCCGATCTCCTCGACCTCGGGCGAGAGGCGCTCGAGCGCGCCCGCCATGAAGATCCTCCCCATGACCGCGGCGCGCTGTACGGCGACGCGCGCCGAGCCGGGCAGCCGGTCGATGCGGGCCGCGATGAGCGCCTGCAGTGTGTCCGGGATCCGCTCGAACCCGTCGCGCGGGCGCTCCGCGAGCATACGGATCGTCTCTTCGACGAAGAGCGGGTTCCCTTCCGTCTTCGCGAGCACGGTGCGCAGGTCGAGCGGGATGTCGAGGTCGACGGTGAGCGCCTCGACGAGCTGGACGCTCTCGTCCTCGCGCAGCGGCTCGAGCTCGATCGTCGTCGCCCGCACGCGGCCGCCGCCCCACGTCGGGCGGACGTCGAGCAGCTCCGCGCGCGCGAGACACAGGATCAGGAGCGGGGCGTCCTTCACCCACGCGGCGAGGTGCTCGATCAGCTCGAGCAGCGGCTCCTCGCCCCAGTGCGTGTCCTCGAAGACGAGGATGAGCGGCTGTGCCTGCGCGAGCTGCTCCGCCCACGCGCGCGCGGCCCACGCGATCTCGCGCTGCGCGCGCTCTCCCTCGACGGCCGCGAGCACGCCGACGGCGAGGCCGAGCAGGTCTGCGACCTCCTCGTCCTCGCAATAGTCGCGGAGCTTGCGCTGCGCCTCGTCGAGCGGGTCGTCGTCGCTGATGCCCGCCGACGACTTCACCATCTCGGCGAGCGGCCAGTACGTGACGCCCTCGCCGTACGGAAGCGAGCGCCCGAAGAGCACGGTCGCGCCCTCGACGCCCTCGGTGAACTCGCGCGCGAGCCGGCTCTTGCCGACGCCCGGGTCGCCGTACATCGTGAAGAGCGTCGCGCGCCGGTCGCGCACGGTGCGCGCGAACGTGTTCTCGAGCAGCTCCAGCTCCGACTCGCGGCCGACGAGCGGCGCCTTCACCGACGCGATCGGCGTGCCGGGGTCCGCCGCGCAGACGACGCGGCTCGCCTCGACGGGCTCGCGGAAGCCGCGCAGCGCGAGCGCGCCTGCGGGTTCGAGCTCGATGCGGCCGCCGACGAGGCGCGCGGCGCCGGGGCCGACGAGGATCTCTCCCACGGCTGCCTCCTGCTGGAGCCGGGCGGCGATGTTGACCGCTTCACCGGTGGCGAACGTCGACGCGGAGTCGTCGGCGACGACCTCGCCGGACTCGATCCCGACGCGCGCCTCGAGGCCGAGCTCGCGGACGCGCTCGAGCGTGGCGAGGCCGGCGCGGACGGCTCGCTCGGCGTCGTCCTCGTGCGCGAGCGGGATGCCGAAGGCGGCCATGACGGCGTCGCCGGCGAACTTCTCCAGGGTGCCGCCGTGCGTGATGATGCAGTGCGAGACCTGGTCGAAGAACCGGGTGACGCGCCGCCGGACGACCTCGGGGTCAGAGTCGGCGACGAGCTCCGTCGAGCTGACGAGGTCGAGGAAGAGAACGGTTGCGAGCTTGCGCTCCATGTCTCCATGGTACGTGGGGCGGACATGGCTAGGATCGCCGCGGAGTGCTCGATTCCATGGTTTTCAAGGCGTACGACGTGCGCGGGATCTACCCGTCCCAGCTGGACGAGGAAGGCGCGTACGCGATCGGGCGCGCGGTCGTCGCGCAGTTCGAGCCGAAGCGGTTCGCCGTCGGGCGCGACATGCGCTTGTCCAGTCCCGGCATGGCCGCCGCGGCCATGCGCGGCGCGGCTGACGGCGGCGCAGACGTGCTCGATCTGGGGATGATCGGGACGGAGATGCTCTATTTCGCCGTCGGCGAGCTCGGCCTCGACGGAGGCCTGACGGTGACGGCCTCGCACAATCCGAAGGAGTACACGGGGATGAAGATCGTCCGCCGGGGCGCGCTGCCCGTCGGCGGCGAGTCGGGTCTTCTGGACGTGCGCGACCGGGCCATGTCAGGGGTCTGGCCCCTTTCCGGTCCTGCGGGGCCGGTGTCCGAATACGACATATGGCCTGCGTACGTCGATCGGGTGATGTCCTTCATCGACGTGTCCTCACTGCGGCCGCTGAAGGTCGTCATCGACGCGGCGAACGGGATGGCGGGAGCGATGCTGCCGCCGGTGCTCGAGCGGCTCCCGATGGTCGATGCGGTTCGCTGCTTCTTCGAGCCGGACGGTTCGTTCCCGAACCACGAGCCGAACCCGCTGCTGCCGGAGAACCGCGAGTTCATCGTGAAGAAGACGATCGAGGAGGGCGCCGACCTCGGGGTCGCCTTCGATGGGGATGCCGACCGTTGCTTCTTTGTCGACGACACGGGGGAGTTCGTCCCGGGCGACTTCGTCACCGCGCTCTTCGCGGAATCCGTTCTCGCCCGCGAGCCGGGCGCGAAGATCATCTACGACGTGCGCGCGAGCCGAGCCGTTCCGGAGACGATCGAGCGCGACGGTGGAATCGCACTCATCAATCGCGTCGGCCACGCGTTCATCAAGGCGCGCATGCGGAAGGATCACGCCGCGTTCGGGGGCGAGGTCTCGGGCCACTACTACTTCCGCGACTTCTCGCAAGCCGACACGGGCATCGTCCCGTTCCTCCTCATGCTCGAGCTCATCTCGCGCAAGGGACGGAAGCTGTCGGAGATCATCGCGCCGCTGCGCGAGAAGCACTTCATCACCGGCGAGCTGAACACGCCCGTCGCCGACGTCGCGCTCAAGCTCCAGGAGATCAAGGAGCGCTACGCGAGCGAGGGGAAGATCTCGCACCTCGACGGCATCTCCGTCGACGCCGACGACTGGCACTTCAACGTGCGGCCGTCGAACACCGAGCCGCTGCTGCGCCTGAATCTCGAGGCGACCTCCGAAGGGCTGATGGAGCAGAAGCGCGACGAGCTGCTCGCGCTCATCCGCTCGTGAGCGACTACGCCTTCACGGCGCGGACGCGGGTCGGGTTCTCCGATACGGACGCGCAGGGGATCGTCTACTACGGGCGCTACAACCCGTACTTCGATCTGGCGCGCGTCGAGTACCTCCGCTCCGTCGGCCTGCTGCGCTACGACGGCGTTGGCGAGTTCGTCATGCGGGCGAACGACGTCGAGTACTTCGCGCCGGCGCGATTCGACGACGAGCTCGAGATCCACGTGCGCATCGGGCGCGTCGGGCGGACGAGCATCACGTACGAGTTCGCGGCGCACAAGGTGCCGGAGGGGACGTTGATGGTGACGGCGCACCAGACGCTCGTGTACGTCGACCTCGCGGCGCGCAAAGCGGTCCCGATCTCCGACGACTACAAGGCGCGGCTCGGTGTCGGCTGACGCGGACGACGTTCTGCGGCAGACGGTTGCCTCGCTCGTTGCGGACGGCTGCGTGTGGGCCGGGATCTTCTTCGTCGAGGACGGGGCGCTCGTCCTCGGGCCGGAGTCGGGCGACGCGGACGAGGCGCGGCGGGTCGCGGTCCCGGTGACGTGGAAGGGCGAGCGCATCGCGGAGCTCGCGGCCGACGGCAAGGTCGATCAGGCGCGGCTCGAGCAGGTCGCAGCGGAGATCGCCGACCCCTGCCTCGTCGGCTGGGACACCGGCGGCGAGGCCTGGGAACCGTGAGAGCTTGTGCGATGGACGGTCGCCCGCTCTACCCGTTGAGGTACCTCGAGGTCGTGAGAGCGGTGTACTCGCGAACGAAGCTCGCGCGCAAGTCGCCGTTTTGGCCGCGTTGAGCCGGGGCGTGGCCCTAGGTGTAGATCCTAGGAGCGTTGTTCCATCCGGGCCTCCTTGGAGGCTGGGGGTGTCGAAGCCACCCAGTCCAAGGAGGACCGGAATGAAGTTGCACGGTAACGCTCGTACCTGTCTGCACGGCCGGCGG